>CAYFXO010000032.1:0-2799 GCA_964347125.1 uncultured Methanomassiliicoccales archaeon | reverse complement strand
GGCGTCCCGGGGCGTCCGCGACCACTCCAGGATCTTCTTGCCCCAGAGCATCCGCAGGTAGTTGTGGATGCGGCCCTCCCGCACGAGCTGCATCTGGGCCGCGTTCCACAGGGGGTCGTGGGTGGAGGCGGCCTCGAACTCCGCCAGCGTGTACACGTGCTCCCGCGGGTCCCCCTCGTGCTCCCGTAGCGTTTTGAGGGCCCAGGCGGGCAGCGAGCCGTACCGGTTGGCATCCCGCCGCTGCCAGGCCATGTTGAACCCGAGCTCCCGCCACGTCACCAGCTGGTCGAGGAAGGCCTCGGCGTTCTCCCCGACCCTCCACCAGCCCGTCCGGCTCCCCTTCGTCTCCGAGGACACGTCGTCCGGCGACCACCCCTCCGCGTCCATGAGTTCCCGGAAGACTTGGTGGGGCGAGAGGTGGCCGAAGTGGAGGTAGCCCGAGAGGCGGCTCGTCACCGCCTCCTCCGGCCGGTTCCGGTCCTTCGCGTAGCGGGGAAGGTCCTCCGTGAGGAACTCCCGCAAGCGGGCCGTGGCCGCGTCCGCGCCTCCCGTGTCCGGGGCGGGGGGCACCGTGTGATCGATGTCCAGGCGGCGGAGCACCTCCCGCCCGCCCTCCAGTTCGTCCGTCGCGGTCTCCGGCCAGCGGCGCAGGATGCCCCCGGGGAGCTCCGGGCACTCCGGCACGTCCGCCTCCTCCAGGGGGTCCGCCTCCGGGAACTCCCCGAAGTGGGCGGGGAGGTTCTTCTGGAGGAACCGCCGGAACGAGTGGGCCGTCGCGTACACCCGGTTCGTCGCCCGCATCGGCAGAAGGCCGTTGGAGTCCACCTGCTCCACCCGCACGGGCAGGCGGCGGGCCGCGCCCCGGACCATCCGGGGCAGGATGAAGGCGGGGAACTCGTCCGTGACAACGACGCTCGCCCGCCGGCCCAACGCGTCCAAGAGGCCCCGGCCGTCCCCGGCGTGGGGCTCCACGTACGGGTAGTAGTGGACGCCCGTCCCCTCGAATCGCCGCGCGTTCGCGGCCATCCCGTCCAGGACGTAGCGGTGCAGCCGGTCGCTGGCCCAAGGATAGCCGCACCGCAGGGCCTCGAGGACGACGACGGGGCGGTCCAGGGATTCGGCGAGCTCCAGGGCCCGTTGCAGGCCGAAGTTCCATCCGGCCCGCCGCTGGGCAATCATCCAGTAGAGGATCCACTCCCCCGCCTCGCGGACCCCGGCCTCGTTCGCCGCCTGGATGCGTTGCTCTGGAACGGCCTTCAGCGGAGGGACCCCCTGGACACTCTGCGCTCCACCACCTGCGGGTCTCGGCGGGCTCAATGCCAACGGCGGGGGCCTATAAACCCCTAACGAATGCCCCCGGCGCCCTGTTTTATATCCGCCCCGCCATGCCCGCCGGAGGGAGCGCCGTGCCCCGGACAGAGAAGGTAGTCACCCCCCGCGAGGCGGTGGAGGCGCACCTGACGGACGGCGTCTTCCTGGGGGTCGGGGGGATGCACATGCACAACAACCCCATGGCCCTCATCCGGGAGGTGGTCCGGCAGGGGATCCGCGTCGGCACCCTCACCACGTCCCCCTCGGGTTCGATCAACGCGGACCTCCTCATCGGCGCTGGCCTCGTGCACGAGGTCATCCTGTCCTACATCGGGCTCGAGTACCTGGGCCTCGCCCCGAACTTCCGGGCGCGGGCGGAATCCGGGGAGCTGAAGGTGCGGGAGTGCGACGAGGCCTTCGTCGTCTACGGCTACCGGGCGGGGGCGAGCAGCGTCCCCTACACCCCCCTCCCCAAGGGCCTCGAGGCCACGGACATGGCGGCCCTCAACCCCGACGACTACCGGTGGGGACAGGACCCCTTCACCGGGGAAAGGGTCCTCTGCGCCCCGGCGCTGCAGCCCGACGTGAGCCTCGTCCACTGCCAGAAGGCGGACGCCTACGGGAACGGGATCATGGAGGGCAGCCCCTTCACGGACGCGGACATGGCCCGGGCCAGCGACGCGGTCATCCTCCAGGTGGAGGAGGTGGTCCCCAACGAGTACATCCAGGAGCACGCGGGGCGGGTGACGATCCCGGGGATGCTCGTGGACGCGGTGGTCCCGGTCCCCTTCGGGTGCCACCCCACGTCGAGCCACCGCTACTACCGCTACGACGAGGACCACCTGAAAGCGTACCTGAAGGCCTGCAAGGAGGACTTCGAGGGGTATCTGGACGCCTTCGTCCGGGGCCCCGCGACGAACGAGGCCTACCTGGAGGCCATCGGCGGGCGGGCGAAGGTGGACGAACTCATGGAGGGGGGGATCCCCTGGTAGCTGAGGAACGGCGGCCCCGAGCCACCGTTGACCAGGTGGAGGCGGTGATCCGGGAACTCCCGGAGGCCTTCACCGTCCTGGACTTCGTGGACGTCTTCACGGAGGCGTACCCGCAGCTCTGGCGGGCCCTGGTGGACCGCTACGGCCTCTACGGGTCGGGCACCCGCTACTCCGCCCAGACCTACCTGAGCAATCGCCTCAGCGCCTACTCCCGCCGGAAGGCCCCGGGCCTCCTCGAGCCCACGCCGACCGGATGGGAGCCCAAGGAGAGCCGCCACCTCCGCCGGGCCTCGAAGGCCGAGCGGAAGCGCCACGGCAGCCCGTGGATCGTCGTCTTCCACCGCCGGGAGGGGCCTTCGTGACCGCCCACACGACGGGAGAGCTGATGGCCGTGGAGATGGCCCGCCATCTGGCGGACGGGGAGGTGGTCATCATGGGGGCTTACAGCGCCCTGCCCATGCTCGCGTGCCGCCTCGCCCAGCTGACCCACGCCCCG
>CAYFXO010000031.1:0-16415 GCA_964347125.1 uncultured Methanomassiliicoccales archaeon | reverse complement strand
GTCGTGCCCCCGGTGAAGGCCATGGACCGGGGAGGCACTCCCCCAGGCATCGGTGGCGACCACACCGTCCTCCCTTTGTGCGAGGAAGACCACCTCTCGCTCACCCCGGCACACCTCAGCCGCCAGTCCAACATGGTCCCCCAGACGTCCGCGGCGGACATCGGATGGCACCTCGCCGCCGTGAACCTCAGCGACACAGCCTCCATGGGCGGGAGACCTTCTGCAGACAACCGACACGCCTCCTATCCTCCCCAGGAGACCACCTCGATAGGTTTATTATCGGACTCCCCATCGTTCGCCCTGTAGCGGGGTGGGGTAGCTAGGAAATCCCGTCGGGCTCATAACCCGGAGATCCCTGGTTCAAAGACCCCGCGGGACGCCCCCGCGAGGCTGGAAATCCAGGCCCCGCTATCTTCTCTTTCGAATGCGGCAGTACATCGCCACCACCCGACGGGGCTTTCCGATGTCCAGGGTCACCTTGGGACGGTCCCGGTGCGGACCACGTCCCCCGTGGGCCACCAGACCAAAGAGACCCGGTAGGTCATCCCGGCGGGGATTCCATGGACCTCGAAGTAGTCACCCGAGTTCAAGAACCCCGGCCGGGTGAGGTCTACGAACGTAACAGTGGCCGAATCTGCGGAGAGTATGTATCCGTCCCTCAAAGGTTCGGGTCCCGCCAAGACCTCATTTGACGCATCGTCCTGGACAACCACCTGCCAGTAGCGCAACGCGGTCACGGCATCCTCATCGGCGATTGTGAGTCGCCACGAGTCCTCATCCAGGCGGGTGGGAGCCCAAATCACGATAGGTCTTCCAGGGGGTCGATCGGCGTACTCGGCCCAAGCGATGACGATGTACGTTGAAGTTGCCAGCACTATGAGGACCGCCACGAGGGCCACCGCAAGAAGTTGCGGACCCGGACCTCGAGTGGGACCCCTCCATCCCATGGCACTCCACATGCAGGTGGGAGGTAGATGGCTTTTTCCTCACACATCCCGGGACGCACGCCCGGGCCCACTTCCATCGATCGAACCTTCTCGGCGCACGCCATGACGTCATCCGTCGCCCTTCCGGTCTCCTTCAGTACATTTATATAAAGCGTCATCGATGCGGCCAGCACCGGATGGGATGGCACTATGAAGTCCATTGTAGACCAGGCACTGTCGAGGCATGAGAAGGAGCAGGATGAGGCGGCCCCAACGCCCACGGAAACCGTGGAGCCCACGGAGAAGGGGGCCGACGACGACGAACTCCAGAAGCTCGTCGACTCCCTGCACGTCAGCATCAAAATCATCGGGGCCGGAGGCGGCGGTTCGAACACGATCAACCGCTGCAGCGAGGCGGGGGTCGTCGGCGCGCAGCTGTGCGCCATCAATACGGACGCGAAGCACCTCCTGTCCGTCCACTCGCCCCGCAAGATCCTCATCGGCCGCCGGGCCACGAAGGGCCTTGGCGCGGGCGCCCTCCCCGAGGTCGGGGAGCAGGCGGCCCACGAGAACGAGGAGGAGCTCCGGAACTTCCTCCGGGACTCCCACATCGCCTTCATCACCGCGGGCATGGGCGGCGGCACGGGCACGGGCAGCGCCCAATACATCGCCCGTCTCGCGAAGGAGGAGGGCGCCCTGGCCATGGGCGTCGTCACGATGCCCTTCAAGGCGGAGGGCGCCATCCGGATGGAGAACGCCGACGCTGGCCTGGACAAGCTCCGACGGTTCTGCGACACCACCATCGTGATCTACAACGACAAGCTCCTGGAGCTTGTCCCCCGCCTCCCCATCGACGCCGCCTTCAAGGTCGCCGACGAGGTCCTGATGCAGTGCATCAAGGGCATGACGGAGATCATCACGAAGCCTGGCCTCGTGAACCTGGACTATAGTGACCTGATGACCATCATGAAGGGCGGCGGCGTCGCCATGGTGGGCATCGGCGAGAGCGACGAGGAGAGGGACCGGGTGGACTTCGCGGTGAACGAGGCGTTGGAGTCGCCCCTCCTGGGGGAGGTGGACTTCACCCACGCCCGCGGCGCCCTCATCCGCATCGTCGGCGGCCCCGACATGACCGTCTCCGAGGCGGAGCGGGCGGCGGAGCTCGTCAGCGAGAAGGTGAACCCCCAGGCCCGCATCATCTGGGGCTGCAGCGTCGAGCCCGAGCTGGAGCGCAGCGTCCGGGTCCTGCTGGTCCTCACCGGCGTGAAGTCCAAGTCCCTCCTGGGGAAGGACGGCCTCCCGGCCCCCGTCTCCGACGACATCGACGTCGTCCACTGACCGAAGCCTTTACTCTCCCGGGGCCGATGCGCCCCTCGTGGTCGTGAAGGACGCGACGGGACGTTCCCGCTACATCGCGTTCACCGTCGAGGCGGAGCGCCCGCCCTCCCCGACCGCCCTGGCGGCCGCCCTGGATGAGGCCCTCGGGCCCGTGCTGCGGGACCGCGTCCAGCCGCGGGTCATCGAGTTCGACGGCGCGTGGGGGATCCTCCGTTGCGCCCACACCCTCAAAGACGAGGCCATCGCCGCCCTCCGCGGGTTGCGGGCAGTGGACGGGGAGGCGGTCCGCGTGGTCACCGTGGGCACGTCGGGGACCCTCCGCAAGGCCCGCCGCAAGTACCGCCCGTGACCCGCCCGAGACCCCGCGTTTTCCAGGGGGAGAAGGCCCCCGGGAGCACTGACAAAGGTTTATAAAAGCCTCCGATGTTGATGTCGAAAGGTGGTTCTCAATGCAACCAGGACAGATGGCCTATGATAGGGCTATCACAGTCTTCTCCCCCGACGGCCGCCTGTTTCAGGTGGAGTACGCGCGCGTCGCGGTCACCCGGGGGACGACCACGGCGGGCTTGAAGTTCAAGGACGGCATCGTGCTCATGGCGGACAAGAAGATCGTGTCCCGCCTCATGGAGGCCTCCTCGATCGAGAAGATCTTCCAGATCGACGCGCACGTCGGGTGCGCCACGTCGGGCCTGGTGGCGGACGCGCGGGTCCTCGTGGACTACGCCCGCCTCGTGTCCCAGATCAACAAGGTCACCTACGACGAAATCATCCCCGTCGACCTCCTCGTCAAGCGGATCTGCGACTTCAAGCAGAACTACACCCAGTACGGGGGCGTCCGACCCTTCGGCACGGCGATGCTCGTGGCCGGGGTGGACGAGTCGGGGATCCACCTCTTCGAGACCGACCCCAGCGGCGCCCTCGTGTCCTACAAGGCGGGGAGCATCGGGTCCGGACGGAACACGGTGATGGAGCTCTTCGAGGAGCGCTACGACGAGAACGCGCCCATGGATGATGCGATCCTCCTGGGCCTGGAGGGCCTCCAGGGGGCCTCGGAGGACGGGTTGGACGCCGCCGCGGTGGAGATCGGCGTCATCCGCGAGGGCGAGGCGTTCCGACGGCTCCCCGAAGACCAGGTCGGCGCCTACCTGGGTCGCCTGGGCCAGGCCTCCTGAGGAGGACCCGATGTCCCAAGGCGCCCGCGGAGGCGACATCAAGCGGGAGAGCCGCCTGGACCTGACGAAGGACCGCGTCATCGCCCACATGGAGAGCCACGGGGAGCGCTTCGAGGTCCTCGTGAAGCCGGACATCGTGCAGCCCCTCCGCGCGGGGAAGCCCGTGGACCTGGGGGAGCACATGGCCATCGACCGCATCTTCCGCGACGTGAAGAAGGGCGAGAAGGCGTCCGAGGAGAAGATGGAGGAGGCCTTCGGCACCACGGACCCCCTCGAGGTCGCGACGATCATCGTGAAGAAGGGGGAGATCCAGCTCACCACGGAGCAGCGCCGGGCCATGCAGGAGGCGAAGGCGAAGAAGATCGTGGGGATCATCGCCGCGAACGCCATCAACCCCCAGACCCGGACCCCCCACCCGCCCCAGCGCATCCAGATGGCCATGGAGGAGGCGAAGGTGAACATCGACCCCTTCAAGTCCGCGGAGGAGCAGGTGGAGGCGGTCCTCAGCGCCCTCCGACCCATCCTGCCGATCCGGTTCGAGACCGCCCGCATCGCCGTGAAGCTCTCCGGGGAGGACTACGGCCGGTGCTTCGCGGACATCCTCGCGTTCGGGAAGGTGACCCAGGAGGAGTGGCAGCGGGACGGCTCGTGGATCGGCGTCGTGGAGCTCCCCGCGGGGCTGCAGACGGACCTGTACGACCGGTTGAACGAGCGCACCCACGGCACCGTCGAGACCCGGTCCCTGGATGAGGAGGACTAGTCGGGCCCCCGGACGAACCCGAAACTATTAAGTCAGAACCTCCGTTGGAGGCGCTGCGAGTCAGAGAGCATGGGTAACAGTGGCAACAGGCGGGTTGCCGTACCTGGGGAGCTCATCGCCGAAGGGCGCGTGAAACCGGGACGCGGGACCTTCGCCGAAGGGGAGAAGGTATACTCTTCCGTTCTGGGCGTCGTCGTGGAGCGGCGGGACCGGGTGGAGATCATCCCCCTCAAGGGGCGGTACATGCCCTCGCGGGGCGATCAGATCATCGGACTCGTCCTGGACCTGGGGCCCTCCCACTGGCTGGTGGACGTGGGCTCCGCGTACCCGGCGACCCTCCACGTGAACGACGTGCCGTGGAAGGTGGACTTCGGGGACACGAAGCGGTTCCTGGACATAGAGGACGCCATCCTCGCGAAGATCTCCGACGTGGACGAGACGAAGCGGGTCTCCCTCACGCTGAAGGAGCACGGTCTCCGGCGGCTGACCGGAGGCCAGATCGTGGAGGTCTCCCCGATGAAGGTGCCCCGGGTCATCGGACGCCGCGGGAGCATGATCAACATGATCAAGGACTATACGAAGTGCCGCTTGATGGTGGGCCAGAACGGCCGCATCTGGATCGATGGGGAGATGGAGGACATCGCCCGCACGGCGGAGGTCGTGCGGAAGATCTCCGAGGAGTCCCAGGTCGCTGGACTCACGGAGTCCGTGCGGGACTTCCTGGAGGGGATGTACGGCCCGAAGGCCTGAGGCCGCCCACCATCCTGGAGTGTGACGACATGGGTGCGAAGAAAGACATTCAATTCTTCGATGACAAGGGGCTGCGCCTCGACGGCCGGAAGGTCGACGAGCTCCGGCCCCTGCGCATCGAGGCCGGGGTGCTGAACCGGCCGGACGGGAGCGCGTACTTGGAATGGGGGAACAACCGGGTCATCGCGGGGGCGTACGGTCCCCGGGAGGCCCATCCGCGGCACCGCCAGGACCCCGTGCGGTCCCTGGTCCAGTGCCGCTACAACATGGCGCCGTTCTCCGTGACGGATCGGAAGCGGCCCGGCCCCGACCGCCGTTCCATGGAGATCTCCAAGATCAGCTCGGAGGCCCTGAGCCGCGTGGTCCAGCGGGAGCACTTCCCCAGGGCGACGGTGGACGTGTTCGTGGAGATCCTCCAGGCGGACGCGGGGACCCGGTGCGCCGGGCTCACCGCCGCCGCCGTGGCCGTGGCGGACGCGGGGATCCCCATGACGGACCTGGTGGCCTCCTGCGCCGCCGGCAAGGTGGGCGGGCAGGTCGTCTTGGACCTGAACGGCGAGGAGGACAACTATGGGGAGGCGGACCTCCCCACCGCCATCGCCCCCCGGACGGGGGAGATCGTCCTCCTCCAGATGGACGGCCACTTCACCGAGGACGAGTTCTACCAGGCCTTGGACCTGGCCATGGGCGCCTGCCAGCAGATCTACCAGGTGCAGGCGGAGGCCCTGCGGAGCCACTACCCCGTGGAGGCGGCGGAGGAGGAGGATTGAGATGACGAGCGAGGTCGTCTCCGACCTGATGCGGGCCTACCTCCAGCGCCTCATCGCGTCCGGCAAGCGGCCCGACGGTCGGGGGCTCACGGAGCCGCGCGCCCTCACCGTGGAGAAGGGGGTGGCGGGGAACGCCGACGGGTCCGCCCGGGTCCGCCTCGGCAAGACGGACGTCATGGCGGGGGTGAAGCTCGACCTGGGCACGCCCTACCCGGACACCCCGGACAGCGGCGTCCTGATCACGAGCGCGGAGCTCCGGCCCCTGGCCTCCCCGACCTTCGAGCTGGGGCCCCCGCGGGAGGAGGCCATCGAGATCGCCCGGGTCGTGGACCGGGGGATCCGTGAGGCCAAGACCGTGGACATGTCCCAGCTCGTCGTGGAAGAGGGGGAGAGCGTTTGGATCCTCTTCCTGGACCTCCACGTCCTGGACTACGACGGGAACCTGTTCGACTGCGCGTCTTACGCCTCCCTCGCGGCCATGGTGAACGCCGTGGTCCCCGCGGCGGCGAAGATGGACGACGGGGAGGACTACCCCCTGCCCGTGGAACACTACCCCGTCTCCCTGACGACCGCGAAAGTCCAGGAGACGCTCCTGGTGGACCCCACCCTGGACGAAGAATTGATAGCCGACGCCCGCCTGACGGTGGCCGCGGACGAGAACGGGGACATCCGCGCCATGCAGAAGGGCCTCATGGGGGCCTTCACCCGGGACGAGGTCGCCCAGATCGTGACCCTGGCCCGGGACATGGGCGCGGGCATCCGCGACAAGATCGTGACGTGACCATGGCCCGACGGACGAAGAAGGTGGGGATCGCCGGGAAGTACGGCGTCCGCTACGGCGTGCGGGTGCGGAAGCGCCTCAAGGACGTGGGGGAGCACACCAGCCGCCGCCATCGGTGCCCCCAGTGCCACCACCGCTCCGTGCGGCGGAAGAGCACCGGCGTCTGGCACTGCCGCAAGTGCGGCACCACCTTCGCGGGCGGCGCGTACCGCCCCGTGGTCGCCCGGGGCTTCCGCCGCGAGGTGAGCCGCCGGGACCTGGACTGGGAGGCCCTGGAGGAGGACGAGCTGTGGGCCCTCTCCGAGGAGGCCATGGCGGAGGAGGAGTGAGGTGTACCACTGCGCCGTGTGCAAGGAGCCCATCCGGGCGAACATCGACACCGTGGGGATCCAGTGCGAGCGGTGCGGGTCGAAGATCTTCTACAAGGCCCACGTCAACGTGAAGAAGCTGGTGAGGGCGCGATGAGGAAAGCGGAGATCACTCTCACGGGGGAGGCGGCGGCGGTCGTGGAGGCCGCCCTCCGGCCGGAGACCGCCAAGCCCCTCTCGCGAGCCACGGTGTCCATGGAGCGGGTGGGGGAGGAGCTGCGCCTGGCCATCGAAGCGGAGGACACGGCGGCCCTCAGAGCCGCCATCAACTCCTACCTGCGGTGGGCGGCGGTGGCCGCGGGCGTCCGGGAGAGCGTCTCCAATGAATGAGCTCCCGCCCCAGGTCCAGAATCAGCTCGCCCAGTACCAGCAGTTGCAGCAGCAGTTGCAGGTGGTGGCCGCCCAGCGGGTCCAGCTGGAGACGAACCTGCGGGAGATCGACCTGACCCTCGAGGAGCTGGGGAAGGCCGGGAAGAAGACCGTCATCTACCGGAGCATCGGCGCCCTCCTCATCGAGGCGGAGGACCGGAAGGCGCTGCAGGCGGAGCTGGAGGAGCACAAGGAGGCCTTGGGGATCCGGATCGAGGCCCTGAAGAAGCAGGAGAAGACCCTCTCCGAGCGGTTCCAGCGGCTCCAGGAGCAGCTCTCGAAGGCCCTGGGCGGGTCGGAGCCGGCCGCGGGATAAACCTTTTATCGCAACCTGGAGGTATTCGCGCCCATGGAGGACACGGCCCCGCGCCCCGTCTTTCCCGTGCAGCGGTTCGTCCTCATCACCCTGGGGATGCTCGTCCTCCTGATGATGTTCGACCCTGGCGCCCGGTCCGCCCTCGCGGGGGGCGCCTCGGTGATCCTCGACCCCGTCCTGGGGTTCGGCGGGACCTTCCCCGTCTTCACGTTCCTCGGGGCCGCCCTTCTCACGAGCCTCGTGTCCACCGCGACCCGCCACTACTTCATGGACTGGGTGCAGATGGCCCGGTTCCAGAAGACCTCCAGCGCCCTCAACAAGGAGCGGTGGGACGCCATGAAGTCCGGGAACATGGCGAAGCTTAACAAGCTCAAGGAGCACCAGGCGGAGATGGCCCAGGCGAGCTTCAAGAACCTGGGCTCTCAGATGAAGTCCATGGCGGTCACCCTGTTCCTCATCCTCATCATCTTCAGCTGGATGGCCACCTTCGTGGCGACCCAGGCGGCGAGCCCCCTGGTCTCCGTGCCGTGGGCGGCGTCGGTGGACCTCAACGCGGCCACGGTCCTCCCCCACTGGATCCTCCTCTACGGCCTCTTCTCCAGCCCCTTCGGGATGCTCTTCGGGCGGGCCCTGAAGTACTTCTCCTTCACCCGCGCCCTGGAGCGCCGGGAAGCCGAGGCGTCGGCGGGGTGAGCCCATGATCGTGGCCATCGGCGGCCCCCCCGGGAGCGGCAAGACCACCGTCGCCCGCCTGCTCGCGGAGCGCCTCGGCCGCCGCCTCATCGCGACGGGCCTCCTGTTCCGGGAGATGGCCGCGGCGCGGGGGATGACCCTGAACGAGTTCGGCCGCCTGGCCACGGAGGACCACACGTTGGACAAGGAGCTGGACCACCGGGTCCTCAGCGTGGCCCGGGAGGCGGAAGTCGCCGGGGAGGACGTGATCATCGAGGGCCGCCTCGCGGGGCCGTACCTGAAGCGGGAAGGCCTGGCCGTGTTCGCCGTCCGCCTCGACGCGCCCTTGGAGGTGCGGGTGGCCCGCATCGCGGGGCGGGAAGCCGAGGACCCCGCGGAGGTGGCGGCCGCCATCGAGGAGCGCCAGGCCCTGGAGCGAGAGCGGTACGCGGCCATCTACGACCTGGACGCCCAGGACGACCGCCACTACGACCTCATCCTGGACGCCACCCACGCCACCCCCGAGGCCCTCGTGAACGCGATCCTGGGGAGGCTCGGCTCGTGAGCTTCGAGAACGCCCTGGCCGCGGCCCAGGCCATGCGCGGCGTGGGGAAGGCCCCCGAAGAGCGCACCCTCGCGGAGCGCCTCCGGTTCGGTGTGGTGAACGTCGACAAACCCCAGGGCCCCTCCAGCCACCAGGTCACGGCGTGGGTCCGGGGCATCCTGGGGATCCAGAAGGCGGGCCACGGGGGCACCCTCGACCCGAGGGTCACGGGCGTCCTCCCTGTGGCCACCAGCGACGCCGTCCGGGCCCTGGACGCCCTCCACCAGGGCTCCAAGCAGTACGTGGGCGTCATGCGGCTCCATGGGGAGGTTCCGAAGCGGAAGCTGGAGGCCACCCTGGCCCGATTTGTGGGGGAGATCCTCCAGACCCCGCCCGTGCGATCCGCGGTGAAGCGGGAGTCCCGCACGCGGACCATCTATGAGTTGGAGATGCTGGAGCGCCGTAGCCGCGATATTCTCCTGAGGGTCCGCTGCCAGGCGGGGACGTACATCCGAACCCTGTGCGTCGACATCGGGGACGCGTTGGGCGTCGGCGCACACCTGCAGGACCTGCGGCGGACGCACGTGGGGAGCTTCACCGAGGACGACGCGGTCCCCCTTCACGCCCTGCGGGACGCCTATGTGGCGTGGCGGGAGGATGAGGACGCGGAGCCCCTCACCCAGGTCCTCCTGCCCGGGGAGCGGCTCTTGGACCACCTGCCGAAGGTCCTCGTGAAGGACACGGCGGTGGACTCCCTCTGCCACGGGGCGGACCTGGCCGTCCCCGGGGTCCTGGGGAGTCAGGAGTTCCAGAAGGGCGATTGGCTGGCCTTGATGACCTCGAAGGGGGAGGGCATCGCCCTCGCGGCCGCCGCCCAGTCCAGCGACGAGGTGCTGCGGGCCGACAGCGGCCTCGCCGCTCAGGTGTTCCGGGTGCTCATGGAGCCGGGGACGTATCCCCGCCTCTGGAAGCGGAAGTAGAGGGGAGCGAGGGGACAGGCGTTATATAAGTCGCGAATCTTCCAGCGACCAGGCCGAGGTGGCTCAGTCTGGTACGGCGCGAGCCTGGAGAGCTCGTGGGGAGCAATCCCCTCGGGAGTTCGAATCTCCCCCTCGGCGCTCACCCTCCCTTCTTGCAGTAGTCGGCCCCGCCCGGTGTCGGTTTGGGCGGGAGATTCAGGAGTCGAGTCATCCCTTCTCCGCTCGGAGCATGAATCCTGCGGTCACCAGGAGGCGCATCGAGGACGGGAGGGACTCCGGACGGAGGGTGAAGCGACCGCCGATTCTCCTGAAGAACGGCGTGTAGACGTAGGGAGAGAGGGCCACCTTCACCGCTCCAAGGGACCGCAGGCGGTTCCGGAGCGCGTAGGGATTCACAGGGATCTCGTACTCGAACTGGCGCTCGCGGCGGTGGCGCACCCAGATCAGTGGATTCGCTGCGTTGTTGGCGTCGAACACGAAGATCCAGCCGCCTCGCTTGAGCACGCGTAGGGCCTCGCGCAGGACCGCCCCTGCGTCGGGGATGTGGCTGAGGGATTCGATGAGAAGCACTCCGTCAAAACCCTCGTCGGCCGCGGGTAGCGCCGTTCCGTCACCGACCACGCCTACCACCCGATTACTCCTGAGCAACGACGCAATCACGTTCAGGCTGGCAATCTTGCTCGTCAGGATGTCGACCCCGAGGATCGTCTCGACGTCCTCGCACATGTCGGCCATCAGGACCTCGTTGAGGCCGTGCCCGCACCCGATGCTCAAGACCCGACCGGAGGGTCTGGCCACAGCACTCAAGTCCTTGATGTACTGCACCAGGCGGTCGGTGGTGTAGTTCATGTAGTATTGCCAGAAGTACTCATCAAGTTCTTCGTGGTGGGCCCGCAGGAGAGAGAAGATGTCCGTCCCGCGCAGGTCCCCCAGCCTCGGAGGCGCGGGGACGGTCTGCTGAACGGCCACCTGGGACCGCGATGCATCCATGGACCTCTCCACTTGGCGGTCGGGGAGATCTGCCACATCAGTGGATGACGATACCCTGGGTGGGGGAACTCCCCAGACAGTAAGTAGGTATCGGAGGGCAGGGGTCGCACGGAGGTCGGGGATCGACCTTGGCGGCTCACCCACGCGCGTTCTTGATGGCCTCGATGACCGGCACCTCCAACGGCTCCATGCCGCGACGCTCCGCCAGTTCTAGACTCAGGAGGTCCCCAAGTGCCACGCAGGTCAGCATCCGTCCGAGGCGGGTCTCGCCCACCGCCGTCGCGGTATGGCAGGCGGCCTCGCGCGACACAACCGCCGTCACCTCATCCATGAAACGTGCGACTGTCGGCGATTCGCCGGGGTCCCTCAGGAAGATCGCGGCGAGGGGCCCACCCTCCAGCGACCCGGACCAGCCTTCCACCTGGTTGTGGCTGCCTTCCGGCAGCTCCCCCCACCAGGCCATGAGTTTCGCGTTCTCATTCAGCTGGGCTGCCCATCGCCGGGCGACGGACGTGAAGGGCGGGTGCCCGTAGACCGTGGGCAGCGTTCCCTCTAGGGCCTCCGCCAAGCGGTCGGCATCCTGAGCGAGTCCCGGCAGGGCCTCCTGTAGTTCCCTCGCCCCCTCCAGGACGTCTCGCGAGGTGTCGGCGAGACCTAGCTCCTCGACCAGACGCGCGCTCGTGGACAGCAGGTAGCCCAAGGCCGCCCGCGGGGGCAGACCCCCCGGGACGCGAATGAGCGGGATGGCGTCCTGGCAGAGCTCCGCGAGCCTCCCGTCCGATGTGATGGCGACAAGAGGGTGCCCGCCCTCGATGGCCGACGCCGCGGCCGTCAGGGTTTCCCGGGTATTGCCCGAGTAGGAGACGGCCACGACGAGGGTCTTCTCTCCGACCCACCTGGGGAGCCTCTCGCCGCGTAGCACGGCAACCGGGACCTCCAGCCGGTCCCAGAGCCACTCCACCAACATGTCGGCCCCAATGGCGCTGCCGCCCATCCCCACCACGATCAACGAGTCGATTGCTCCGCGGGACACAGGAGGCTCCACCGCCAATTCCAGCCCCTCCTCCAGTTGCCGCGGGAGTCCCCGGACGGCATCCCTCATCAACTGGAGCGAGGTAGAAGGAGGCGGCATGGGACCCATGCGACAACCGGGGTCGGGGTAATAGGACTTTCCCGAGCGACTGACTACCTGTTTCATGGTAGCTACAAAAATGGTAATATACAAGGGGGCCGCTCCCCGGGATCGTGTCCAGCATCACCGAGGCCATCACCCTCCTGAAGGACGGCCGACCCATCCTCGTCTACGATGCCCCCGGCCGCGAGGGAGAGACGGACCTCGTCGTCGCCTCCCAGTTCATCACCCCGGAGGCCATCCGCGCCATGCGGACGGACGCCGGCGGCCTCGTCTGCGCCACGGTGCCCCCCGCGGCCTGGAAGCGCATGGGCCTCCCGTACATGGACGACGTCCTCGCCCACGCCACCGCGGCGTACCCCTCCCTGCGCGGCCTCGTGCGGGACACCCTTCCCTACGACCAGCGGAGCGCCTTCAGCCTGTCCGTGAACCACGCGGAGACCTATACGGGCATCACCGACGCCGACCGCTCCCTGACCATCCGGAAGCTCGCGGGCTTCGTCCACAACACGCTCACCTCCTCCAACGGCTGGGACCCCACCGCCTTCGGCGACGCGTTCCGCGCCCCGGGGCACGTGCCCCTGCTGAACGCCGCCCCCGGCCTCCTCGACGAGCGGCGGGGCCACACGGAGCTCGTCACCGTCCTGCTGATGATGGCCGACCTGACGCCCACCGCCACCCTGTGCGAGATGCTGGGCCCGGACGGGAAGGCCCTCGGGGTGGAGGAGGCAAAAGCCTATGCCCGACACCATCATACGGTCTTCCTCCGCGGGGAGGAGATCGTCGAGGCGTGGGGCTCATGGTCCGGGTGATGGCGACTGGCGTCTTCGACCTCATGCATCTGGGACACGTCCACTACCTGGAGGAAGCCCGGAAGCTGGGGGACGAGCTGTGGGTCGTGGTCGCCCGGGACTCCACGGCGAGGCGCCTCAAGCACGTCCCCATCACCGCCGAGGACGAGCGGCGGGACATGGTCGCCGCCCTCAAGGCCGTGGACGTGGCCCTCCTCGGGAACGAGGGGAACATCTTCGACATCCTCGACGAGGTCCGCCCCGACGTCATCGCCCTCGGCTACGACCAGGCCCACGACGAGGCCCTGGTTCGGGAAGAAGCGAAGAAGCGGGGCCTCCCCGCGGAGGTCATCCGCCTCTCCCGGCTGGAGACCGACCTGGACGGCACCCGGAAGATCATCCGCAAGGTGGTCGACTGGTACCATCTCCAGGAGCGTCTGAAGGAGGTGGAGGGGCGGGGCGATGAAGCGGATCGGGGTCGCTGACACCACCTTCGCGCGGTTCGACATGGCCGGCGCCGCCATCGATGAGCTGAAGGCGTGCGGCGGGGGCTTCCGCGTCGAGCGCTACACCGTCCCCGGGGTGAAGGACCTCCCCGTGGCCTGCAAGATCCTCCTGGAGGAGCGGGGCTGCGACCTGGCGATGGCCCTCGGCATGGCGGGCCCGGAGACCGTGGACAAGCAGACCGTCCTCGCCATGGACATCGGCCTGCAGCAGGTCCAGCTCATGACGAACCGCCACGTGATCGGGGTGATCGTCCACGAGGACGAGGTGGACACCCTGGTGGACCTGGCGTGGCTCGCGGAGCGGCGCGCCCGGGAGCACGCCGTCAACGCCTACCATCTCCTTTTCAAGCCCGAGGCCCTCCGGAAACAGGCGGGCACCGGGCAGCGTCAAGGGTTCGAGGACGTCGGGCCCATCGAGGTGAGGAAATGAAACTGGCGGTAGTGGCGAGCGAGTACAACTACGACGTGACGTCGGTGATGCTGGAGCGGGCGGTGGACCACGCGGAGTTCCTGGGCGCCCAGGTCGGTCCCGTGGTGAAGGTGCCCGGGACCTACGACATCCCCATCGCCCTGAAGGCGGTGCTGGGCCGGGACGACGTGGACGCCGCCGTCGTCCTTGGGGCCGTCATCGAGGGGGAGACGGAGCACGACGACGTGATCATGGCCCAGGCGACCCGCCTCATCAGCGACATCGCCGTGCAGTCGGGGAAGCCCGTGGGCCTGGGGATCACCGGGCCGGGGATGAGCCGCGCCCAGGCGATGCGCCGGGTGGACCGGGCGAAGGCCGCCGTCGAGGCGGCGGTGAAGACCCACCGGGCCCTCGCCGCCGTCTCCTGAGCGGGGAAAAGTGTTTATCGCCCCCGGAGCATGGGCCGGGCGTCCCTCGATAGGGACCCCGCGAGCTGAGGGGGTGCAGCCATGGCGGACGTGGAGGCCATCACGGCGAAGCTGGAGGAGATTAAGGCCATCGAGGGGGTGGGAGGCGCCGTCCTGGTCTCCCGCGGCGGGAAATTCATCGCGGGAAGCGTGCCGCCCTCGGCGGACGCGGACACCTACGCCGCCATGATGGCCACCCTGGTGGGCTCCGCCGACACGGTGGTAACGGAGATGCGGGAGTCCCTCAAGGAGATCGTCCTGAGCATGGAGAAGTCCCGCATCCTGGTCATCCAGGACGGGCCGAAGGCCCTCTACGCCCTGCGGATCCGCCGGGACGCCGACGTGGAGGCGATCTTGGCTAGGGTGAAAGAGATGAGCCCGGAGGTCGAGGCCCTCCTCTGATCACATGCGGCGGAAGCCCCGGAGCATCCATTCTCCGATCGTCTTGACCGCGTAGCGAGGCGTTTCCAGGAGGGTACGGCCCCGCCCCTCCGCGACCGTCCTCCCACGACGAATCTGCTCCAACACATCGTCCACCCCCCCCTCGTCCGGGACCACGGTGACGCAGCTCCCGATGCGCTCGGCCCGATGGGAGTCGCTGCCCCCCGTGGCGGGGCGGCCCCCGGAAGCGCGGGCGGCCTCCCGGTTCGCGCCTTCCGCGGTGCGGCCGTTGGCCACCTCCACCCCGTCGAACTTCACCTGGCGAAGGACGTTCCCCCCGATGCCCGACCAGATCCGGAAGGGGTGGGCGGCCACCGCGACCCCGCCCTGGTCATGGATACGGCCCACGACGACGGCGGCCTCGAGATCCCGGGGGATGGGGTCCCTGACGCCGTAGGCCAGGACGTGCCCTTCGAGGGCGGAGACCTCCGTGGCGGGGATGGCCAGCAGTCCGTGGTCGCGGGCGAGCTCCACGGCGGTGGCGGTGCCGCTGACGGCGTTGTGGTCCGTCAGGGCGAACCCGTCCAGCCCCGCCGCCTTCACGGCCCGGACGATCTCGGCGACGGGCACGGAGGAGTCCGGCGAGTGGTCCGAGTGGATGTGCAGGTCGAGGCGCACGGGCCTAGCTCACCTCCGACCCCGGAGGCAGATCCCGGTCGAGGCCTACGGGCTCCCCGCCCACCTGGAGGACCGTCCCCGTCCCGGGCTCGGTCACGAGGACGACCCCCATGCGACCCTCCTCCAGGTCCCCCGCGACGGTCTCCTCGCCGATGTCCACGCCGCCCTCGACGCCGCGGCCCACCCGGAGCTTCAGCTTCTTGAAGTCCTCGAAGGGGAGCTCCGGGGCGTCCGGGCTCCCCAGGACCTGCGCGCCCGAGGGGGCGTCCTCGGGAGGGGTGAGGAGGGTCACGAGGCCTCCCGCCTGGGCCGCCAGGAGCATGCCGCGGGACTCCACGCCCCGTAGCTGCGCGGGCTCCAGGTTCCTCAGGACCACGATCCGCCGGCCCGTCAGCTCCTCCGGCGTGTAGTACTTCTTGAGCCCCGCCACGAGCTGGCGGCGCTCCTCCCCCAGGGCGATCTGGAGGACGTACAGGCGGTCGGCGTCGGGATGGGCCGTCACCGCCTCCACCTCCGCCACCCGGAGGTCCAGGCGGTCCGCGACGGACGGCTCCTCCTCCGGGAGGGCGATCTTCTCGAAGAGGGGTCGGACGTCCACCAGGCCGCGACCGGGCGGGAGGTCCTCCGTGGCCGCCTCCCAGGTCATCGCGCCCGGCTCGGCCAGCATGCCCCACAGCCGCTCGGAGGAGAACGGCAAGAAGGGGCTCGCCATGACCCCCAGGGCCTTCACGAGACGGAGGCAGGCGTGGAGGACCCGGCCGCACGCGGCCTTGTCCTCCTTCACCAGGGACCAGGGGGCCCTCGCGTCGAAGTGGCGGTTCCCGAACCGGGCGAGGGCCAGGATCTCGTTGAGGGAGTCCCGGAACCGGCAGGCCTCTAGCCCTTCCGTGACGGTGGCGTAGGTCTTCTCGATCGCCTCCAGGACCTCCCCGTCCTCCGCCTCCGCACCCTCCGGCACGCCGTCGAAGTGCTTCGCGGTGAACGTGAGGACGCGGTGGACGAAGTTGCCGTAGGCGGCCAGGAGCTCCCCGTTGTTCCGGGCGACGAACTCCTCCCAGCTGAACTCCGTGTCCCGGGTCTCCGGCATCCGGGCCGCGAGGTAGTACCGGACGGCGTCGGGGGGGAAGTGCCGCAGGAGGTCGTTCAGGTTCACGGTGACCCCGCGGGACTTGGAGAAGATCGCGCCCCCGATGAGCATGTACTCGTTCGCGGGCACGTCGTACGGGAGGTTCAGGTCCCCCACCCCCAGGAGCACCGCGGGCCAGAAGATCGTGTGGAAGGGGATGTTGTCCTTCCCCAGGAAGTAGTAGGTCCG
>CAYFXO010000030.1:11458-16607 GCA_964347125.1 uncultured Methanomassiliicoccales archaeon | reverse complement strand
GCCATGGTCGTGCAGATGGCGCTCAGCCGTTCGCGTGAGTTCGAGGCGGCCCGGGACGTGGCCTTCGTCGTAACCTGGGAGGGCACCTTCGCCCTCGAGCTGAGCACGGGCGACCTCCTGTGGTCCCGCGAGGACGTGGCGGGGATGTCCACGCCCGCTCTCTTCAACGGAAACCTCCTCGTCGGCGCGAGGGACGGCCGAGTCCACTACGTGGCCGGTTCCGACGGTCGGGAACTGTGGAGTCAACCCCTCCTCGACCCCCGGGACGTCGCCTTCACGGGCGTCTCCTCCTCCCCCACCATCGTCGGCTCGACCGCCTTCGTGGGCGCGTTCAACGAGAGCGGGGGCGCCGGCGGGGTCTTCGCCCTCTCCATGACGAACGGCAGCCCGCTCTGGCGCCATGAGACGGGCTCGGTCCACCAATCGTCGCCCGCGGTGCACGGCGGCACCGTCTACGTTGGCGTCTCCGGGTCCTTCGACCCCGCCACCTTGACGTTCCAGCCCCCGCACGGCCTCTTGGCCCTGTCCGCCGGGAACGGCACCCTCGAATGGTTCTACGAGACCCCCTCTGCCGTCGCCTCGTCGCCCGCCTACCTCGGCGGCTCCCTCTACTTCACATCCAGGGACGGAATCCTGCACGCCGTCGACGCCGGGACGGGGAGCCTTGTCTGGGAGCAGGAGGTCGGCTTCAGCACGTCCTCCCCCGCAGTCTCCGAGAGCGCCGTGTACGTCGGGAGCGGCTCCTTCGCCGGCGGAGGGGCCGTGCACGCCTTCGACGCGTCGGGCGGGGCGCTCTGGGTCGCCGAGTTGGACGGAGGCGTGCAGTCCTCTGTCGCGTTGGCGGGCGACCGCCTGTACGCGACGACGAACGCTGCGAATGGACAGGTGGTCGCCCTGAACCTCGCAGCGGGATCGGCCGAATGGGCGCTCGCTCCAAACCCTCCCGAGTTCATCCTTTCTTCTCCGGTGACCACGGGTGGCTACCTCTTGGTGGCCTCGGACAACGGGATCGTGTACGCCTACAGGACGGGCGGTTCGGCGTCCTTCGCCGCGGACATGGCCGTCCTGGCCCTCCCCGCGATGGCGGCCGTCTTCCTCGTCATCATCCTGTGGGGGCGGCGCCGATGAAGGAGTCCGTCCAGGCCACGGTGTTCGCGGCCGTCGTCGTTCTCGCCGCCGCGGGCCTCTGGACTCTGGGAAGCGCCCTCGAGGATCCCGCGGTGGCCCCGCCCGCGCAGCCCCTCGAGCTCCACCTCCGCATCGAAGGGCTGGACTGGACCCTCACTTACGACGCCAGGACGCGGAACAACACCGCCTACTCCCTCCTCCTGGAGGCCGCCGAGGTCTTGGACTTCGAGGTGGACCACACTCGGTGGGAGGTGCCTTCCGGGGTCAAGGTGAACGCCATCGCGGGGCTCGCCGACGGCGACCATGGAGGCCGGTGGTGGCAGTACTGGGTGGACGGCGTCTACGGCGACGTCTCCGCGGACAAGAAGCGCCTCTCCGACCGATCGACCCTGGTGTGGCGGTACACGACCTACCCGCCGCCGGAGGTGCCGCCGTGAGGCTTCCCACGGCAGAGGCCCTCAGCCTGCCGAAGGTCTCCCTGGCCGTCGTCCTCATCGTCGTTGGGGTCGCGGGGCGAGTCCTCCTCCTGAACTACGCGAACTTCGAGACCGTCCTCGTGTCCACCTTCTTCGCGGGAGCCCTGCTGGGAGGGGCCTACATCATCCTGGTCCCCGTGGCCATCATGGGAATCTCCGACGTCCTCATCTACGCCTTCCAGCTCGGCAACCAGTACGGCCTCGTGGCCATCGCGGGCATCGCGTTCTTCACCTGGTCCGGCTTCCTGATGATCGCCATCCTGGGCCGCTACAGCCGCCCCCACGTGGTCTTCGCGACGAAGGGCATCGCGGTCATCACCGGCATCGGCCTGGTGGGGACCCTCCTCTTCGACGTGTGGACCGCCTTCGGGATGTGGGTCTTCCTCGCGGCCCCCAACGGGCAGGGGCTGGACTACGTGTACCTGCGCCAGATCCCCTTCACCGTCTACCACCTCCTCTCCTCCCTCCTGTTCATCCCCCTCCTGGGCACCCTGTTCATCTACCTCGACAAGGTGGGCCTCCCCCGCTTCATGCGCCAGTCGGCTCCTGCCGGAGACCCCGACAAGACGGCGGGCTGACTACCCCCGGTCTCCCTAGGGTCGCACGCCCCGCCTAGAAGAGCCCTTCCAGCCGCTCCCGGAGCTTCGCCAGTCGCTCTTCGCGGACGTCGAGCTCCTTCGCCCGCTCCTCCAGCCGTTCCGCGAGCCCCTCCATCTCCGCGAGCTTCCGGGCCACCGACTCCGCCTGGCGGGCGACCTTGGACTCCGCCTTGGCCGCCGCCTTGTGCCGGCGGTCGGCGGCCTTCCCGCGGCGCTCCGCCTCCCGCTCGCGCTTCGTCAGGGCCTTCCGTTCGACCTCCACCCGCTCGGTGACGGCCTGCTCCAGCGCCTCCTCGCGGTCCCCCAGCTCCTGCGTCTGCCGCTTGATCGTGCCCCATGTCTTCGCGAGGCTCGCCTTCTCCTTCGAGAGGCGGTCCCACTCCGCCCGCATGCTCCGGCGGTCGTCCCGGAGGAGCTTGCCCTCCGCCCGGATCTTGTCCGCGAGAGCCGCCAGCCGTGCCGACTCCTCCTCGAGGTGGCCGAGGGCCTTGATGCGGGCGTCCACGTCCTCCCGCTGCGCGTCGAGCGCTTCCCGCTCCTTCGCGGCGGCGGCCCGCAATTCCTTCTCCCGCTGGTCCCGCAATGCCTGGGCCTCCTCCAGGGCTTCCAGGAGGTTCCGCTTCAGGGCCTCCGCCTGTCTCTCGGACTCCGTGATCTGGTCCTCCCGCCACTTGAGGAGCTCCTCGCGCTCCTCCAACTCCTTGAGGACGGTCCCCGCCCGCGCGGCGCGGGCATCGAGCTCCTTCTGCGCCTCGGCGGCCGTTGCGCGACTCTCGGCGACCTTCTGCTCCTCCGCCTTCATGGCGACCAGCCGCGCCGCGACCTTCTCCTCCCGTTCGTCCACCTTGCGGGCCCTTCCCTGCAGGGCCTCCTCCGACCGGTGGAGCTTCGCCCGCTGGGCCTCCAGACCCCGGCGGTCCTTCGCGAGCCGTCGCTCCTCCGCGGCGATCTCCTTGCGGTCCGCCCGCTGCTTCTCTCGCTGCTCCGCAAGCTCTCCCTCGAACGTGATGGCCTTCTCCTCCCGGGCCTCTAGCTTCCTCTCAGCGGCGGCGAGCTTCGTCGCGTCGGCCTTGAGTTCCTTCTCGCGGGACGCAAGGGAGTCTCGCTCCACCTCCAGGGCTGCCGCCTCCCCGGTGAGCTTCTCCGCCATCTCCAGCGCCTGGGCGGACTCGGACTCCGCGCGGGCCTCCCGGTCCTTCGCCTCGGCCAGGGCCGTTTCCAGGGCGCGCTCCGACTCCTTTAGTTCCTCCTGCTGCGCGGCCAGGGCGGCCTCCGCCTTCTCCAGCCTCTGCCGGCGCTGTGCCAGCTCCTTCTCCAAGGCCCCCGCGGCGTCCCGCCGCTCCTCGAGTCGCTCCTCGGCCTCCGTCAGCTCACCTTCGCGGGCGGTCGCCGCCTCCTCCCGGGCCGCGACGCCCTCGCGCTCATCGTCAAGCTCCCCTTCGCGGTGGGCCACGTCCTCCTCCTGGGCGGCCACGCCCCGCTTCTCCTCCTCCAGCGCCTTCTCCCGCGCCTCCAGCGCCCCTCTCGTCTCCTCCAGCTTCGACGCCTCCGCCTCGAGAACCTTCGCGCGCTCCTCCAGGATGTCCCGCTCCTTCGCCTCCTTCTCTTTCCACTTGGCGACGCGGGCCTCTAGCTCCTCCTGCCTCCCCCTCAGGTCGGCCTCGGCCCCCGCTACCGTCTCCTCCCGTTCAGCCAGCTCCGCCCGGAGCGCCTCCGCCGCTTCCTCCGCGGCGGCCACGGCCGCCTCGCGGTCGGTTAGCTCCTCCGTCGACTTGGCCAGGGCCTCTTGCTCCCCTAGGAGCTCCTCGAGCCCTTCCTCGAGAGCGCCCTCCCGGGAGGTCAGCTCGGCCTCGCGGGCGTCGGCCTTCGACTCTTGGTCCTGGATCACCTTCTCCTGGGAGTCCAGGTCCCGGCTCCGTCCCTCGAGGGCCTCGGTCCTCGTCTGGGCCTCGGCCTCCGACTCGTCCAGGGCCTTCGCCCGCCCCTCGAGGGCGGTCTCGCGCTCCTCGATGGCGGTCCGGAGGGCGTCCAGCTCCTGCGTCCGTTCTTCCAGCTCCTCGTGTCGGGCCTCCCACGACGCCTCGACCTCTGCCAACTTCTCCTCCTGTCGAGTGATCTCCCCCTCCCGGGCGAGGAGGTCCGCCTCCGTCCGCTGCAGCTCCGTCTCGAAGGCCTCGAGCTTCCGAGTGTCCCCTGCAAGGGCCGCCTGCAGCGACTCGATCTCCGACTCCGTATCCGCGAACTCCTTCTTCCGCTTCTCCTGGGCCTCCCCGAGAGCGGACCGCCGACCCTCCAGCTCCGCCTCGCCGGCTTCGATGGCCTCTTCCCGCTCGGCCAGCGCCTCCACCCGTTCCTCCAGCTTCGTCCGCTCGTTCTTCAGCGCCTCCGAGCGCTCGTCCAGTGCCGCGGCGGACTGCTGGAGGACCTCCTCCCGCTTGGAGAGGTCCGCCTCCCGGTCCGCGGCCTTCTTCTCCCCCAGGGTGACCTTCCTCTTCCGCCCCGCCAGCTCCGATGCCCGTTCCTTCAGCCTCTCCTCTTCCGCCTCCAGTTCGGCATTGCGCTTGTCCAGCTCGGCGGCCTTCCCCTCCAGGTCCTTCGCCATAACCTTCCTCGAATCCCTCTCTTTGAGCTTCTTCTCCAGGTCCGCGTTCCGCTTCTGGAGCCCCTCCACCTCCTTCCGGAGCGTCACCGCCTCCTCCCTTAGGTCCCCCGCGGCGGCCAGCTCCTCCTTCAGGGTCTCGATCTCCCCCAGCATCTCGTCGGCCCGCTTCAGCTCGCCCTCGAGGCGCTTCACCTCCTTCTTTGCATCCTTCAGCGACGCGTCCTTCTCGCCGAGCTGCTTCTCCTGCTTGGCGATTTTCTTCTCCTGTCGCTTGACGGCCTTCAGGCCCTTCTCCGCCTCCGCCAGGGCCTGCTCCCGCGCCTCTAGGTCCCCTTCCAACTTCG
>CAYFXO010000030.1:0-11448 GCA_964347125.1 uncultured Methanomassiliicoccales archaeon | reverse complement strand
AGAGCCCCGAGACCGCCGGGAAATGAGAGTCCTCCAGGGCGTTGACGTACACCAGTTCCGCGCCCGCCTGCTCCCGCGCCTCCAGGTCCCCTTCCAACTTCGCGACGCGCTCTTCCAGGGCGCGCAGCTCCTCCTCGGAGACCGCGTCCTCCTCCGCCGCGTCCGCCATCTGGCGGGCCTTGTCCTTGAGTCCCATCACGCATCCTCCACGTACTTCGCGAGCACCTTCTCGTAGCGGGGGAAGTCCTTCGACTTCGCGAACTTCTTGATCTCCTTGTCCGGCAGCTTCTCCAAGAGCTCGTCCAGGACCCTCAGGACCGCGGCGAGGTCCTCGTCCCGTTCCGCGGGCTCGTCGCCTCCATCCTCCGCCGCCTCACGGAGGGCCTCCGCCTCCTTTCGGAGCCCCCGAAGTTTCTCGTCCCGCTCCCTCAGCTGCGCCTCCAGGCTCTGGATGTCCTCCAGGAGCTCCCGGGCCTCCTCCTCGTTCACGGGCGGCACGCCCCCTTCCAGGATGCCACCCTTCAGGCTCGCCATCCGCTCTCGGAACCATCGCTCCCGCCGCTCCAGCTCCATCCCCTGGAGGAGGAGCAGGTTCCGGTACACCCGCTCGATCTCGGCCATCCCCCACCGCATCTCCAAGAGCTCCTCTTTCTCCTTCGCCAGCTCCCGGACCTGGGCCTGCAGGGCCTCCCGTTCGCGGATCGAGACCTCGTCCATCCGCCCCTCAATCTCCCCGAGCCGGTCCTCCGCTTGGCGGAGGATCCGCTCCACGACCTGGAGCTTCTCCCCACCTTTCAGCGCGACCCGCCGGAGGGGCTCCGACAGGTCCATCAGGCTGCTCCCCTTTTCGTGGGAACGCCGCAGGATTGTCTGCAGTTCCGACCCGTCGTCGTCCTCCACGGGGAACGACCGGAGGATGTCGTAGAGGATCTTCGCCTCCTCTTTCTCCACCTCCACCTTCGTCGTGTCGGGGATCCCTTCCACGGGGTTCCCGCACTCCAGGCACCGCCGCATCCCCGGCGGGAGGAGGACATTGCACGCGAGACACTTCGCCCCCTCCCGTTCCCCCTCGAAGAGCGCGCCGCAATGGTCGCAGAGCATCCCCTCGGGGTCCGTGAGGCCGCCGCAGACCGAGCAGTAGGTGGACCCGTCCTGGGTGCGAACCTTCTCGCTCTCCGCCTGCATGGCCTGCCCGTCCGGTCTTCCGTGAGGATGTCTACTGGAACCTGTCGTAGCTGACGATCTCCGCCAGCTGCTTGCGCCCCGACGAAGGCGGCTCTTCGTTGGCGTACCCCAGGGGGGTCAGTCCGAGGACCCGGACCCCCTCCGGGAGCGCCAGCGCCTCCTTCACCCGTTCCTCACTGAAGACGGCGAGCCAGCACGTGCTCAACCCCTCGTTGTGCGCCGCCAAAGAGAGATAGGCCATGGCGAAGCCCAGGTCGACCGGGTAGGAGTTCATGAACCCCCCGATCGTCGCCTCCGCTTCGTCCAGGAGCGCGCAGGCCACCACGACCACCGGCGCCTCGGCGAGCCACTTGTCCTTCGGACACGCCGCGGCCAGCCGCTGCTTCCGGTCCTCGTCCCGGACGACGACGAACTTCCAGGGCTGGAGGTTCTCCGCCGAAGGGGCCCACCGGACCGCCCGCAGGACGGCCTGCACAACACCCTCCTCGAGGGGGGTCGCGCGGTACTTCCTTACGCTCCTTCTCCCTTTGATGGCGTCAGAGACTTCCATCTCGTCACTGCCCCCGCCTGATTCTCGAATTGATAAATACCTTTCTACCCGGTTATTCTCCAGGGGAAGAACGACCCCCGGCGGCGGTCTCCGGGCGCCCCGAGTCCCAAGTCCACATTTAAATAGAGTCCTCACAATGGAGCGCTCCTACCCTGGGCCCGTAGCTTAGCATGGTCGGAGCGCCCGGCTGATACGGCCCCTTCCCGGGGGCCTCGGAAACCGGGAGGTCAAGAGTTCAAATCTCTTCGGGCCCACTCCGCACAATCTTATTATACGGACCCCTGAATGGGAGGCGGTCATGCCCGTCATCTCCATGGAGCGGTCCGATCTGGCCCGCCTCGTCGGCGCCCCCATCACCGACGACGTCCTCCACGACACGATCCCCATGATGGGGGCCCACTTCGAGGGGCTGGAGGACGACACGGTCACCTTCGAGTTCTTCCCCAGCCGGCCCGACCTGTACAGCGTCGAGGGCGTCGCCCGGGCGCTGCGGGGCATCCTGGGCATCGACGCGGGGCTGCCGGAGTACCCCCTCGCCCCATCCGACGTGGTCCTCCAGGTCGACCCCTCGGTGGAGGCGGTCCGCCCCTACGCGGTCGGGGCCCTCGTCCAGGGCGTGTCCATGACGGACGACCTCGTCCGGTCCCTCATGGAGATGCAGGAGAAGCTCCACGCCACCGTGGGCCGGAACCGCAAGAAGGTCTCCGTGGGCGTCCACAACATCGCCAACGTGATCCCGCCGTTCACGTACAAGGCGGTCCCGCCGAAGAGCGTCCGCTTCTTCCCCCTCCAAGGCGAAGAAGAGATGGACATGGCGGAGGTCCTGGAGCGGCACCCGAAGGGGATCGAATACGCCTGGATCCTCGAAGGCAAGGACCGCTACCCGCTCATCGTGGACACGAAGGACCAGGTCCTCTCGTTCCCCCCCGTCATCAACGGCATCGCCACCACCGTGACGGAGGAGACCACGGACCTGTTCCTCGACGTCACCGGCACGGACCCGCGGGCGATACGCGACGTCCTGCACATCATCGTCACCGCCCTCGCGGAGAGGGGGGCGGCCCTCCGCACCGTCTCCGTGGTCACTGAGGCGGGGGAGGAACGCACGCCGGACCTCTCCCCCCGCACCCGCCCCGTGGACCTGGACTACGCGAACCGCCTCCTGGGGGTCTCCGTGACCGCGGAGGAGGCGGCGGACCACCTGCGCCGCATGCGCTACGGCGTCACGGTGGAGGACGAGAACCTCCAGATCTCCATCCCCGCCTACCGCAACGACATCCTCCACGCCGTGGATCTCATCGAGGACCTGGCCATCGCCCTCGGCTACGACCGCATCCCCCGCGTCCTGCCCCGGAGCCCCGGGATGGGCACGCCCCTGGCCGTCAACGAGGCCTCCGAGGTCCTCCGGGAGCTCCTCGTGGGCTACGGCTACCAGGAGGTGACCACCCTCTCCCTCGGCCCCGCCACGGAGGCGGACGACCAGGCCCTCATCGCGAACCCCGTCACCGCTGACCACGCCGCCGTGAGGACCTCCCTCCTCCCGTCCCTCATGGGCATCCTTTCCGCGAACCGCCACCGGGACCTGCCCCAGCGGATCTTCGAGGTTGGGGAGGTGGTCCTCCGGGAGAAGAACGTCCGCCGCGTGGCGGGGGCGGCCCTCCACGGCAAGGCGGGCTTCACCGAGGCGAAATCCCTCGTCCAGGGCCTCCTGCGGGATCTCGGGGTCGCGTTCGAGCTAGAGCGGAGGCGGGACCCCATGTTCCTTCCCGGGCGGGCCGCGACCGTGCAGGTGGACGGGCGCCCCATCGGAGCCTTCGGCGAACTCGACCCCGCCGTCCTCTCGGAGTACGAGCTGGTCCACCCGGCCGTCGCCTTCGAGCTGGACCAGGCGGCCCTCACCCGGTGACGCGGGTGCTCCCCTCACCCCTAACGCAATCTTCAATAGGCCCGCCGAGGTTGTGCTCGCCGCGCTGAGGTGGCTGAGCCTGGACTAAGGCGCCGGCCTTGAGAGCCGGTGGTGCTCCGCACCGCGGGAGTTCAAAAAGCCTGGCCGCCCCGACGGCGGGCTTGGACATCTCCCCCTCAGCGTCGTGCGTGGGTAGCCAAGCATGGTCAACGGCGCTAGCTTGAGGGGCTAGTCTCGTAGGAGTTCCCAGGTTCAAATCCTGGCCCACGCACTCCCTCGCGCGGGGGGTCCGGAGCGGCCCGCCCCCGTCGCCCCGGGGGCGCCAATTATCTTCTCGGAGAAGCGCACCGAAAGTCCTTTAGCCGCAGAGACTGCGGGCTCCACTGTAGGTGATAGTCTGACGCTCCGTGGGTGGACTCCCGCGATCGCGGGCCTTGTCGCCTTGGTGCTCCTGACCACGCCCATCGCGGCCCTGCCCCCGGCCGAGTGGTATGCCGGCGATGAGGTGGGGATCACCGGGCACAGCTTCGACGAGGAGTACTGGACCGCGGACATCTCCAACACGACGGAGGATAACGCCACCGTCACGTTCACCATGAGCTACGTGAACGCCAACGACGCCCAGGCGTTCCTCCTGGCGTTCCGCCAGTACGAGAAGGACGGGCACATCTCCACCCTCCCCTACCAGCTCTTCGGGATGCACTACCACACCCGGGGGACGGGCAACCAGAACCACGAGGTGTTCATCGGCGCCGTCCTGGCGTTCCTCATGGCGTTCAACGACACGTGGGACGGCTCCGGCCCGGGGGAGAACGGGATGCCCGACCCCGGCTACGAGGACGTCTTCTACGTCGTCCCGTTCGGCGTCTCTGCCACCTTCGGGAACACGTCCTACGTCCCCACCGTCACCCCGATCCCCGCGGAGAAGGTGGCCGACGGCCACTACCGCTTCGGGATGCGGTACGAGAACCTCTACGCGAAGATCATCGCCGCCTCGAACCCCTTGGCCCTCCTCCTGTCCACCGCCTTCCCCCTGTACATCGCGAAGTTCAGCGAGCTCACGATCGTCTACGACATCACCTACGACGAGCGGGCCCGGACGATCCGGGCGGAGACGTGGTACACCCTCGGCCAGGTCACGGACCTGTGGCTCTGGGGCCTCCGCGTCGACCCGCGGGAGCTCCCGGACAACTTCGGCGTGGCCGCCGTCCACTACCTCGCGACCTTCGAGTCCACCTACCCCATCAACGGCGCCGTGAGCGGCCACACCATCGACGCGGGGATCCAGCGGCCCGTGGACGAGGACCTGCAGCTCATGGTGGGGGACCCGCCCCGGGCGGCCTTCGAGGTGGGGTTCCGCGGGACCTTCGACCTCATCGACGAGACCACGGAGACGCCGGTGCGGCAGGGCGACGCCGCCCACAACATGATCGTGGCGGCCCGTCCCGCCGACGCCCTCCTCGTGGCGTGGCAGGGGGAGTTCTCGAGGAGCGTGATGGCGACGATGGCCTACGCCCTGAGCGGGGAAATCCAGGACCGCTACGATGGGCCCCTGGACCTGTACCTCACCGGGTCCTCGGACTTCACGAGTGCCCGCATGTGGTACGCGGTCTCCTTCCCCCGGTGGGACGGCTACCGCGTCGTCCACGACCCCGTGTACACCGGCTACCTGTACGAGGCCGCGCCCCTCCTGGGCATCGCGGGCCTCGTGGGGCTCTTGGTCCTGGGCCTCCTTGTCATCGGCGTCATCGCGGTCATCGCCATGATGGCCTCCCGGCGGAGGACGCCGCCCACCCCGACGCGGCCCGTCCAGCCGCCGCCCCCGCCGCCGCGGCCGTAGGCGCCGGCTACGTGAGCTGCGCCCGGGCCATCTTCGTCCCCGCGACCATGTTCTGCAGCTTCCGGTAGGCGACCTCCAGCGTGCGCGTCCGCAGGCCGCAGTCCGGGTTCACATAGACGCGGGTCGGGTCCTCGAGGACGGAGACGGCATGGAGGATGCGGTCCCGCACGAGCTCCGGGGTCTCCAGGTGGTTCCGGTGGACGTCCACGACGCCGAGCCCCACCTCCCGCCGGTCGTCGTACTCGGGGAAGAGCTCCAGCGCCCGGTAGCCCTCCCGCCGGTCGTTGTCCCGGTTCGCGAACTCCCAGAGGAACTGGGAGCACTTCTTCATCTCGAGGATCTGGGGGAACAGGCGACGGTAGTCGCTGAAGCAGATGTGGACGGTGAACTTCGCGTCGATCCCCGCGACGGACTCGTTGAAGGACTCCACGAAGAGGTCGATCTCGTCCGGCTGGGTCGTCGCCGCGGGCTCGTCGATCTGGACCGTCCGCGCCCCCGCCTCCACGACGGCGGCGATGTTGGGCCGGATGACGTCGCGGGCGATGGCCAGGGTGAGGTCCTCCTTCGCGGCCCGCTTCGCCTCCCGGGGGCTCGCCCCCGCGTCCAGGGCCCTCCGCAGGTAGTGCTCGTTGTACGACCAGTCCGCGAGGGTGTAGGCCCCGGTGAGGGGCACCTTGACCTCCTTCAGGGCCTTCTCCCGGACGAACCGGTACTCGTCCAGGTGGTAGGGCTTGCGGAGGCCCGGCTCCCCGACGCTGGCCGCCTTGCGGTAGTACTTGTTGTCGAAGGACCGGACGACCCCGTGGAAGTGGAACCCCTCGGTGCGCCGGATGGGGTACTCGTACATCTCGATGCGCCGCATCTCCCCGTCGTAGACGATGTCCAGGCCCGCCGATTGGAGGTAGTGGAGGCCGTAGGTGGCCGCCCAGTCTCGGAGCTCCCCCGCCTTCTCCTTCAGCCCCTCCGCCTTCAGGGTGGCCAGGAGGTCCTCGTACCCGGGGACCTGGAGGCGCTCCCCCCACTCCCGGGCCTCCTCCAGCTCCGGGGCTTCCACCGACCCGCGTCGGAGGCCGCGCACGAGCCAGCGGGGCTTCGCCAGGCTCCCGATCTCCTGGGTCGGGAGGAGGGTTTCCATCAGGCCACCTCCCGAAGACGCGCGGCCGCCTCCCCGAGGGCGGTCACCTTCTCCCCCGCGATGGCCCGGGTGAGGAACTCCAGGTCGCAGTTGGTGGTGAGGGCGACGGCGGGCGGGTCCAGCGCCTCGACGGCCCGCGTGGCGAACCCCAGGACGTCCTCCGGGCTCTCCACGAGGGAGTTCCGGGCGTCGACGCACCCCAGGGCGATGGCCTTGTCCACGTCCACCGCGCGGAGGGAGGGGAGGTCGGTGGCGAAGAGGTCCGCCCCGACGACGTCCGCGGGGAGGTCCAGGAGCCGGTCCAGGACGGGGGCGACGTCGCCAAAGCAGGTGTGGATGGAGGTCGTCCCCTCGACGCCCCCGCAGGCCCTCGTGTAGGCGTCGGCCACCAGGTCCCAGCCCCCATCCTCGGGCGGCTGGACGACCAGGGAGGGGTCGCAGAACTGCAGGTGGTCGAAGCCCAGGGAGGCCAGCTCCCGGGCGCACCGCCCCATGGCGTCCCCGAAGTCCCGCAGGAGGTCCGCCGCGTCCCCGTAGTAGTGGTCCGCGCTCAGGGTGACGAAGGTCCAGGGGCCGGGGAGGCTCGTCTTCCATGAGCCCTCGTCGGGGAGGTGGTCCCGCATGAGGAAGCGGTCCTCGAGGCCCCCCTTGAACTCGACGGTGTCAGTGACCACGGGCTGGCGGTAGAACGTGTTGTTGTTGAACCAGCGGGTCAGGGCGCCCGTCTTCACCCCCGTGAGGGCGGGGACGAAGGGTCGGAAGAGGTCCTGCCAGTTCAACTGGGGATTCGAGACGGGGGCGCACCCGGAGGCGATCTGCAGGGCGATGGCGTCCCGCGTGTCCTCCGCCTCCTGCGCGCGGAGTTCCTGCTCCAGCACGCGGCCGCGGTCGAAGCCCCTCGTCGCGGCGATGAGGGCGGGGGACCGCGGCACGGCCCCCGTGACGTGGGCACCCAGGAACAGCATTGCCGGCTCGTTAGGCCAGGGGTTCTCTTAAACCTTCCCCGGCTCCCGGACACGCCGGGTCTTGAACAAGATTCCATCCACTCGTCTGTTCGAACCGTTATACACGGCAGCGCTCCCACCATAGAACCCTTATAAGGCCACCTCCCGGGAAGGATCTCAGCGTCACCATACTTTAGGGGGAGCCATGCCGCCGGACAAGAAGCGCTTCGCGGAGGACTTCAAGAAGAAGTGGGCGAAGACCGCGAAGAAGGAGGAGCCTGAGCCCGAGGAGATCCTCCAGCGCCAGGCGGAGTCCCTGCGGGAGGACCCGCGGAACGCGAAGATCTGGTTCGCCCGGGGCGTCCTCTTGAGCGATCTGGGGCGGGATGAGGAGGCCCTGAGGTGCTTCGACACCGTCATCACCCTCGAGCCGGACAACCGGGCGGTCTGGAACGCGAAGGCCGCGGTTCTCGTGCGCCTCGGTCGGCAGGACGAGGCCGTGCAGCTCTACCGGCGGGCCCTCGTGGAGGCGTCCAAGGAGGCGCCCCCGGAACTGATGGCCCGCATCGGGGAGGAGAAAACCCCGGAGCAGCACCTCGCGGACCTGCGCCGGGAACTGCAGGCCATGGAGGCCCAGGTCACCTGCCCCTCCTGCGGCGCCCGCCTCCCGGCGGAATCGCTGCGCTGCGAGCTCTGCGGGGAGGAGATCCCAGCGCCCCCGCCGCCCCCGCCCCAGCCGGTCCCGCCGCTCCGCCCCCTCCCGAAGCCGGCGCCCCTCTACCCCTTCCAGGACAACCTCCGCCGCTGGAAGGAGGCGGGGTTGAAGGTCGAGCGCATCGAGCGGGTGCTCCTGGACGATCCCAGCCAGGCCGAGGCCGCCTTCCTGGAGTTCGAGGCCAAACTGAAGACCGTGGCGGCCCTTCGGAAGCGCCTCAGCGAGCTGGACACCACGGGCCTGGAGGCGGCGGTCCCGCGCATCGAGGCGATGATGCGGTCCCCGGACCGCCTCCCGGACATCGAGGCCACCCTCGAGCGTCTGGAGAAAGCAGTGGAAGCGCGGCAACGTCGCCGCCGCGAGGTGGCCCCGCCGAGGCGATCCACGGAGGGACTAGTGAACGGCCGCCGCCCGCCCACCGCGCTCCCGGGCCGCGTGAACGGCCGCGTGAACGGCCGCATCAACGGGATGACGGGGCGCATCAACGGCCTCGTCAATGGCCTGGAGAGCGTCCGGAGCGGGATGGTCAACGGCCTCACGAACGGTCGGGGCATCACGAACGGCCTCGGGGGCGGACGGTTCTACGCGGAGAGCCGCCGCCACCGCTGGAAGCTGTTCCTCATCCCCCTCGTCGTGTTCCTCCTCCTGGCCACCCTCCTCGTGGCCCCCGGGCCTCCCACGACCCTCTTCACCGGGCCCATCACCGTCGACGGCAACTTCACCGACTGGAGCGGCGTAATCCCCCAGCCCACGAACACAGACCTGGCGCCCTCCGCCGACATCCAGGGCACCCGCGTCCTGGACAGCGAGCGTTTCCTGGCCATCTACGTGGAGACCCGGGGCCCCATCCTGCCGGGCGACCCCGCCTCCGGTGGCGCGGACACCGTGTACGTCCTGATCGACGCGGACCGGGATCCCGACACCGGCTACGCGACCCCCGGCCTGGGCGCGGAGTACCTGGTGCAGGTGGCAGGTCTCGATGGGGTGGCCAAGGCCGCCTACCTCCGGGAGTTCCAGGGAACGGACCGGGAGGACTGGAATGGCTTCACCCCCATGATCCCCGTCCACGCCGCCGCGGGGCGGGGCGACGACGCGTCGAAGCTGGAGCTCGTCATCCCGAAGTCCGCCCTCCTCCTCCCCGGGCCCTATGTGAACGTCCTCTTCCGCGTGGACACCGTGGACCGCCAGGAGGACCTCTCGGACTACATCATCTCGTCCCAGGACGGCGTCCTCGTGATCACCCAGACGAGCGTCGTCCCGGAGGTGATTCTCGCGGGGACCGACACGGAGCTCCTTACTATGAACTTCCGGAGCGTGGCGGGCGAGGTGGCCGTGTCCGGGGTAACCGTCACCTTCTCGGGGACCGCGGGCGATCCCTCCATCACCGAGGCCATCCTCAGCCGCAACGGCACCGTCCTCGGGACGACGACGGTGTCGAACCGCCGGGCGCTCTTCGCCTTCTCACCCCTGGTGGCGGCCTCCGCGGGCGTCACCCTGTCCCTCTCCGTGACGACCTTCAGTGGCTCCGGGCAGACCCTGGGGGCGTCCCTCGTCAGTCCGGACGACGTGACGGTGGACATGGGGGCGGTGACGGTGAGGTCCCTCACGGGGCTCCGGGACACCGGCTACCTGGACGCCGTGCCCCCCGCCATCGCCATCGACGGCGCCTTCTCGGACTGGACGGCGATTCGGAGGCCGCAGGAGACTGGAACCTCCACCGCCTTGGGGAACACGAACGTAGACCTGACCGCGTACGGGGAGGTGGTCTCCGGGCAGGACGCCTACCTATTCGCCGAAGTCGAGGGGCAGATGATGGGCGGGACGGTCATTCCGTTTCACAACCCAGTCCTCTACCTGCCACCCACCCCCACGGTCCGAGATGCGGACCGAGATACCGTGCCAGATGAGGTGGATCCCCTACCCGCCGACTTCGACAACGATCAAACCCCTGACACAGAGGAGGGGGGGGATGTGGATTCAGACGATCTCGTTGACTTCGACAGGGGCGGGACGGACTGCTGGCTAAACGCGACAATCCCCGGCTTCTTCCCGGATCCCTTTGCAGATCGAGTCGTGCGTCGATACATCTGTCCAATTGCGAAGCCCTCCGTTCGGGGGCTCGATGTCCTTCGGTTCTACCTAGATACCGACGACAATCCCCTCACGGGATTCCCGTTCGCACAGCTCGGAGCGGACCTTCTTCTTGAGCTCACGGGGCGGGGGCGGCGGGTGACGTCCGGGCAGCTCCTCGAGTACCAAGAGGGGTGGGTTCTCGCCCAGACCGGATTGGCCACGTGGGCGAAGGGACGATCGAGCCTGGAAGCGGGCATCCAGTATCCATACTCAACCCCCGCACCCCCGGTTGCGTTGGAGATCCTCGACTGGAGGGGGGGCTATGACCGCGTGGAGGATGCCACGCGGGGTACTCGGTCTGGCCCGGCGGACGCCTTCCTTCGACCCTTCCTGGCCGCCAATCAGGCCATGCACCAGCCACGGATGACGGCGCTCCCCTCTGGGATGGTCGAGGTGGAGAACCAGGACTACGTGGCCCTCTTCCAACCTGGTTCCGTAGGGCCCTCAGTCACGCTTCAGGACAGGACAGGCGAGGAGATCTTGCGTATGGAGTTGAGCGCACTCGCGGAGGATGACTGCGGGGGCGGGAGCCCTACTCATCTCGACATCCCCAATGGACCCGCCGCGCTTCTGGACGCTGAGATCCACTTTCTGGACTCCGCGGGCCTCATCGAACGGGTGGTCTACCGTCCCGGCCCTTCCCACCTCAAGGAAGAGGTTGTCCTGGGGAGTTCCACTGGACTGAGCGCGGAGGGCTGTCTGCGAGTGAGCTGGAAGATGATTCTCGGAGAGCGGATTGCCTATGACTCCGATTCCAGCTCCCCCACGCGGCTCACCTTCCATCGAGACGATTCAGTCGCCTTCACCCTCGCACCCCCCTTCGCGCAAGATGCCTCTGGCCGAACGGTGGCTCTGGAATATGACTACAATTCCCCCGCGGGACTGGTGCACGTTCGCTTGATGAAGCAATGGCTCTTGGACCCGGCGACCACCCCTCCCGTCGTCCTCGACCCGCCCGTGGACATCGGGGACATCGAGAGCACCCTCCAACGCCCCGCCATCAACAACCAGCGCACCGTCCTCCGGACCAGCGACAACCT
>CAYFXO010000029.1:16440-16944 GCA_964347125.1 uncultured Methanomassiliicoccales archaeon | reverse complement strand
AGCGGCTTCGAGCTCCCGACGCAGCTCCAGGTGGTTGTAGATCTCGCCGTTGTGGATGACGGCCATGTCACCCTCCTCGTTGAGGATGGGCTGGTGGCCTCCCGCGACGTCGATGATGGAGAGGCGGCGGAACCCCAGGGAGGTCCCGTCGTCGACGAGGTAGCCCTCGTCGTCGATTCCGCGGTGGGTAAGGGCGGCCGCCATCCGGCGCGCGAGGTCCGCGTCCTCCACGCCCAGGGCGCCACAGATGCCGCACATCCGCCGTCTCAAGCCGGGGGACGTTATTTAACCATTGGCGAACGGGTCACAGGGAGCGATAGATGACTTCCATGCGCTCGCAGACGGCGTCCCACGAGTAGCGAGAAGCGTCCTCCGCGTTGCGGCGGGAGATACGGCGCCACGCGTCCTCGTCCGTGAGGAGATGCTCCGCGCCCAGGATCGGGTGAGTGTCATCTTTGACCTCTTCGCCGAGACCCTGTGGCAGGAGCACCCTCTGCGCTCCCC
>CAYFXO010000029.1:0-16430 GCA_964347125.1 uncultured Methanomassiliicoccales archaeon | reverse complement strand
GAGGAGATGCTCCATGGCGCCCGCGAGGGCGGACGCGTTGCCTCGCGGGGCCAGGTGCCCGTGGAGACCGTCCTCGACGATTTCCGGCACGCCGTCAACGGCGGTGGCCACGATGGGCAGGCCACTGGCCATGGCCTCCAAAAGCGTCATGGGAAAGCCTTCCGTGTCGCTGCTGAGGAGGAGGAGGGACGCGCCCGCCATGAGTTCCGGGACCTTCTCATTGGGGACATCCCCCGCGAACTCCACCCCGCCCACGCCCTCCGCCGCCTTCTCGACCGTCGGGCGGTCGGGGCCGTCTCCCGCCAGGACGAGGCGCGCTTCCGGCACGCGGCGCCTGAGTCGCTGGAAGGCCTCGATGGCCAGGGGGACGTTCTTCTCCGGGCGGAACCGCCCGACGTCAAGGACGACGGGCTCTCCAGGGCCCCCGCGCGCGCAACGGAACCTCTCCACGTCCACGCCGTTGGGGACGATGTGGACCTCGCGGGGGTGGAACTCCCGCATCCGGCGGGCCATGTGGGCCGTCTGCGCGACCACGGCGTCCGCCCCGCGGAGGATGTCCGTCACGATCTTCTCGCCGACGCGGCCCTCCGGGAAGTACACGTCGCTGCCCCGCCCATAGGCCAGGACGGGGACCCCCATCAGTTTGCGGGACTGGACGCAGGACCAGGTGTGGCCGAAGAACGCCTGGCCGTGCACCACCTCCGGCTGCAACTCCTTCACCGCGCTGAGGAGGCCCCGGAACAGCCCCGGCGTGTGGAGGCTCGCGAGGTGAACGTCCTTGAAGACCTCCCGGACCTGGTAGCCCTCCTCCTCCTGAGGGCTCGCCGCCCCGCGGGTCAGCACCGTGACCTGGTGGCCGCGCCGGACCAGGGCCGCCGCGTACCGTTGCGAGGCCACCTCCGTGCCGCCCACCTCGTTCGGCGGGAAACCGGGGGTCACCAGGGCAACGCGCACGCCCCGCAGGATGCGTCCGGCGGGTAAAACAGCTTCCCCAGACCTACCCCGACACCGGGTGGTCCCGGAAGCCGTCCCCATCCAGGTAGACCTGGCACCAGATCTCGAAGTTGAGGAGGCACCACAGCTTCTCCGAGTGGTCCTTGCCGTCTCCGTGCTCCCGGATGAGGCTCGCCACGTAGTCAAGGTTCAGGTAGCCCCGCTCCGCCGCCCGCGGCCCCAGCAGAGTCGCCTCCAGGAACGGCCGCAGGGACGTCCGGAACCACTCGGCGATGGGCACGGGGAAGCCCATCTTCCGGTGCTCGATGACCTTCTGCGGCAGCACGTCTGCCATGGCCTTCCTCGGGATGGCCTTCAGCGTGAGGTCCTGGATTTTGTGGCAGCTCGGGATGGACGCGGCGAACTCCGCCATCCGATGGTCCAGGATGGGCACGCGGGCCTCCACGGAGAAGGCCATGCTGCACCGGTCCTCCACCATCAGGAGGGACGGGAGGTAGGTCTTCACGTCCAGGTAGAACAGCCGCGCCAGTTCGCCCTCCGCGTCCGTCTTCTCTAGCAGGGCCTCGTAGTTTGCGTCGGGGTTGTAGCCGCGGGCCTCCTCCCCCGGCAGCAGCGTGGCCAGCTCGTCCGGATCGAACACGTGCTCGTGGGCGTATCGCCGGATCTCGTCGTGGAGCATCGCGTAGGCGGGGAGGCCGAACAGCCGCCGGAACCCCTCCTCCCGCAGCCGACCGGGGAGCTTCCGGAGGATCCTCGCGAGCCCCCCGCCCGCGACTTCGCCCTTCAGGCACTCGCTCACGTACGGCACGAGGTACGCCGGGTAGCCGGCGAACAGCTCGTCCCCCCCGTGCCCCGTGAGGACGACCTTCACATGCTCCCCCACCATCTTCGCCACGAGGTACTGGGGGATGACCCCCGGCCCGACCCGCGGCTCGTCGAGGGCCCACACAATCTCCCGCAGCGTGCCCTCCAGGTCCCCCCAGTCCACCTGCCGCTCCACGACGTCCGTGCCCGCCACCTCCCCCACCCGCCGCGAGAACGGGCTCTCGTCGAACGCCTGGTCCTCGAAGCGCGCCGTGAAGGTCTTCAAACGCCCGGGGTACTGGGCCGCCGCGAAGGTGACGACGGAGCTGGAGTCCATGCCCCCGCTCAGGTGGGCGCCCACGGGGACATCGCTCATGAGGTGTCGGCGGACGGCGTCTTCGAGGACCTCCCGGTAGCGGGCCACGGCCTCGTCGGGGGTGAGGGAGGGGTCCTCCCGGAATGAGAGGTTCCAGTACTGCTCGACCCGAGGCCCCGACCCGTCGCAGAGGAGGTAGTGACCCGGGAGCAGGCTGTAGATCCCTTGGAAGAAGGTCTTGTCCCCCAGGATGTTCTGGTAGGTGAGGTAGTCCACCGCCGCCCGCCAGTCGAGGGCCCGCGGGACGGAGGGGTGCAGGAGGAGGCTCTTTATCTCCGAGGCGAACAGCAGGGCGCCGTCCCGGACGGCGTAGTAGAGCGGCTTGATGCCGAGGCGGTCCCGGGCCAGGAACAGGCGGGCCTCCCGCGCGTCCCAGATGGCGAAGGCGAACATCCCGTTGAGCGCGTGGAGGCACTCCACCCCGTCCTCCTCGTACTGGTGGACGACCGTCTCCGTGTCCGTGGCGGTCCGGTACGTGTGGTCGGCCTCGGTCAGGGGCCCGCGGAGGTCGGCGTGGTTGTACACTTCCCCGTTGTAGGTGATCCACGCGCGGTCGTCGCACCCCGCGAGGGGCTGGTGCCCGCCCTCCACGTCGATGATGGAGAGGCGGCGCGAGCCGAGGCCGAGGGGGCCATCCACGTGGGTCCCCCGGTCATCCGGCCCGCGATGGGTGAGGAGGTCCGTCATCCGGTCCAGGACTCCCTCGTCCACGGCCTCTCCACCGGAGAAGTTGTAGATGCCGCAAATGCCGCAGATGGGTACGCCTCCTAGGTCAATTCGTCGACGAGCCGCAGGAGGCGCTCCGCCTGGGCCTCCCAGTTGTATTCCGCTCGGGCGGCGTCCAGCCCCTTTCGACCCATCGCCTCACAGCGGGCGGGGTCTTCCGACAGGGCGACGACGGTCTCCTGAAGGGCGTCCTCCGCGTAGTCTAGGGTCACGCCGCATCCGATGCGCTCCACGAACTCCCCGGACCAGATGCCCTTCGTTGCGAGGACGGGACGCCCCATGGCCATGGCCTCGAAGATCTTGTTCGGGCTGCCAACTTGATTGTTGCGGTCCCGCGGGTCGAACAGGCAGAACACCGCGTGGCATCGGCGGGTCCACGGCAACACCTCTTCGAGGGGGACTGCGCCCAAGAACGTCACGTTGTCATGGGCTGTACATCGCTTCGCCACCTCCGGAGTGAGCGCCTTCTCCCCGCCGATTACGAGGCGGACGCCGTCCATGGCCCCGACCACATCGACGAGCTCTAGGACGAAGCGGGCCCGGTGGAGCGTCCCGATGTACAGCAGGGTGAAGACCGACTCTGCGGGCGGCTCGTAGGTCTCCAGCACCTTCTCCGGGCAGTTCATTACGACGCGGATCGGTCCTCGAGTCCGCTCCGCGTAGTAAGCTTCCAGGCGGTCGTTGACGGTGATGAGGGCGTCCACGGAGGGAAGAAGACCGGCCTCCAGCCGTTCCGCGTAGCTCACGATCATGGCGGGCAGGTCGCCCTCGATCATGTAGGCGAAGATCTCGTGGGCGTCGTAGAGGAGGGGGACGCCGCGCCTCTCCTTGAGGCGCACGCCGGCGCTCAATGTGTCCAAGTCGTGGCAATGGACGAGGTCGAAGTCCTCCTTCAGCCCCTCGCGCGCCGCGAGGCGCCACCAGAGGGGGTTCCGGAAGAGGTCATGGGCGGCCATCCTCATGAGCGCGGTGTTCCGCAGCCGACGGATGCGCACCCCGTCCACCGACTCCTCCCGAGGGGCCTCGGCGCGCCGGTCCCAGCCGAGGATGGTGACCTCGTGGCCCGCCTTGACCAAGGAGCGGGCTTCTCGCAACACTCGGGCGTCCCGAGTGGCGGGATTTGAGAGGAGCATGAGGAGTCGCATTCCAGTCGTGGGCCGTAGGCGGGGGCACCGCTAAAAAGCGTTCGGCGGCCCCACGAAAGAAACCATAAAGGCCTTTAGTGGCCATTCGAACGGCCGGTGCTCATCTCCGTCGTCATCACGGTGAAGAACGAAGCCCGGAACATCCGGGACCTCCTCGACTCCCTGGTCGTTCAGGAGGGACCGTTGGAGATCCTCGTCGTGGACGCCGATTCGAAGGACGGCACCCCAGAGATCGTGGAGGACTTCGCCAAGCGGTACGACTTCGTCCATCTCCACCGCGCCGGGGGCACTCGCGGGGAATCGCGCAATCGGGGCGTGGCATTGGCCAAGGGGGACGTGGTGGCCTTCATCGACGGCGACTGCATCGCGAATCCCTTCTGGATCCACCACGTCCGCGAGGGCCTGTCCTACGGCGATGTGGTGGCAGGGAAGACCATCCAAGTCGGCTACAAGGCATGGGAGGATTTGGAGCGGGTGGAGCTCATCTTCCAGGGCTTCGACATCACGTACCCGTCCTGCAACCTCGCGTATACCCGGAAGGCTTTCGAAGAGATCGACGGCTTCGACGGTTGGTTCCTCACCGCCGAGGACATCGACCTGAATCTCCGGGCGATCCGGGCGGGGTTCACGATCCGACACGAGCCGGATGCCCTGGTGTACCATCGGACCCGGGGTTCTGTGTACGCCTTCCTCAAGCAGGCCTTCTGGAACGGCACGGGGCGGAAGCAACTCACCATGAAGCATGGGAGCCTGTGGGCGAACTACCGCCCATTCGAGATGGTCCGACGGCGAGTGACCTTTTGGTCCGCAACCCGCCTGGTCCTGGCGTTCCTCGGCTACGTGGGGTACAAGCTCTTCGGGACCCGTCGGACGCCCGAGACCGCCCATCCGAGTCCCTCCCCCTGGCTCTCGAAACCATTATAGTCGGACCTCTCAATCGAACGGCGTGGCCCCCCCTCGCCTCTCCGTCGTCATCCCGACGATGAACGAGGAGGCGTCCATCGGACGCGTCCTGGACGAGATCCACGGAGCCCTTTCGGGCTACGAGGGGGGCTATGAGATTCTCGTGGTGGACACCGACTCGCGGGACCGGACGGTGGAGATCGCGGAGGCCAAAGGCGCGCGGGTCGTACCAGAGCCCCGTCGCGGCTACGGTCGGGCGTACAAGACGGGTTTCGCCCACGCGCAGGGCGAGTTCGTAGCCACCCTGGACGCGGACTTCACCTATCCCGCCGATTGGATACCGGACATGGCCGCCCGCCTGACCGCCGGCGCCGACTTCGTGACGGGGAACCGCCTCGCCGACGCCCGCGCCGGGGCCATGCGGGGGATGCATCTCGTGGGGAATCGGCTCCTCGCCCTCACGACCCGCCTCCTGTTCCGGGTCCCCTTCGAGGACAGCCAGTCGGGCATGTGGGTGTTCCGGCGGGCCATCCTCCCGACCCTCCGACTCACCAGCGACGGCATGGCCTTCTCGGAGGAGCTGAAGGTCGAGGTCCACCTGAGGGGCCACCGTGTCCTGGAGGTGCCCATCGCGTACCGGAAGCGCCTCGGGGAGCCCAAGATTCAATCCGTCCGCGACGCCTTCCGGAACTTCCTGTTTCTTTTCCAGAAGCGCTTCGGATGGGCCCGCTGAGGGCCTCACGTGGCCCCGAGGGCTCCGCCGAAGAGACGCTCCGTCATCCAGGCGGCGTCGAAGGGCTGGAGATCGTCGTACCCCTGGCCGGTGCCCACGTACAGGATGGGTTTCCCGATGGCGTGGGTGATGGACAGCGCCCCGCCCCCCTTCGCGTCTGCGTCGATCTTGCACAGGATCGCCCCGTCCACCCCGACGGCCTCGTGGAAGCTCACCGCCTGCTCCACCATGTCGTTCCCCGCCAGGGCGTCGCCCACGAACAGGATGAGGTGGGGCTTCGCGACCCGCTGGATCTTCCGCATCTCCTCCATGAGGTTGATGTTGCTCTGCATCCGCCCCGCGGTGTCGATGAGGACCACGTCCTTCCGGCGGGCCTTCGCGTGCTCGATGGCGTCATAGGCCACGGCGGCGGGGTCGCTCCCCGCGCGGTGCCGGATGAGCTTGACCCCCAGGCGCTCCGCGTGCTTCTCCAGCTGCTCGATAGCCCCCGCCCGGAACGTGTCGCCGGCTGCGATGACGCAGGAGTAGCCGAGACCTCTCAGGTGGTGGGCCACCTTCGCGATGGTGGTGGTCTTCCCCGTACCGTTCACGCCGACGAACATGAGGACGAGGGGTTTCTCCGCCGAGGCCACGACGGCCTCGAAGTCCACCCCGTCCGCCTGGAGCACGTCCTCCACGGCACGGCGCAGCGCGTGCTCGATGGCGAGGCCGAAGTCCACGCCCCGGGCGACTCGCTTCGTCGCCATCTCCTCTGAGAACCGGGCCTTGATGGCCTCGATGACCGGAACGGCCACGTCCGCCTCGAGGAGGGCCACCTCCAGATCCCAAAGGACGCTCTCCAGCCGCTTCTCGCGGATGCGTCGGCCGCCCTCCTCCCGGATGACCTCCTCCAGCTCGTCGGGGGCCTTCTTCCGCCACCCCGCGAGCCGTTCGCGCAGGACTTTGAACATGGGCCTACCCTGGGGTCTCCACTTCCTGCTGGGCTTGGGCGTACGCCTCCTGGATCTGCCGCGTGAGCCGCTGGATCTGGGCGTCCGTGTCCTGGAGGAGACGCCCCACCTGCTCCGACGCCTCGCCCAGGTGGTCGATCCGCCGCTGGAGTCTCTCGATGGAGGTGTCGATGTCGTCCTCAAGGACGACGTCCGAGCCGATGTTCACGAGGGCCCGGTCCGGGTCCGAGACCTTCGCGTAGAGGAAGGAGCTGCCGCCCACGGGGACGAGCATGTCCGCCCCGTCCCCCGTGTCCTTGTATCGCCGCATCGTCTCCTGCGCCCGGGCGTACTCCTCGAGGGTAAGGCGCAACACCTCGCTCTGGCGGGCCAGGTTCTCGGCCTGGCTCCGCAGGGCCTCCAGGCGGGCCACGGCCACCTCCAGATCCTGTGCCGCCACTACTCCTCCTCCTCCGCCCCAGGGCGTCGACGGCGGCTCGCCAGCTCCTCCTCGGAGATCTCCACCACCTCCGCGATGGTGACTTCCCGCCGCTTCGCACGGTGCCGGCTGCCGAAGACGGAGTACACCCACTCCATCGCGGAGTCCTCATCGTCCGCGGTGACCTCCTTCGTGAAGGGCTGTCTCTTCCCTCCCATGAGGAACGTGCCGGCCACCCGGTAGGCCTTCATGACGGCGTGGGTAAGGGGGGCCCCGGTATAAGGCTGACGACCCCCCCTGACTCCCTGCCGCAGGACGCCCCTACTCCTTCAGGGCATTCGCAATGGACTTCGCGAGCTTGCGGCTGATGCCCTTCACCTTCGCGAGCTTCCCGGGCTTCGCCCGCTTCAGGGACGCCATGGACGAGAAGCCGGCCTCGACGATCGCACGGGCCTTCGCGGGGCCGATGCCGGGGAGGGACACGAGCCACTTCATCGCCGCGTCCCGCTCGTGCTCGATCCGGCCCACCATGTCGTCCGCCCGCTCCCGGGCCTCCGGCGAGTCGGGATGTTCCTCGGCGGCGCGCCGGTAGGTCTCCAGGGCCTCGTCCATGAGCCCGAGCTCTGCCTGGGCGTCCCCGCGACGGATCATGGCCTCCTCGTCCCCCGGGTTGACTTCCAGGAGGGCGTCGTACAGGTCCAGGGCCTGCTCCCACCGGCCCTCGTCCTCGCTGAGGGAGGCGAGGCCCATGAGGGCGGCCTGGTTGCTCGGATCGAGGCCGAGCACCCGCTGGAGGACCTCCGCCGAGGCGACGGGCTTGTCCAGTTTTCGGTAGGCGGCCCCCTTGCCGAGGAGGGCCAGGATGTGCTCGGGGTCCTGACGCAGGATGCGGCCGTACAGGTCCACGGCCCCCTGGTAGTCCCCCGTGGAGGACTTCGCCATCGCCTCCTTGAGGACGGCGTCCACGTCCACCTCCACCAGGCTCAGCTTCGCCTTGGCTTCCTCGTTCTGGGGGTTCACCTTGAGGGCATTCCGGAACGCGTCGTACGCGTCCCCTTCCCGGTCGAGCTTGAGGAGGACGTCCCCTTGGTGCACCCACCAGTCGTCCTCATCGGGTCGCAGGTTCACCGCGCGCTCCAGGTAGCCCACGGCCCGCGTGTAGTGCCCCTTGGACTCTGCGAACTCCGCCAAGATGAGGAGGGCGAAGAGGCTGTCCTCGTCCACCTCCAGCAGGCGCTTCAGGGTGGACTCCGCGTCCTCCTCCATGCGGAGCTTCAGGAGGGCCTGGGCCCGCCCCTCCAGCGCTTCCGGATCGTCCCGGTCCTGCTTCAGGGCGCCGTCGTAGCACTTCAGGGCGGCCTCGTAGTTCCGCTTCTGCATGAGCTCCCGGCCCATCCCCAGCAAGGAGTCCCGGTCCTCCTCCGGGGGCGGGGGGAGCTCCGCGAGCATCTCCACCGTGGGCGGCGGCGGGGGCGCGGGGGGCTCCCCCTTTGCCACGGGCTTCGCGGTCGCGCCCGGGGCGCGCTTCGCCGAGGCCCGCCGCTCCCGGTCCTTGGCGATCTGCCGCCAGGTCCGGTCCCCGGAGTCCAAGGCCGCCTCGTAGTCGGACGAATAGATGGAGCTGGGGGCGTACTGGACCCGGAGGGGGTTCAGGTACGTGATCCACGCGGCGCTGGAGATTACGAAGAGGAGGGCGAAGACGGGGACGAAGAGGAGGAGGCCCTCCGCCAGGGCCACGTTCCGGGTGAGGAAGACGTTCACGCCGCTCCCGCCGGTGTTGTTCAGCTGCAGGACCAAGCTGCGAAACCCGGTCGGGTCGACGGGGATTTGGGCGGCCACCACTCCCACCGAGAGGTTCGTGAGGGGCTCGTCGATGAGGCCGTTGTCGTCGTAGTCAGTCGCCGTCCCGAGGGCCGCCTGGACGCCCCCCGCCGAGGCGGACAGGTCCAGGGACGTGGTCCGCGTGAGCCCCAGGCGGTCCTGGTTCGTGAACGGGACCGAAGCGACTTCTCCCGCGGCCAGGACGACCGTGCTGTTGCCGGTGAGCTGGGCCTCCAAGTAGCTCGTGGTCTGGGGGAGGACGAGGAAGAGCGCCACGACGCCGCAGATGACCGCGACGACGAGGGCCCGCCGCATGGAGTTCAGGGTCATCAGGTGCTTCCGGCTCCCCCGCCGCACGTTTCGGATCTCCAGGTTGCGGAAGATGTGGTTCTGGAGGGAGATCACCCACAGGACCGCCATGCCGAAGATGATGGCGATGTCCATGGGGACGAAGAGGGGGTTCAGGGAGGCCCCGTTGGCGCTCAGGACCACGAGGAGGATGATGAGCAGGATGGCGCCCTCGAGGGCGAAGATCTGACGGCGCATCTTCTTCAGGCGGACGACCTGGTAGCGCCCCTCCAGCTTCTCCCTGTACCGCCACATCAGCTCCCACTTCCCGCGAGGGTTGCGGCACCCCGACACATCAAGAATACCGCGGCGTACTCGGGGACCCGCGTATCACCGCGTCCGAGTTTTAACGTTTCCCCGTCCAGGGAGTGGCGGACGGGCTCCGCCAGGCGGATGTCCACCTCTTCCTCCCGGAACGTGTCCGCCACGGCGTCCCGGAGGGGGTCGAAGGCCGCCAGGTCGTCCCGCGCGACCTGCACGACCCGGAGCCCCGTCTTCCCGTGGAGGGACCCTTGGAGCCGAATGAGGCGCTTCACGTCCGAGGTCACGGGCTCGTCCGTCTCCCCGCGGCCGCGGTCTAGCGCCTCCTCCGCCAAGGCCCCTAGGAACAGGTTGAGGTGGCGGTCGTCCGCGAAGAAGTCCACGCTCCCCGCGCGCAGCTTGTCCACGCCCCGGGCCCCCGCGGGACCCGCGAAGAGGGCGTCCAGGATTCGGCGGGCCGAGGCGGGGCCGATCCCCTTGTGGGCGGAGAGGCGCTTCACGGCCTCCTCCGTCCCGAGGGCCTCCAGGGCCTCCACAGCCTCCAGGAGGTTGCGGGCGGTCCGCCCCTTCCACCCCGGGTCCTCCGTCGAGGGGGCCAGGACCCGGTACTTCGCCTCCCACTTCGAGGCCGCGTAAGGGACCCGGGGGAAGAGCCAGGCCTCGTTGACCCCCACCCCGCGGATGTAGTCGACGATCTCCCGCCGCTCGTGGGGGCCGAGCTCGAAGACGGAGGGATGGCGCACGTGGACGTGGTAGCCCCGCCCGCCGGAGAACGTGATGACGAGGTCCTCCTCCGCGAAGCCGAAGTCCCCGAGGATGAACTCGTCCAGGAGGTACACGAGCTCGCCCTTCACGACTTCCAGCATCTTCTCGTACGGGAGCCCCTCCGCCGCGGGGACGTGGTCGGCGTCGAGGTCGAAGATGAGGTCCGCCCCCAGCCAGCCCTTCTCGTCCATCGTGGGCGCCCCCGGGGTCTCGTAGTAGGCGGCGGAGTGGTAGACGTGGCGCGGGGCCTTCTCCACGAGGAACTTCTGCAGGTGGACGGCGCTCCCGAAGGCCAGGTGGCGCTGGACCCCGCCCGGGCGGAAGAACATGAAGCCGAACTCCCGCCGCCCGAAGCGCTCGGGGAGGACCACGCCCTCGGCCTTGTAGTAGGCCCGGAACCGGTCCATGAGGTAGTCGACGGTCGGCGGGTGAGGGCCCTCCTTCACGGTCCGTTCAAGCCGGCCTCGTCTCTTAAGGATTCGGGTCGAGCCCGCCGAGCTCGGTGCGGTCCGCGCCCTCCCCGACGGAGAAGGTCACCTTCACGCCGGGCGCGGGCGGCGGCCGCCGCAGGTCCTTCAGGCGCACGACCTCCACGGGCCGGTCGGCGAGCTGCCGACGCAGCCCCTCGATGTGGCCGTCGCCCACCACCGCCACGAGGCTCGGGTAGGCGTCGCTGAGGCGGCGGATGGCCTCCGCCATGTAAGCGTCCCGCTCGTCGATGAGGACCCGCTTCACCTGGGGAAACTCGTTCCCGAAGGTCTCCAGGTAGCCTGCGTTGTCCGCCTCGTAGCGGGCGATCTCCTGCTCCACCTTCCGGCGGGGGATGAACAGGCTGCTGGCGATCCCCACGAAGATGCGGAGGCGCTCCTTGAACGACATGGAGTCCCAGAACCGGGAGAACACGTGGGAGGAGTCCATGTCGATGAGCTCGACCCGCGCCCCGACCTCCCGCGCGGACGCGGCGGCGGCGAGCATCTCCTCCCCCACGTCGGCGCCGTACTTCTTCGCGATCCAGGACTGGAAGAAGGCCATGGCGCGGTAGGCGAGGGGGCCTCCGCCCCGGCGGTTGCGGGCCAGGAGGGCCATGTACCGCTCCCGGTCGAGCTCCAGGCACACCACCTGCGGGCGCCGGTCCAGGATGGCCCGCCGGACCTGCTCGCCGATCCGGAAGACGTGCCCCACGCCCACGAGGGTAATCATCCCAGGGGGACCACGAGGGCCGCGTTATATAATCGTTCGCGGGGAGGGCTCACTCTCGATAACCAAACTCCCCGATGAGGGGCACGAAGACGCAGCCCCCGAAGTCCCGCTCCTTGAAGCCCCGCTTCTGGCGGTCGAAGCGCAGGAGGCGCTGGGCCCATCGGCCCCCCACCGGGATGAGCAGCTTCCCGCCAGGCCCGAGCTGGTCGAGCAGGGGCGGGGGCACCTGGGGGGCGCCGCAGGACACGAAGATGCGGTCGTAGGGGGACTTGGCGGGCCACCCGAGGGAGCCGTCGCCCACGATGACCGTCACCTCGTCCTCATAGCCGGCCGCCTTCAGGTTCGCCCTGGCCCGCTCCGCCAGGCGCGAGAGCCGCTCGACGGAGTAGACCTCCCCCTCCGGGCCCACGACCGCCGCCGCCAGGGCGGCGTGGTATCCGGAGCCACCCCCGACCTCGAGGACCCGGTGGCCCTCGCGGAGGTCCAAGGCCTCCAGCATGATGGCGACCATGTGGGGGGCGGAGATGGTCTGCCCCTCCCCGATGCTGAGGGGGGAGTCGTAGTAGGCGGCGTCCCGTTGGGTGCGGGGGACGAAGTGCTCCCGCGGGACCGTCTCCATCGCGCGGATCGTGGCGGGAGAGGTGAGGTAGCCGCTCGCCGTCAGCCGCTCCACGAGGCGCCTGCGGGCGGCCTCGAACCCTACTTGCCGATCGCGGTCCACGTCTCCACGAACCTGTCCACGAGGCCGTCGAGGAATGACGCCCTGTAGGTAATAAGGATGCGGGAAGCCTCCTCAGGGTCCCTCACCCGGTAGGCCTTCTCCCGCCCGACCCGTTCCCCGGCGATGACGTCGGCGTCCGTGAGCTTCTTGAGGTGGAACGAGAGAGTGGACTTGGAGACCCCGGCGACGGGGAGGAGGTCGGAGAAGGTGGTCCCGGGGTGGAGGAGGAGTTGGATGACCAGCTTGCGGGGCACCGCCTGGCGGAGGAGGCCCAGGAGGGCCTTGTCCCCGTGGGCGATCTCCGCGGCGAAGTACCGCTTGCGGTTCGCCTCGATCTGGCTGGAAAGGAGTCGCCGCTCCTCCAGGTACTCCAAGTGGTAGGACAGGGTGCCCACTTCCAGGCCCGTGGCCTTCTGGATCTCCCGGAAGTAGGCCCCGGGGAACCGGCGGACGAAGTCGAAGATGAGGCGGCGGTTCTCGAGGTCCAGGGGTCCCGCCAAGGCCGGCACCTCAGCGTCTCGCGACGGCCAGGTAGAGCAGCACGAGGACGGCGAGGTCGAAGGCGAGGATTGCGGGAGGGACGCCGAAGGTCTCCCAGAGGTCGGGCAGCACGGCGGCGACGAGGACCACGATAGCCTTCACGGCGAACACGAGGAAGGCCAGGGCGATGAAGAGGAGGCGGGGGCTGCGGACGCGGCGGTAGGCCACGGCGGAGGCCGCCAACATGATCGCCGAGAACCCCAGGAGCATCCCGCCCAGGAAGACCTCCAGCTCCATGACGGGGCGTCGCATCTGGGCGTGGGATAATAAAGGGTTCCCCGCCCCCGTGTTCGACGTCTGTACCAAATCCCATATTACCCCGAGAGGGGGTAGCAATAGAGCGAGGCTTTTCTGTTATCTGCCCACATAACAGGCCCCCCGAAAGGGGGGCAAGCCTCCTCCATTCTTTTCTTTCCCTACCGCCACATGAAGCAAGTGGTCCTCGGAACGATGCTGCTGGCGGTCGCCGTGGTGCTCAGCGCGGGGAGCGGCGTCGCGGAGACGCGCGGCGGGTCCGTGGAGGAGGTCTCTCCCGGAGTGTACCGCGCCAGTTCCGGCTTCTTCTCCTTCGATGTCACTGGGACCGACAGCCTCACGGTCTCCACGTTCGGCATTGCCGCGGGCGGGGAGGTGCCCGCCTACCGCACCCTGTTCGACACCGTCACGTTCGCGGCCTTCACCCGGACGGCCCCCGCGGCCGTGGAGGGCGAGGTCGTCTCCGTGCAGGGGGTCGCGGCCTCCCTGCGGGTCCACGACGCGCCCACGGCGGCCATGGAGGTCCACACCCTCGTGCAGAACGCGGTGACCTTCCGCCCCGCGCCTTCCATCGGGATTCTCCCCCGCGAGACGAACGCCCTCGTCGGGGACGCCACCGCCACGGGAGAGATCATCCTCGCGGGCGACGGCGACTTCCTGAAAGCCGGGACCGAGCTCACCGTCACCCTCACCGCCAACGCCCGCCTCTTCTTCCGTCAAATGCCCCTCGGGACGGAGCTGGGGGCCCACATCGCCGCGGGCCTCGTGATGGCGGAAGCGTACATCTCCTCCGACGCGGCGGGAGCCCGGTTGGATGTGGTCCCCTACCTGCCCGCCCAGATCACCCTGGACGCCTCCTCGCCCACGAGGAAGGCCCTCACGATTACGGCCGAGACCCTGGGGCCGAAGGTCCTCGTGTTCAACCTGGACCGGTCCGCCTTCACCGTCCCCGCCCGGGACCTCGCGGCGTCCCTCGACGGCGACGGCCTGAGCCGGGCGGCTTCGATGGACGACCTATTGGCCTCGGAGGGTGCCGCCTTCGTGGTGTCCGAGTCTCCGGGGCTGCTCCAGGTCTCCGTCTTGGTCCCCGAGTTCTCGACGCGGTCCCTGGTCCTCCAGGCGACCAGCCCGGCCCCCCTGGACCTGACCCTTCCCCTGGCTCTCGCAGGGGCGGTGGCGGTCACCGTCGTCGCGGCGGCCTACCTGTTCCGTCCCGAGGACTAGGCCCAGCGCTCCTTGATGGCCCGGGCGTACACCTTCTTGATGTCCCGGGCGGGGGCCGCGCGGACCCGCCGCCCCTCCGTCGTCACGATCTTGTAGACCACCGCCTTCCCCCGCCGGACCTCCATGACGTCCCCGGCGGTGAACTCCTCGTCGGGGTCCGCCTTCACCTGGTGAGGGACCGTCCGCCCGCCGTACTGCACGGCGACCTTCACGACGACCACGTCGAACCGCTTCGTCCAAACGGTGGAGAGGTCTCCCGCGCGCCCCGAGCGCACGCGGACGCCCCCCGATTCCAGGGACGTGATGAGGAGGCGCTCCCCGTCCACGTAGAGTTCCTGGCCCACCGCCAGGGTGTCCTCGGGGTCCACGGCGACGGTGGAGCGGCGGGAGGTCGACTCCGCGGAGAGGATGACCGGGAGGTCGATGGACTGGGGGACGGGCATGGTCGCCTTGCGGGTCTGCCCGCAGGCGACGCAACGGACGACCGCCTCCAGGGTGCGGCCGGACGCTCGGCCGTGGAGGACGCGGTGCGGGCCCTCCCCGCAGGAAGGGCACTCCAGAATCAGGGCGCTCGGGGCGGCCACGGGTTTTCATACGCCCCCGCCGGAAAAACGTTGCGGGCCTACACGCGGCGGGTCCAGCCGCAGTCGGACGTCAGCGTCCGCCGCTTCAGGGTAACGTCCCCATCGCACTGCGGACAGCGGATGGCCCCTGCGAAGGCCTCGAGCCAGGCCCGCTGGACCTCCCCCTGGGTCTCCCCTTCCAGACGGGTCAGGACCTCCCTCGCCCTTCGAGTCGTCGCTAGGTCCTTCAGGGCCCCCACGCCCACCGCCTCGCGGGGCGCTCCCGCCTCCTCCGAGGGGATCCGCATGACGAGGGGCGCGAGGAGGTAGCCGGCGACGGCGCCCCCCACGTGGGCCTCCCAGGCGATGGAGGCGGAGGTGAAGGAGATGAAGACCTGCAGGAGGAGGAAGATGACGACGAGGAGCCACGCGGGTGTGGGGATGGGGATGAAGCCGTAGAACATGACGAGGCGCTGGTAGGGGTACAAGCGGGCGAGGGCGCCCAAGACGCCGCTGACGGCGCCGGAGGCCCCCACGAGGAAGACGACCCGGTCGAAGTTCGCCAGGAGGAAGACTAGGGTGGCCAGGACCCCGGTGACGAAGTAGAGGACGACGAAGCGGCGGCTGGAGATGCGGCTCTCCAGGATCGACCCGATGAAGAGGAGGGCGATCATGTTGAAGAGGACGTGGAGGAAGTTCGCGTGGATGAACATCGACGTGAAGATCGTGTAGAGGCTGCTGGCTGGTGGGGGGACCGCCGAGAAGAAGGCCAGGTCGAAGGCGATGGGGGACGAGAGGACGACGCCCTGAATGCGGCTCGTCAGGAACTGGAGCCCGAAGACGCCCAGGACGAGGACGACGAGGGCCTGATGGTAGGCGAGCCGCCGAAGGGCACTCACGGCAAGACCGACCACGATGACGACGATGGTGACGAGGGAGATGGGGTCCACGGAGTACTGAATCTCGGGGAACGCATAAAGCCTCCCTCTTGAGGGAACCCGGGCCGCGCCCGGTCGAGCAACGAGACGCTGGGTCGCCGGGCGCGGGAACGCCTTAATCCGCGGAACGCCTTTTCCATTGGCTCGGGACGCTCCGATGACTCCGTCCTACGACCCGCGAAGCTTTTGGGAAGATCGCATCCGGAGTGATCCGTCTTACGCGGCCGTGGGTCATGCGGGCCTGGGCCAGGCCTACAACCGGTGGCTCTATCGGGCCCGCTTCCTGGCAGTTGCCCGAATCCTTTCCCGCCACGGCGTGCGGGTCGATGGACGCGCTGTCCTCGACGCGGGCGTGGGACTGGGGGCCTGGATCCCCTTCTGGGAAGGACGGGGCGCCTCGACAATCACGGGGGTCGATATCAGTCAGACGGCCATCGACTGCGTTCGCCAACGATTCCCAGGCGGTCACTTCCATCAGGCCGACCTCATGCGGGGACTCGCCGTGTCGAGGAAGTTCGACACTGTGACCGCCTTCGACGTGCTGTATCACATCGTCGACGAATCGGGTTTCGACCGGGCTGTCCAGAGCTTGGAGGGAGCGCTCGGCCCGGAGGGGCGGCTCTTGATCATCGACGGGTTTGGGGAGGGCTCGTCCCAGGCCGGAGCCCACGTGATGCACCGTTCTCTCCGCCGGTACGAAGAAGGCCTCGAAAGGGTCGGCCTCCAGATCCTCGACGTGCAACCCATCTTCTTCCTGATGGAGGCGCCGGCAGGGACCTACGCCA
>CAYFXO010000028.1:0-18205 GCA_964347125.1 uncultured Methanomassiliicoccales archaeon | reverse complement strand
TTCGTGTCCTCCGTCGCCACGAGGGCCTCCTCCGGTTCCTCCTTGGGGATGGCCACCTCTTCCTCCTTCGCCCCCTTCCCCACGGGGATCTCCACGAGGGACTGCTGGGTGTACTCCTGACCGTCCATGACCCGGTGGGACGTCACCTCGATGTTGAGGGGCACCGTGCCCTCCGCGGTCATTCGGATCTTGATGCGGGCCGTCTGGGTGCCCCCGCCCCGCAGGGAGGCGATCTCCGGGACCCCCTCCACCTCCGCGTCCCCCATGACCTGCACGGCCACGTCCTTGGCCACCGCCTTGCTGAGATTGCGCAGCGTGAGTTCGGCGTCCCGCCACTCGTCCAACTGGGGCTTCTTCACCTCGAGGGTCGCCTCCACGTTCGGCGCGAAGGCTTCCACCGCCTCGTTGGCCTCCTGCACGGCCTCCTTCGCGAGGTCGATGGCCGCGTTGAGGTCGGTCCCCTTCGCCTCGATGGCGTCCAGGAGCTTGGCCTCCGCCGCGTCCACGTCGATGCCGAACCGCTTCGCGGAACTGATGGACAGGTCGGCCTGGTAGGTGAGGTCGATGTACTGCTTCTCGAGCTTCCGGGTGGACTCCACCACTTCCACGGAGCGCTCGGCGAGCTGGATGCCCTGCTGGTACTCCTTCGCCCGCATCGCGGTGCGGGACTCCTTCAGGATCCGCACGCTCTCGGTGACGTCGGCCCCCATCTTCTTCGCGTGGGCCACGGCGGCCTTGGAGTTCGCGAAGACCTCCGCCGCCCGCCGCTCCACGGCCTCGTCGGCGTCCTCCATCGCGGCCGCCGCGGCGGTGCGGGCCTTCACGAAGTCACCCTCTTCCAGGAGGGCGCGGGACTCGGAGACGGCGCTGTTGAAGCCGGGGACCTCGACGACGAGCTCCTCCGCGAGGGTCTTGCGCGCCTTCGCCTCTTCGATGAGGGACTCCACCGCCCGGAGGGCTGCCTTCCGCAGGGCGGCGGACGCCTTCGCGGCCTTGGCCAGCGCCGCCTTGCTCTCCCCCGATTCGAGATCCTGACGGGCGGCGTCGAGCAACTCGGCGCCCATCGCGATGTCGGCCCCCACCTGCTCCGCCTCGCTCCGGAGGGCCTCCACCTCGTCCAGGCGTTCCTTCGACTCCTCCCACGCCTCCGCGAGGCGCTGGAATTCATCCCCGGACTGGATCGCGAGCTCGAGGGCCTGAACGTAGTCGCCGGCGCCGAACGCCTCCTCGGCCTTGCCCATCAGGCTCCGGGCCGCGGGCACTGGGGCGCCGAACTCCTCGAGCTTCTTCCGCGCCGTGTCCAGGGCCTTCGCGGCCATGTCCTGCTGGAGGTGGACGCGCTCGACCTCGTTCTCGCTCTGCATCGCGAGCTCCAGGGCCTCGCGGTACCGCCCGCCAGCGAGGTGCTCCTTGGCCTCCTGGATGTAGCCCTCCGCGGACTCGGTGTGAATCCCCTCCGCCCGGGCCTTCGCGATGGCCTCCTCGAACTGGGCGATGGTCTGGGTGATGTACGCCTTCCGCTCCACCTCCACCTCTTCGGGCAGGCGGGCGCTGAGTTCCTTTGCCTCCTCGTAGCGGTGGGTCTCGAAGGCCTTCTCGATCCGCTTCAGGAGGGCCGTGGCCCGCGGCGCCTCCACGTTGATGGCCCGCACCTGCTCCAGGGCCGCCTGGGCCTCTCGGAGGGCCTCCTTGGCTTCCTGCCGGAGGTTGTAGAGCCCGTCGATCTCACCCTTGCTGGTCCGGGCCGCCTCCAATGCTTCCGCGAAGGCACCGGTCTCCAGTTGCTCGTTCGCGGCGGCCAGGGCGTCGGCCGCCTCCGTGATGTCGAAGCCCCGCTCCCGGGCCTCCTCGATGAGGGCCACGGTGGTGCCGATGATGCGGGACACGTTGTCCCTCAGGAACTCGGTGGTCTCGTCCCGGGCGCGGGAGGAGAGCTCCAGTGCCTCCCGGTACCGCTTCTCCTTCATCGCGAGCTTTGCCTGGTCGAGGCTCGGCCGCACCTCGGCGGGGTCGAACCCGTTCTCCTCCGCAATCTCGATGTGGCTGCGGGCCTCCGTGATGTTCCGGGCCGCGTTGTAGAGGGCCATGACCTCCTCGGCCTGGTCCTTGGCTTCCTGGGCCACCAGGAAGGCTTGCTCCATGTCCGCCGCCTCGAACAGCTTCTTCGCGCGCAGCAGGGTGCGGAGGACGTTGGAGACGTCCACTCCCTTCTTCTTGGCCTCGGCGACCATCGCCGCCGTCGCGGACATCGTGTTGTAGGCCCTGTGGTACGCGTCCAGGGCGTCCTCCACGCTGACGGAGACCTCCGTCATCTTGCGCAGGCTGTCCCGGAAGTCCTCCGTGCCCCGGGCGATCTTCGCCTTCTTGAGCTTCGCGACCAGGTCGTCCGTCTCGAGCTTCAGGTTGCGGGCCTCCACGACCCGGCCCTTGACCGCCTCGAAGATGGCGTCCACCGCGGCGCCGATGCGGTCCCGGTGGCGCTCCGTGGCGGCCACGGTCTCCTCGTAGGAGCCGCTCCTTGCGATGCGGGCGGCGTCCTCCCGGGCCGCCGCTAGGTCGGGGATGGCGACCTCGAGGGCCGAGGCGAGCTTGTCGGCGAGGTCGATGCTCTCCTGGAAGTGGCTGGTGCGCTCCTTCACCTCCCCCTCGAGGAGGGAGGCGCCGTCGGAGGCGAACTTCCAGGCCTGCTCGTAGTCCTCCGCGGCGAAGGCGCTCTCCGCCTTGTCGAAGAGCTTCTTCGCCTGGACCCCCGCCCGCCCCGTGAGGGGGATGGCCTCCTGGTAATCGGAAATGGTGTTGAGGATCTTGTCCTCCAGGACCTTCACGGCCTCCGCCCGGGTCTTCAGGGCGAGCTGGATGGCCTTGTGGTAGTCCTTCGCCTTCGTGGCGACGATGGCCTGCTCCAGGAGGTCGTTGACGCCCCCGGTGTCCAGGCCCATCTTGTCCTCGAGGGTGATGGCCTGCTCCGCGGCCTCCACCTTCTGCATCGTGTGCTCGTACTCCGCCCGCTCCGTGGCCTCCTCACAGGCCTGGATGAAGTCCAGGACGCGGCCGAACTCCCGGGACTTCAGCGCGAGGCGGGCGCTCTCCAGCATGGACCGGGGCTTCGTCATGTCGAGGCCAATCTCATCGGCGAACGTGAATCGCTGCTGGAGGCCCCGGATGCGGCTCTCGACCTCCTCGAAGTCCTTGACGAGGCGGTCCACCTCCGCGTCGCCGTCCTGGGCGTGCTGGAGCGCCTCGCGGAAGTTGCCCGCGTTGAGGCTCTCCCGGGCCTTGTTCAGGTAGTCCAACGCCTTGCCCAGGTCCGCTCCGATCTTCAGGGCGGTCTGGTACTTCTCCTTGGACTTGGCGATGGTCTGGAGAACGACCTGGAACTTCGCCCGGCGGGCCTCCTCGTACGCGTCTCGGAGCGCCCCCACGGCGTCCTGGAGGTCCACCGACTTCGCCTTCTTCTGGGCCTCCTGGATTCTCTTGGGAATGGCGGAGACGTCGGCCCCCAGCTCCTTGGCGTCCTCGATTTCCTGCTGGATGCGCGCCACGCCCTCCTCCACGCCCTTGCTGATGAGCCGCCTCAGGTCCGCGGTGGCCTGCTTCGTGGAGTTCATGGCCTTGTCGAACTCCAGGGCCTCCAGCTCCTCGCGGCCCCGCTGCAGGATCCCCTCGGCCTTCTCCACCTTGGCGCCCACCTCCGTCGCCAGGGAGAGCAGGCCCTCCGCGGCCTCCATGGCCCCGCGGACGTCGTCCCGCAGGACGGAGGACACGTTCTCCATGCAGTCCCGGGTGAACGCCATGGCGGACTCGTAGTCGTTCTGCTCCAGGGCCGTCCGGGCGCGGGAGAGGAGGTCCTCCGGGACGGACACGTCCTTCTCGGCGTTCTTCGCGGTCAGGATGAGGGCCTGGGCCTGCGAGAACGCGTTGGACAGGTGCTCGTACAGCCCCTTCTCCGTGGCCTTCCAGGACTTCTTGGCGAAGTCCACGGCCTTCTCCATCTCCCCCTTCTTGAGGGCGTCCATCGCGGAGCCGTGGAAGTCGGCGCCCTCGGCGGCGTCCTCCCCGATGCTCCGGGCGAGATCCACCATCGTGCCGCTGGAGTCGACAATGGCCTTGACCCGCTCCCGGTACACCCGCCCGGCCTTCTCGCGGGCCTCCTGGGCCTTCTCCAGGCCCACCTTGTAGTCCTTCCCGCGGATGGCGGCACGGGCCTCTTCCAGAACGGCTTCGACGTCCGCGGTGCTGGCGTCGATCTTCTTCGCCGCGTCGATGGCGGCATCCGCATCCTTCAGTTCCTTCTCGGACAGCTCGCGGGTCTTCTTCTCCTGCTTCGCTCGTTCCTCGAGCTGTCGTTGCATCTGGAGTTGCTTGAGGTAGCTCACCGCGTCAGCCTCGCTCCAGGCTTACCTCTGGTACCCTGTTGGAGAGGATGGTGTTCGGGAACTATGAAGGTGTCGTTATTTAAAGGTTCAGAACAAATATACGCCAAGAGAAATATTAGTCTGGCTATCGGGGGGTTCCCTGGTCCGCCATCCATTGGCGGAGATCCTCTCGGTTTGTGACCTCGAGGCCGAAGTACTCCGGGAACCGCTGGGTCGTGGACAACTGGAGGGAACGCCCTTTCGGGTACGCGTGGATGAGGCGGCTCGCCCGGAGGCTCCGCACGTGCTCGTACACCTTCTCCCCCACCATCTTCCGCAGGTCCGCCTGGAGGATGGGTTGGTGGTACGCGATGAGGGCGGCGGTCTTCAGGACGTCCCGCGGGATCTCCGCGTCCGCCAGGGACTCGCCGTCCGCGTAGGCCTCCCGGAGCTGCATGGACCAGCTCCGGCCCGTGTGGAGGACCTCCAAGGCCCCGTCCCGGTCCGCGTACTCCGCGGCGAGGGTCTTTAGGGCCTTCCGGACCTCGGGGTACGGCGCCCCCGTCGCCTTCGCGAGCTCCGGCACCTCCACGGGACGGCCCGCCGCGAAGAGGGCCGCCTCCACCTGGTTCTTCAGACTCACGTGGCCACCACCAGCTCGTCCTCGGCGAGTTCCTCCTCGATCGCCTCCGCGTCCACGTCATCCGCGGGCGCGAGGCGCTTGACCATGATGTCCCCCCGGGGGAAGTTCCGCTGCCAGAGGCGCACCTTCGCCATGGCCGCGAGGAACAGGACCGAGATGAACACCGTCACGCGGTCCCAGACGTCCCCGTTGTGGAGCTTCCGGAGGGGGATGGCGGTCCCGTCGTACTGGGCGAGCCGGTGCCAGGTGAGGCCGATGTCCTCCGTGAGGTCCTCGCGGTGCACCTTGTCGTGGATGGGCTTCGGCCGGCGGCGCGCGGCGTCCTCCCGCAGGGCTTGGATGTGCTGCCGGAGCTCCGCCTCCTTCCGGGCGTCGTCGAAGGCGTCCACGAGCTCCAGGAGGGTCACGGAGCGCATCCCCGGGTGGCGGATCACGGGCCTCAGCGGGGGCTCCGGGTCGGCCAGGACCGACTGGGTGAAGTCCACGTCCTCCGGTTCGTCGTAGGTCGCGAAGCTCACGTCCCAGTCGGAGAAGAACAGGTCCTCCGGCGCGGGCGGGGGCCGGGCCTCCCCGAGCACCTCCTCGCTCTGGAGGCGGAGGATCTCCCAGGCCATGAACACCAGGCGGCCCGCGGTGACGAAGTTCACCGCGTCGTCCGCCTTCAGCTTCTTCAGGTACATCCGGCAGAACTCCACGAGGTCGATGTCCCAGGGGTCGTACTCGTGCTCCATGACGAGCTCGAAGGCGGCGGCGATGGCCTTCTCCATGGGATCCTGGACGGCGATGTACATCCCCCGGTCGATGTCGTCCAGCATCTGGACGTAGCGGGTAATCCGCTCGCCGCCGTTCGTCTCGCTGACGAGGGCCTTGTGGAAGAGGAGGTGGTTCAGCACCGCCTCGGTGTGCTCCTTCACGGGGTCACCTCCACGGTCTCGCCCGCCTCCTCCTCGGGGACCGCCCGCAGGTCCACCTGCATGACGACCTCGCTGAGGCCCTGGCTCCCCATGGTCACCCCGATGATGTGGTCCGCCTCCTTCAGGGTCACCTTCCGCAGGGAGATTTGGAGGAACTGGGCGGCGACGGAGTTCGCTCGGATCATCTGGGCGACCTTCTCCGCGTTGATGGCGTCCAGGTTCTGGTCGATCTCGTCGAGGAGGTAGAAGGGCGAGGGGTCGTAGCGCTGCAGGGCCACGATGAGGGCCATGGAGACGAGGCTCTTCTCCCCGCCGGAGAGGGCCTCCAGCCGGAGGGTGCGCTTGTGGGGCGGCCGCGCCTTGATGATGAGCCCGCCCTCGAAGGGCTCCTCCTCGTTCTCCAGGACGAGCTCCGCCTCCCCGCCTTCGGAGAGCTCCCGGAACACCTCCTGGAAGTTGGCGTTGATCTCGTGGAAGACCTCGAGGAGGCCCTCCTTCTTCCGGGCGGTGAGCTCCTTCACGAGCCCGATGAGCTTCTTCTCCTGGGCCTTCAGGTGCTGGAATTCGTCCTTGAGCACGCCGTGGCGGTCCGTCTGGGCGTCGTAGTCTTCCAGGGCGCGGAGGTTCACCGCCCCCAGGGCCTCCATCTGGACCTCCGCCTCCGAGACGGTGCGCTTCAGCTCGTCCAGGGGCGGGATCTCCTCTTCGGCGGAGAGGTCGAAGGCCTCGACCTCCTTCATCGCCTCGGCGAGCTGGCCCTCCTGCACCCCCAGCTCCGTCTTGAGGCCCAGGAGGAAGTCCTCCTTCGTCTCGATCTGATGCTGGACCTTGTCCCGCTCCCGCTCCACATCCGCCTGGCGGTTGTAGGCCTCGTCCCGCCGGTCCCGGACCTCCGTCATCTCCTTGTCCCAGGACTCTTCCATCTTCTGGAGCGCCCGGAGCTCCGTCTCCACTTTCGAGAGGTCCTCGCGGAAGGACGCGATGGCGGCGGTGTTCTCCTCGATGCGGGCCTCCCGCTCCGCCTGGGCCTGTCGCAGGTCCTCCAACCGTTCCTCAGCGACCAGGACCTTCGCCCGCACCCCTTCCAGCTCCGCGGCGAGGGCCGCGCGCTGTTCCAGGACATCGCTCTTCTTCGATTGCAGCCCCTTGATCTCGCGGCTCAGGCTCTGGGGCGTGGACGCCATCAGGCGCTGGCGGACCGCCTCCCGCTCGGCATTGGAGGACTCCAGCTTCCCCTCCCAGTCGGCGACCTCCGCCTCGATGGCCGGGAGCGACTCCTCCGCGGCGGCGACCTTCTCTTTCAGGGCGGCGACTTCCGCCTTCCCCCGCTTGACCTTGAGCGTGAACTCCTTCACCTTCGCGGCCGCCGCGTCCAGCCGCACCTTGGAGGTCTCCCCCGTCCCCGCGGAGTCACGGAGCTGGTCCTCCAGACCCGTGAGGGTCGACTTCACCTTCGCAAGGCGGTCGGCGACGGTCTCCGCCTGCTCCCGGGCCTCCCGCAGCTCCCGGGCCTTCTTCTCCACCTCGCCCCGGGCGGGGGCGCCGAACTGGATGCCGCCTTTGGGGAGCACCCCGCCCACCATGGCCCCGCTGGCCTCGATGAGCTCGCCCTCCAGGGTGACCAGCCGCACGCCCCCCATGAGGGACCGCGCGGCATCCAGGGTCTCTACGATGACCGTGTCCCCGAAGACGTAGGCCATGGCGTCCTGGAACTCCTCATCGAACGATACCAGGTCCACTGCGAACCCCAGCGAGTCCTTGGCGGCCAGCACCGCCTTCCCGCGGGGGCGGCGCGCCAGCATCTTGTTCAACGGCAGGAACATCGCCCGGCCGTGCCGCCCCTTCTTGATGAACGCGATGGCCACCGCCGCGACGCCGTCGTCGTCGACGACGAGGGCCAGCATCCGGGCGCCCGCCGCCACGCTGATGGCCGTCTGCAGCTTCGGCTCGACCTCCAGCAGCGATGCGACCGTTCCCCGCACGCCCTTCAGGTCCCCCTTGTCGCGGGCCTCGAGGACGGCGGCCACGGCGCGGGAGTAGCCCTTCTCCACGGCTTCTGCCGCCTTCGCCTGCGCCTTCAGCCCCTCGTACTCGCGGGTCAGCCGCAGGATGGCGGCCTGCAGCTCCTCCGCCTGCCGCTCCAGCTCCTCCAGCTCCCCGCGGGCGACGTCCCGCTTCCCTTGAATCGATTCGAGGGACTTCGCGGACGTTTTCGACTCCGACTTGATCTCCTTGAGCTGCCACGTGGCGTCCTTGAGCTCGAACTCCCGGGACTTCAGGTCCTCCTCGGAGTCCGCGAGCTCCCCGACGAGCTTCTCGATTGTCTCCTCCTGCGCGGCGCGGTCCAACCGCAGCTTGTGCAGCGCCCCCTCCGCTTCCTCGATCCGCTTGGAGACGCTCACCATCTCCTTCTGGATGTCCACGACCTTGGAGTCGGACTGGGAGGCCTGCTCTTCCAGGCCGGCGAGCCGCTCGCGGAACGCCTCCACTTGGGAGTCCAGGCCGGCCAGCTGCGCCTCGCGCTCCTTCGCCGCCTCGCGGTCAGCTTCGAGGGCCTTCTGCCCCTTCTCCAGGTCCCGGGCGGCACGCTTCAGCTCCGCCTTCAGCCGCCGAATCTCGTCTTGGGCCGCCTCGATGCCGTCGTAGGCCCGGGCCCGCTCGATCTTGAGGGCGTCCAGGTTCCGCTTCAGCTCCGCCGCGGCCTCCCCGCCCTTCTCCGCGATCTCGGATTCGAGGGCAGAGAGGGCCTTGCGGGCCTTCTCCAATTCCTTCGAGAGCCCCCGCCGCTTGTCCTGGAGCCCGCCGACGGCGTCCTCGTACTTCCGGACCTGCTCCCGGGTCGCGGCGACCTGACGTTCCATGAGTTCCACGGTCTTCAGGAGCATCTGGGCCTTCGCCCGGTCCCGCTGCTCCTTGAGCTCCTTGTACTTCAGGGCCGCCCCCCGGTCCTGGCCGAGCTGCCGGAGCTGCTTCTTGATCTCCGCCAGGATGATGGCGATGCGGGAGAGGTTCTCGTCCACCTCCTCCCGCTCCCGCTCCGCCTTCGCGATGTCCTCGTCGAACTTCGCGATCCCCGCGATGGACTCCAGGACGCGGCGGCGCTCCACGTTCCCCATCGTCACGATGCGGGAGACGTCCCCCTGCTGGACGATGTTGTAGCCGTCCGCGGTGATGCGCGCGTGGGCTAGGAGGTTGTCGAACTCGTTCAGGGTGGACTTCCGGCCGTTCACGTAGAAGTAGGAGTTGTAGCCGCCGGGGACGGAGGGGGAGACCTTCACGAGGCGCGTGAGCTCCACGTCGTCGGCGTCGATGGGGATCGTCCGGTCGCCGTTGTCGAAGAGGAGGGAGACCTGGGTGAACTTCGCGGGGCGCCCGTGCTTCCCCCCGTTGTAGATGAGGTCCGTAAGGCGGCCCGCGCGGATGACCCGCGAGGACTTCGGCCCGAGGACGAACAGGATCGCGTCGGTGATGTTGCTCTTCCCGGACCCGTTGGGGCCCGTGACGGCGGTGTACCCGTCGAGGACGGGCACCCGGATCTTCTTCGCGAACGACTTGAAGTTCTGCATCTCGATGGCTTTGAGGTGCATCCCGAACACCTGGTGTGGGGGACAAAAGGTAGGCTGGCGTGACTGTGGTCCTTGTTGTCCATCCCTTCTGGGTGTCCGACGTTGGTCGGACGGGAGGAGAATGGGAGCCGCTTATATAAGGGTTGTGCGGGCCAGCGGGGTCAGCCGCCGACCCACTCCTCGAGTTCGCGGACGTTGCGCTGCAGGCTCGGATCCTCGGAGAGGGACTTCGCCACCCACTTGTCCATGAACTGGATGTCCTCCGCGACGGAGGGGTCGCTCTTCGCGACCTGCTTCAGGATGCCCAGGTGGACCCTCCCCCAGAGGAGGACCTCCTTCGGGGTGAGCATCTCCTTCGCGTAGGGGAGGCGCTCGTAGGCCACGACGCTCTGCTCCCGCCAGAGCCGCAGGACGCGGTCGTAGAGGAAGCCCGCGAAGAGGATGAGCCCGAGCACGATGAAGAACAGGAGGGTGAGGCCAATGAAGACGTCGCGCTGGGAGATGCCGAACCACTCCTCGAACTTGGGGGCCACGTACTGGTAGGAAAGGAGCGTGAGGGTCACACTCCAGAACACGATACCGAAGATCGCGTAGCTCTGCTGGATTCGCCAGAGCTGGACCATAACGCCCTTCTTCACGCGGTTGCTCTTCTGCCCGACCTTGGCGCCCAGGCAATCACCCGGGCTCTCATTTTAGGGTCGCTATTTGTAGGTATCGAAGCGGGGGGCGGGGGCGCGGTCTCACGACGGGCGCCGATCCTGGAGGGGGCCTCACACCGCCTTCCGACCGAGGGCGACGAGGTGGGAGGACAGGAGCTCCGAGTTGGGGGGTGAGGACATCGAGTTCACTACGCTCCAGAACACGCGCTGCATCCCATAGAGTGCCCGGTCCCGCCCGGGAGACGATCGCGGCCACTTCACCACGCTGAGGTTCAGCGGACTCAGGTACCTCACCTCGAGATCGGTCAGCCCCGAATGGGCGGCGCGGAGAGCCTCCAAGCTGACAGGATTGTGGGTCTCCAAGAATTCCTCGGACGCGATCCGCTGCAGAAGGCCCAGACTTCCCCGCATGTTCGGTACGACCGTTAAGAGGAAGCCCCCGGGTCGAAGGAGACAGGTGCAGGCCTGGAGGATTGGCTCCATCGAGTCGAAGTGCTCGACGACCCCCATGGAAAACACGAGGTCGAAGCTCTCCGCGGGGAACGGCGGCTGGAAGATGTCTCCGACGACGACCTGCCCCGGCGAGCGAAGGAGACGGAGGTTCTCGCGGCTGGTCCGACAGCCGGTCGCAGAGTAGTCAATCCCCACCGCGTCGTACCCGTACTCCTTCCAGAAGTAGTGCAGCCACTGTGAGGGAGCCGTCCCGACTTCTAGGACTCGGAGCGGCCCGGGGCCCAGGGTCTCCTTGAGGAGCCGGTCGAGCTCTCGGGTGGCAGGCGAAGCAGGGTCGACCCGCTGCGGCAGGGTGAGCCCGCTCCAGTGGTCGTCCCAGTAGGCGACGGTCGTGAGCTTCCCTTTTTCAGTCACCGCTCGTGGAGGCTGGGGGCGCGACTTAATGATTTCCCAGTCCGCGGTTGGCGCCCGTCTCCCTTCCGCTCCGCCAGCGGGGAAATGTATATCCATCGTCCGGCTTCACCCCGTCCCATGCGCCTGAGGGCCCTCCTGCCCTTCCTCGCGTGCCCCCTTTGCGGGTCCGAGCTTGCAGTCCGTGAGGACGGAGAGCCCGGGCGGCTCCTCTGCCCCCGATCCCACGAGTGGCCCGTGGTCCGCGGGATCCCGGACTTCACCGCAGTCGCCAAGGGATCCCCAGGCCGGATGCAGACGACGGGCCACTTCGCCGACCAGTGGTCCCGCTTCGCGTCACCCGAGTCCAGCATGGGGGTTCCGCGGGTCGAGCGCGACCTCTCGGAGAAGTACCGCCTGTCGCGGGAGGATTTCCAGGACAAGGTCGTCGCGGATGTGGGCTGCGGGATGGGCCGCCATGCCCTCTTCGTTGCCCCCCACGCCCGGATCGTCGTCGGCCTCGACGCCACGGACGCCATCCGATCGTTCGCAAAGAACCTCTCGTCCCTCAACAACGCGTACGCGGTGAAGGGGGACATCTTGGACCCGCCTCTCGCCGTGGGGCAGTTCGACTTCGTCTACTCCATCGGAGTGCTCCACCACACGGCGGACCCCGAGGCGGCCGTGCGGAAGTGCTGCGACCTCGTCAAGCCGGGCGGTCGAATCGCCCTCTACCTCTACTCGAAGGTCGACCCGGGCCGGGAGGCGGTGAACGCCGCCCTGCGGGCCATCACGACCCGGTTGCCGCCCGACGTCGCCCTCGGCGTGGCGCGGTCCATGGCCCTCGCCTACGGGACGCCCATCGGCCCCCTGGTGTCGAACGTCGTGAACATGTCCCACGAAGTGGAGTTCAACGACCGGGTCCTGGGGAACTACGACTGGTACGGCCCGAGGTACCAGTGGCACCTCGAGGAGGCGGCGGTCCTGGGCTGGCTCCGCGAGGAGGGCTTCGCACTTACTTGGATGCACCCCACAGAGCCAATCCGGATCGTGGCCACGAAGGAGGGTGGGCCGTCGTGAGGGTCGCCTTCATTGTCGGAGGCCTCCCGCCCGAGGTGATGGGGGGGACCGAGGTGGCCACGGCCGCGATCGCGAAACACCTCGGAGCCCGCGGGCACGAGGTCATCGTCTTCGCCCCCTCCGGCCGGCAGGTCGGCCCCGAGCCGCGGGAGTCCTTCACCGCCCACTTCTTCCCGGCGGTCCATCGCCACCACCTGCGTCAGCTCCTCGCCTACCGGAAGAGCCTTCGCGCCCCCCTCGAGGCCTTCGGCCCCCAGATCATCGAGGGCCACATCCTGTCCACCAGCGGCGCCCTGGCCGTGTGGTTCGGCGGGAGGCTCCGAGTCCCCTCCGTCGTCTACGCCCGCGGCAGTGAGGACACGGGCCGGACCGACGAGGGGAGGCGGCTGCCGCGGACCAAGCGGTTCGTGATGCGGTGGGCCGGCCGGCGCGCGGACGCGGCCCTCGTGCAGACCGCCTACATGAAGGAACTGACTGCCCCGTACGTCGGGTCGAGGGCCCGCATCCTCCCCAACGGCATCGACGCGGCCGACCGCCCCGCCCAGCCGCGCGAGCAGCTGCGCGGGAAGCTGGGATACGGGGACGATGCCATCATCCTGTCCGTCGCGAACTTCCGTCCCCTCAAGAACCTCCACGACCTCCTCACCGCGTTCGCCGCGGTGGCGGCCCGGGACGCGGCCGCCCGCCTCATCCTAATCGGCGACGGCCCCGAGCGGTCACGGCTCACGGCCCTCGCGGCCCACCTCCAAGTCGCCGACCGCGTGGAGTTCAAGGGCCTGCTCCCCCGCGCCACCGTCATGGAGCACATGGCCGCCGCGGACGTCCTCGCTCTGGTGAGCGACCGGGAGGGCTACCCCAACGTCCTCAACGAGGCCTTCTCCGTCGGCCTGCCCGTCGTCGTGTCGGACGCGGGCTCCCTGGCGGAGATCGTGCGGCACGAGGAGAACGGCCTCGTGGCCCCCTTGCACGATGCGGCCGCCATCGCCGCGGCCCTCCAGCGAATCCTCGAGGACGACGCCCTCCGCCGCCGAATCATCGAGAACAACCTCGACCTGGCCCGAACGCGCACCTGGGACTGGGTGGCGGCCCAGCTGGAAGCGCTGTACGAGGAGCTCCTCAGGAAGCGGCCTTCGTGAGCACGACCTCCAGGCGGTCCCCAAAGGCCTCCCAGGCATAGCCCCCCGCCTTCGCTCGGTTCGCGGTCCCCATGCGCTCTCGGAGGTTCGGGTCGCCCAGCAGCTTCTCGATGGCCTCCGCGAGGGCCGCGGGGTCCTCGGGCGGCACCAGCAGGCCGTTGACCCCGTCGTCCACAATCTCCGGGATTCCTAGGATGTTCGTGACGACCACGGGGAGGCCCGCGGCCATGGCTTCCAGGATCACGTTCGGGAACCCCTCGGAGAGGGTGGGCAACACCAACAGGTCGGCGGCGGCCAGGTGCGTCGGCACCTGCTCCAGGTCCACCCAGCCGTGGAAGGTCACCCTCTCCCCCAGCCCCGAGGACTGCGCCTCCAGGGCCTTTCGCTCGGACCCGTCCCCAAGGATGCTGAGGCGGGGCGGCTCCACGAGGCGCTTCATGGCGTCGATGAGGTGGGCCACCCCTTTCACGGCTTCGAGATTCCCCACGTAGACCAGGACGCGGTCCTTCGCGGGGATGCCGAGGGCCTCCCTCGCCGCCTCACGGGCCTGCCCGCCGAACAGCGCGGCGTCCACGGCGTTTGGGATGACGACACCCTCCCGGTCAAAGGTCTCCTTCAACGTGCGGTTCATGTGCTCCGTCTGCACGACGATGGCGTCCGCCCCCTGGAAGGCCGAGGGCCGGACCGCGTCCACGAAGCGCGACGCCTCGTCCCGGTCGTAGAAGTCGTCGTAGCCGCGGCACATCAGGACCATGGGGACTCCCTTGAACCGCCGCACCATCGCCCCCGTCACGCCGCACGGGAACACCTGCAACGCGATGAGGACGTCCGTGTTCTCCTTCGAGAACCGGTTCACGGCCTTCAGGAAGTAGGAGGCCACGGCCATGTCGGCCTTGGGCCGCGTGTGGGTCCGCCAGTCCTGCCACTTCCCCATGCGCTCCACGGCGTAGTGCCCCAGCTCCCGGGGCTTCGGCACGTGGGGCCAGGCGATGTAGTGGAGGGTGACGTCGTGGCCCCGCCTCCCGAGCTCCTCCGCCATCCGCTCCGACACATGGATGTTCATGGCCCGGAGGATGGCGATCCTCATGGGGCGCCACCGAGGTGCTCCCAGGTCCGCTTCAACCCCTCCCGCAGGTCCACGACGACCTCGTAGCCGAAGTCGCCGACCGCACGGGCGATGTCCGCCTGGGAGTGCAGGATGTCCCCGGGGCGGGGGGCCTCGTAGAGGGGCTCGGGGCGCACCCCGCTGAGCTCGCCCAGCACCTCCAAGACGTCGTGGAGGTCATACCGCCTCCCGCAGGCCACGTTGTAGATCCCCGCCGCCTCCGACTCCGCCGCCAGGACGTTCCCGACGACGGCGTTCTCCACGTAGGTGAAGTCCCGGGACTGTTTGCCGTCCCCGAAGATGGTGGGGGGCCTCCCTTCTCGAAGCGCCTGGATGAACCGCGGGATCACCGCCGCATACTCCGACGCGGGGTCCTGGCGGGGCCCGAAGACGTTGAAGTAGCGCAGACTCACCGTGGGCAGGTCCATGCTGTGGCGGTACGCCTCGCAGTACCCCTCCGCCGCGGCCTTGCTGGCGCCGTAGGGGGAGATGGGCCGGACGGGCATGTCCTCCCGCTTCGGCAGGCTCGGGGACTCCCCGTAGACGGACGAGGAGGACGCGTAGATGAGCTTCTCCGCCCCCGCCGCTCGCGCGGCGTCGAGGAGGCGCAACGTCCCCGTGGCGTTGACCTCGTGGACCCGCTCGGGCTCCCGCAGGCTGCGCTGCACGGACGGCAGGGCGGCCTCGTGAAACACGTACGCCACCCCCTCCGTGGCCTCTCGCAGGGCCTTGGGGTCGAGGACTGAGCCGCGGATGAGGGTGATGCCGTCCCGGAAGGCCTCCAGGTTCGTTTCCGAGCCCGTGCTCAGGTCGTCCAAGACCACGACGTCATTCTCGCGGCTTAGGGCCTCCGCCAGGTGGCTCCCGATGAACCCCGCTCCGCCGGTCACGAGGACGCGCTCGCCCTTCACCGCCGGATCCTCCCGATGCCCCGGTAGTGGGCGCCCTTCGGCAACTTCGCGGGGTCGATGACGCCGCGGCAGTCCACGAGGGCCGCCCCCGCCTTCACCGCTCGGAGGATCGCGTCCCTGCCCTCCTGGATCTCCCGGTGGTCCGTGACGAGGACGATGCAGTCGGCGCCGGAGAGCGCCGCCCGCAACGAGAGGTTCTCCAGCCCGTAGATTTCCCGCACCGCCTCGTCCTCCACCAGCGGGTCGTGGAGCACCACGTCCGCGCCTTCCACGAGAAGCTGGCCGACGATGGCCTCTGCGGGGCTCTCGCGGGGATCCCCCACCCCCGCCTTGTACGCGAGTCCCAGGACCGCGACCTTCGCCCCTTCAAGGGGTCTGTCCGCTTCTTCCAGGACCGTGCGAACGAGGCCCACCACGTGGACGGGCATCCCGTCGTTAATGGACCGGCCCGCCAGGATGAGCTTTGGGTCCAGCCCCAGCGACTGCGCAGCGTGGGTGAGGTAGTAGGGGTCCACGGGGAGGCAGTGGCCGCCCACCCCCGGCCCAGGGTACATCTTGAGGAAGTTCCACTTCGTCCCCGCGGCCTCGATGACCTCCCGAGTGTCCAGGCCCATGGCGTCGAAGATGAGGTACAGCTCGTTGACGAGGGCGATGTTCAGGTCCCGCTGGACGTTCTCGATGATCTTCGCGGCCTCCGCCGTGCGGATGTCCCGCACCACCGTGACGTCCGCGGCGATGGTAGCGTAGAAGGCCCGGGCCGCCTCCGCCCACTCCGGCGTCACGGCGCCGACGACCCGCGCGACCTTTTCGACGGTGTGCTCCGGGTCCCCGGGGTTGTAGCGCTCCGGGCAGTACGCGAGGCCGAAGTCGGGGCCCGCCCGGAGGCCGCCCTCCTCGAGGATCGGCTGGACGACCTCCTCCGTGGTGCCGGGGTAGGTGGTGGACTCGAGGATGATGAGCTGCTCCTCGTGGAGCCCCTTCGCCACGTCCTTGGCGGCCCGCACCACGTGCCGCAAGTCCGGCTCCTTCTTCTCGTCGATGGGGGTGGGGACCATGATGGAGACGATGTCCGCCTCCCGCACGGCCTTCGGCACGTCCGTCGTCGCCGTCAGGCGGTCCTCTTTCGTCAGCGTGCGGATGCGCGGGTCGAGGTCCAGCTCCTTCAAGGGGGACCGGCCGTAGCTGAGGGCCATCACCTTGTCCTCGTCCACGTCGGCGCCAATGACGCGGAATCCCGCGTCCGCCAGGGCTACGGCGGTGGGGAGGCCCACGTAGCCCAGCCCGATGACGCACACGACCGCGCTCCGGTCCTTCACCTTGTCCTGCATCATGCCGCCGCCCGCTCGTCCAACTGCCGGTGCCAGATCTCCAGGGTGATGAGGCTCCAGATCCGCTGGGCTTCCGTGGGCCCCGGGTCGTGCAGGTGCCGGAGCACCTTCTGCACGTAGGGGAGGTTGAAGTAGCCCCGCTTCCGGATGACCGCCTCGTCCAACAGGTCCACCAGCTCCGGGTTGGACTTCAGCCAGTAGTGGACGGGCACGTTAAAGCCCTTCTTCTTGCGCTCCACGATCTCCGGGGGCACCAGGTCCTTCACCGCTTGCTTGAAGAGCCACTTCTCCACCCCGTCGTGGAGCTTGTACCGCGAGGGGACGGTGAACGCGAACTCCACGATGCGGTGGTCGATGAGGGGCACCCGGTTCTCCACGGAGTGGGCCATGCACATCCGGTCGGACTTCACCAGGTAGGAGTCCGTGAGGAGGGTGTGCACGTCCGCCAGGAGCATCTTGTCCAGAAAGTCGTGGTCCCCATCGTAGTAGGGGTCGACGGCGATCTCCTTGGGCGTCGGCCCGCCCACCTGGGCCTGGAAGGCGGGGGTGAACAGGGCGTCCTCCTCCCAGTCGTCGAAGATGGAGTCGTAGCGGAGCACCGCGTCCCCCGCGTCCAGGAGCTTCCCCGTGTGCCCGAGGCGGGCCTTCACGTAGCCGTCGGGGAGGAGCCCCCGGAGGGCCGGCAGGGCCCGCTTCACGAATCCCGGGACGATCGTCCGGTACCCCTCCAGCTTCATTTGGATCTCGTACTTGTCGTAGCCCGCCCAGACCTCGTCGTTGCCGTCCCCCGTCAGGATGACCGTGACGTCCTTCTTCGCCTCGCGGGAGAGGACGTACACTGGGATCACGGCCAGATCCGACATGGGCTCGTCTAGGTGCCAGATGACCCGCTCAAGCAGGTCAATGGCGTCGGGCTCCATGACGATCTCCGTGTGCTCGGTGCCGAAGTGCTCCGCCACCATGCGCGCGTACCGGAGTTCGTCGAAGTAGTGGGGGTCGTCCTCGAAGTGCCCGCCGAAGCCGACGGAGAACGTGAGGACCTCGTCCGCGGCCTGGGACATGAGGCCGGTGACGGTGCCGGAGTCGATGCCGCCGCTGAGGTAGACGCCCAGGGGAACCTCGCTCATGAGGCGGTATCGGACGGAGGTGAGGAGGAGCTCCCGAAGCTGGGCCGCCAGGGCCTCGGGCGGGGCGTCGCGGACCCGGATCTGGAGATCCCAATAGCGCCAGGTCTCCCGCCGACCGTCCGCGGTCACGGTCATCGTGGTCCCCGGCGCCAGTTTCCAGATCCCCGCGTAGACGCTCTGGAGGGAGTTGTTGTACCGGAACTTCAGGAAATTGTGGATGGCAGTGGGATCGGGGCGGGGCGTGTACTCCTCGTACTCCAAGATTGCTTTCGGCTCGGAGGCGAAGAGGAAGGCGCCGTTCACATCGGCGTAGTAGAGGGGTTTGATACCCAGCCGGTCCCGGGCGAGGAAGAGTGCCTTCTCCGAGGTATCGTAGATGGCGGAGGCGAACATCCCGTTGAACCGCTCGACGCATGAGGGGCCCCACTCCTCGTACGCGTGCAGTAGGGTCTCGGCGTCACTCTTCGTCTTGTACTCGTGACCAGCGGCTTCGAGCTCCCGACGCAGCTCCAGGTGGTTGTAGATCTCGCCGTTGTGG
>CAYFXO010000027.1:0-18451 GCA_964347125.1 uncultured Methanomassiliicoccales archaeon | reverse complement strand
TCCGCCAGCGACCTGGGGGTGGACGCCCTCGCCGCGGAGGCCATCCGGGACTACCAGCCGCCGGAGGCGCAGCGCCAGTTCCGAACCCTCCTCCGGGCCGTGGAGAGCCCCTTGTACAACCTCCTCCTCGCGGGGCGCCCCATCCGGTTCCGAGACCTCAGCCCCGAGGCGCGGGAGCGGTACCTCCTGTCGTGGACGGAGAGCCGCCTGGGGGTGAAGCGCCGCGGGTTCCACGCGGTGAAGCGCCTCGTCTGCTTCCTGTACTACGCCTCCCTCCCTGACGGCAAGGAGAACCCGAACTGGACGGGGATCGGCTACGACGCCCCGGACGACGCCGCCCGGGAAGGATTTCGGACCCCCGAGGACCTGGTCCTCCAACCCCTCACCCTGGACCGGGAGACCTCCCTCGAGACGGACGTGGTCGTCGTCGGCTCGGGGGCGGGGGGCGCCGTCATCGCCGCCAAGGCGGCCGAGGCGGGCCACCGCGTCCTCGTTCTGGACGCCGGGCCCTTCCTTACCGCAGAGCCCTTCACCCAGCGGGAGCTCCCGGGGACGGACGAGACCTTCGACCGCCACGGCCTCCTGGCCACGAAGGACTTCGCGTTCGGGGTCCTCCATGGGCGGACCGCGGGGGGCGGCACCACGATCAACTGGATGACGTGCCTCCGCCCTCCCGCGTGGGCGCTGGAGGAGTGGGAGCGGGACTTCGGCCTCCGGGGGCTCACGGGGGCCGCGTTTCAGGGCTACGTGGACGAGGTCTGGGCGCGCCTCGGGGTGGGCGTGGAGGAGTCCGTGAGGACCCCCCCGAGCGAGGTCCTCGCCCGCGGCTGCGAGGCCCTGGACCTCCGGGACGGGGTGGACTACCACGTGACCCCGAAGAACGCCCGGGCGTGCCGGAACCGGTGCGATTACTGCTACTTCGGGTGCGTCTTCTCCGCGAAGCAGTCCACCCTGGTGACGTACCTGCCGGACGCCCAGCGACACGGGGCCCGGTTCCTCTTCGACACGGAAGTGCGGACGGTCGACGTCCGCGGGGGGAGGGCCGTCGGGGTGGAGGCGGTCCAGAGGGCGAGCGGGCGGGAGGTCCCCGTGCACGTCAAGGCGAGGGTCGTCGTGGTCGCCGCGGGGGCCGTCCAGACGCCCGCGATCCTGTTGCGCTCGGCACTGCGGCACCCGGGCATCGGCCGGGGGATGCGCTTCGACCCCACGACGGCGGTGGGCGGGGTGTACCCCGAGCCGATTCGCATGTGGGCGGGGATCCCCCAGACCCTCCACATCGACCGGTGGACGAACCTGGACGGGCAGCACCACGGCTTCTGGCTGGAGACGGTCCCCGCCCATCCCGGCCTCACGGGCCTCGGCCTCCCGTGGCGGGGCGGGCGGGCCCACAAGGACCTGATGCGGCGCTACCGCCACATCATGGCCAACATCATCTTGGTGCGGGACCGGGCCGCGGGGCGGGTCACCCTGGACCGTCACGGCAACGCCGTCATCGACTACCGCATGCACATCGCGGACCAAGGCGACATGGTCGATGGGATCATCGAGTCCGCCCGGATTCACGCGGCTTCCGGGGCCCGGCAAGTGTGGAGCCTCCACAACCAGGGGTGCGAGATCCCCTGGCGGGACGGAGCCATCCGCCCGGAGGAGCTGGCCGCCTTCGCGGACCGGGCCCGGGCGCTGGGGGTCAAGCCGAACAACATGGCCCTCTTCACCGCCCACGCCATGGGGAGCGTGCCCATGGGGGCCTCGGACCGCCTGCCGACGGGTCCCTCGGGGGAGCTCCGGGGCGTGGAGAACCTCTTCATCGGGGACGGGAGCGTGCTGCCCTCCGCCCCCGGCGTGAACCCCATGATCACCATCATGGCCATGGCCCGGAGGACCGCAAACTTCGTCATCGGCCGCCTCCGGGAGCTCGGATAGCATCAGCGCCTTCGTGGGCGATTCTCAAATACCCCCACGCCATCGCCCCCTTGAATGGCCGCGGAGGGGACCCGCACCGTCGAGGAGGTGCTGCGAGAGGGGGGCTTCACCCCGTTCCACCGCCGCGTGGTGCTCATCACCGGCTTCGCCTGGACCTTCGTCGCGTTCGAAATCATTCTGATTGGCTTCGTCCTCCCCGCCATCTTTGGTGCTTTCGGGATCGATCAGACCGCGCAGCCGATTCTATTCTTCCTCATCGCGTCCGCAACCCTGATGGGTTCCTTCATCGGGAGCCTCGTCTTAGGACGCCTAGCGGACGCCGAGGGCCGACGCAGAATCTTCCTCGCGAGCATCCTCTCGTACTCCCTCTTCACCGCCTTGACGGCGGCGGCATGGGATCCGTGGAGCGTCTTCGCATTCCGTTTCCTCGCGGGCCTCGGTCTCGGGGGGATGCTCGTCGTCGATCCGTCAATGCTGTCCGAGTTCCTGCCGCCCCAATCCCGGGGCCGCTTCATGGTGCTCCTCGACTTCTTCTGGCCTATTGGGTTCCTTCTTGCCATCGCGTTTTGGTGGGTGTTCATTGTCGGGGGCGTGACGGTCTTCGACCTGGAGAGTTGGCGGGTCCTCTTCGTCGTCGCCGCGTTTCCCGCCTTCCTGGCCTTCTTGACGCGCGTTTGGATTCCCGAAAGCCCCTTCTACCACGCCCGTCACGGTCGGATGGAGGAGGCGGCCCGCATTCTCGAACGCGTGTCTGGCCTCCCCGTCGATCCCTCGTCCCTGTCGCGGGAGCAGGCGGTGCCTCAAGCCCCCATCGCCGCGTTGTTCAGCGGCGTCCTCCTGAGGCGCTCCGTGGTCACCATCGCCGTCTGGATTGCGCTGAACTTCAGCTACTACGGGCTGTTCCTCTCCCTTCCCTTCGCGCTTCCGATCTTCGGGGTCGTCGGTTCAAATGTCGCCCTCCTCGCTTGGTTCTTCGTGGTCTCCGCCCTCGCCCAGTTCCCCGGATACGGCGTCTCCATGTACCTCGTGGAAGCGTGGGGCCGCAAGCCGACCCTCGCGCTCTTCCTCCTGCTCGGGGGGGCGAGTGGCTACGTGTTCGCCACCGCGACGGAACTCTGGATCCTCTTCGTGGCCCTCGCCTTCGTGAGCTTCTTCAACCTCGGGGCGTGGGGCGCGGTGTATCCCTACACGAGCGAGCTGTTCCCGACGCAGTACCGCGCGACGGGGTTCGGCCTCGCGGAGGGCGTCGGCAAGATCACCGCCATCCTCGGTCCAGTGGTGTTTGGCGCGCTGTTCGCCTACACCGGGGGCGGCGTCGTCGCGCCGCTGACCTCCATCGCCATCGTAATGGCCCTCGGCGGGCTTGTCCTCGCGGCCCTCGGGCCGGAGACGAAAGGCGAGCGATTCCTGTAGGGAGAGCTGACCAAGGTCGCAGCCGTCCCCACCTCACGTCTCCCAGTCCTTGGGCGGATAGGCCCTCAGCCGCACCCCGCGCCGCTCGAGGGAAACCAGCCCCTTCTGAGACATCTTCCGGAGGTGGTACAGGGCCAGCTGGCTTGAGACCCCCGTCTCCGCGGCCAAGTCGCTCACCCGCAGGCCGGGGGCTGCCCTCACCGCCTTCAGCAACTGCATCTGCACCTCGTGGAGCTCGCTGCCGTTGTCCGCCGGCAGGGGCATCTCCGCCGGGTAGTACCGCTTCCGCGGGCCCTGCGTGCGAGTCTTGATGACCCCCTCCTTCTTGAGCTTGAGGAGGTGCCACGTGAGGGTGCCGTTGTTCAGGCCGAGGTTCCGTTTGATGTCCGTGTACGTGTCGCCTGGGTGGACGCGGATGTACCCGCGGATCATCCCTCGCGTCTCCGGGTCCGTCTTCCCCTTGAGCTTCCGGCGGTACACGGGGGCCAGCAGCAACGTGAGGAAGCCCACCCGCCCCGCCTCCGTCCCGCCAACGAGGAGGGCGCCAACGAGTGCCGCGGCGCCGGCGAGCGCGAGGAGGGCGTTCGGGTTGCTCGTGACCACGATCTCGAGGGTGTCGTAGTCGTTGCCGCCTGGGCCCGACACGGTGAGGGTCACGCTGTACCGACCGTTCTTCTGGAACGTGTAGGTTGCGGTCTCCCCTTCCCGCACGGCCACGATCCAGCCCTGGTTGTCTTGGATGGTCCACACGTACCGGGTGATGTTCCCCGTCGACCCGCTCCCGTCCAGGGTGACCGGCTCCCCGACCTGGACCTGCCGCTTTCCCACCGCTAGGGCGACCGGGGGGATCACGTCAGGCGGGGGCTTTGTCGTGAAGGCGATGGTGAGGGGCGCCGTCGCGTGGTTTCCTGGGTCGCTGTCGTCCTTCAGGTCCGTGCTGAACGTGATGAGGTAGTCCGTCTTCGACTTCAGGGGGTCGTGGTTGATGACGAGGATGTCCTGACCGTCGGCCGTCGTGGTCCAGCTGAGGGTCACGCCCCCCGGGTTCGGCACTATGGAGAAGGCCTGCACGGCCGAGGCCCGGTCCACGGGTTCATCGAACACGACCTGGAGGGGCGGGACCGGCTTCGTCTTCACGCCCGTCGCCCCGTCGAAGGGTACGCTGGTCAGGATGGTGGGTGCGGTGGAGTCGATGGTGAAGTCCCCGCTCTCGGCGGTGCCAATCAGGCCGGAGCTGTCCAGGGCGGTGATCCGCAGGCGGACCTGGTCGGAGTCTACAATGGGGAGTGTCCAGCTGTAGGCTGTGGTTCCCACGGGCCACGTGCCACCGATGACGGGGTACGGGAAACCGTCCGCCCCGCCATCCAAAGAGTAGTTGACCCACACAGAGAGGGAGACGTCGACTTCGTCCGTTAGAGTCCAGACCACGTCGTGGGGGGTGCCGCCCGTCCAGTCCTCCCCCCCTGTGGGTGCCAGCAGGGTGACGGTCGGCTCGCACAGCGTGTGGAAGGTCCAGCTCGTCGGGTTGGCCAGGGACCAGACCGCCCGATCGAAGAAGGTGTCGTTCACATAGGCGCGATAGTTCCCGCAGAGCGGAAGCGGTGGGGTGGGGACGAAGCGGATTTCCGTGGGCCACATCGTCGGCGGGACGCGAGTCCACGTGACGGAGAGCCACGACCCCGTGTCCTCGTCTTGGAGCCCGAAGCTCTCGGTGGTGTAGTTCAACATGGCGTTCACGGGCTCGCTGAAGACCGCGACAATCTCCGAACCGGCGGGGACGTTCCATCCGATGGGAGTGAAGCTGGCGAGGGTGGGAGGCGTCGAGTCGATGGTGAACGGTCCGCTCTCGTCCCAGTCCATCATCGCATCCTCGTCGATGATGGTGATGTTCACCACTGCGTCCGAGGTGTCGAGGATGGGCACCGTCCAGTCGTAGCTAAAGGCACCAAGGAGGGGTCCCGCGATTGGCCCGCTGCCGGCGCTGCTCGTGTAGTTCAGGTAGAACGTGAGGTTCGCGGGAGACGTCTCGGAGTCTGCCCCGGTCCATTCGACCCGTTCGGTCGAGCCGCCCGCCCAGTATTCCCCTCCTACGGGACGACTCAATGCGACCGAGGGCGGACTCGGGCACACGGTCGAGAAGGCGAACATGTGAGGCACCTGCTCATTGCCCGGGTCGCTGTCGTCTTCAAAGCCCGACAGGTCGACGATGTAGGTGGTGCACAGGGCCAAGGGTACGGTCGGAGTGAACACGAGGGTGGTGGCGGACGGCCACACAAGGGTCCCTGCAACAGGCGGGGTGATCGCGAAGGATGCGTTGGCTGCCGCGCTGTCCATGGGCTCGTCCCAGTAGACGCTGATGGCTGTCATCGTGGACACGTTGGTCGCCCCGTCCTGCGGATCTGTACCGTTCACCTGGGGCGGCGTGGAGTCGATGGTGAACGGTCCGCTGAGGTCGCAACTGGTGAGGTTCCCGGTGTCCGTCACGCACACCCGTACTCGGACCGTCGAGCTGTCGATGGGCGGAACCGTCCATGAGTAGGTGCTGTTCGACCCCCCGAGTCCGAGGACGATGGCAACCCAGGTGCTCCCGTTGTCCTGCGACGAGTACAGATCGATGGTCAGCGCCCAGGGTGGGTCCTCCGGGTCGGACGCATTCCATGAGATGGTGTGGAGGGATCCCCCCGTCCAATCCTCCCCTCCCATTGGACTCAGGAGGGAGACAGAGGGGGGGTTATTCACGCAGACCGTGTTGAAGTTCCACGGGTTGGGGACGGGGCCCGGAACCAGGGGATTCCCGTCCACGTCCGTTCCGTTGACTAGGATGTTGTAGGCGGTGCAGGGCGCGAAGTCCGGATGGGTTAAGGTCAGGGTCGAGTTGTTCCCTGACCAGAATGGGGTGAGGGGGATGGACGGCATGACCGTCCAGGTGACGCTGGACGTATTCATCGGCTCGCTGAAGACGACGACGATCGGCCGGGTCACTTCGACATCCACTTCTCCGTCGGAGGGGTCCGTGCTCACGATGTACGGCGCTACACCCACACAGACTGTGGTGAACTCGAAGGAGTAGTTGTTCAGCATTTGGTTTCCGGGATCGGAATCGTCCATGGCCGACTGGACCATGACCACGGTGTAGGTCGTGCATGGCAGGAGCTCACCGACGGGCGGATTCGGGATGAACTCGAGGGTCGCGGGATCCGGCCAACTGAAGAGTCCGGTCGTGGGCGGCGTGATGTTGAAGGCCGCCTCCGCGCTCCCTTGGTTCATGGATTCGTTGAAAGTGAACACGATGGTGGTGTTCAGCGGAACGTCGACCGACTTGTCCGTGGGCGAGGTGCTCACGACGAAGGGCGGTCCGCAGTCAATCGTGAAGACCCCATCACTCGAGTCGCTCCCGGACTCCCCGTCCGTATCCTCAGCGTCAACCTTCACGAGGGCGGTGGAGGAGTCGACGCAGGGCAGGAGCCACCAGTAGGTGTTGTTCCCGAGGCCACCCTGAAGCCCGGAGACAATGGGGAGCCAGCTGGCCCCGCCGTCCAAGGAGTAGTTGATCCATACGGTGAAGTTCACGCTGAAGTCATCGTCCAGCCACCATTGGATCGGGTGACTGGTGAAGCCAGTCCAGTCCTCGCCGCCGTTGGGTTGCCAGAGGATGACGGTCGGCGGGGCCGCCTGGGCCGGAGAGGAATCGAGAGTCAGAACGGTCGTGAGTACCACCAGGGCTACCCATACGACGAGTCCACGACGCAAGGGCGCCCTGAGTATCCCCATCCACGGTCCCCGGCTTGACATCCCGCCGGGCCTAATCTGTCTTGTTGAACGCCGTTGTAACGGTATTTCAGCCTACCGTCACTCGGTGGAAGAGTCCTCGACAGGCCTCCTCACCAAGCTTATATACGGGGTTTCCCGTGGGAGCCCCTCCGTGGTTCGCCATGGCCAGAATGCACGCCCGGAAGCGCGGCAAGTCGGGGTCGAAGCGGCCCGTGGCCAGCGAACCGCCTAAGTGGTCTCTCTCCGACTCGAAGGAGATCGAGGCCCTCATTCTGCAGTACGCGAAGGAAGGGCTGTCCTCCGCGGAGATCGGCGTCCGCCTCCGGGACCAGCACGCCGTCCCCAACGTGAAGCTCGCCACGGGGAAGAGCATCGTGCAGGTCATGAAGGAGGGCGGGGTGAAGCTCGACCTCCCGGAGGACCTGGAGAACCTGATGCGCCGGGCCGTCCGGATCCACGCCCACCTCCGGGCGAACCCCCGGGACCAGCACAACACCCGCGGCCTCCAGCTCGTGGAGGCGAAGATCCGCCGCCTCACCCGCTACTACAAGGAGGCGAAGGTCCTCCCGCTGGATGGCAGTACTCCATCGAGACCGCGGAGCTCCTCGTGAAGTAGGAGTGCGCATGGCCCTCGAAGACCTCGTGCCCGCCGAACTCGCCGAGAAGATCCGCCGCGGGGCCGAATGGGTGGAGGAGGCCGACGCGGTCCGCATCGTCTCCGACTACGACGGCGACGGCATCGCCGCCGCGGGCATCCTCGTGACGGCGGTGCGCCGCAAGGGGAAGCGGTTCCACGCGACCATCAGCCGCAAGGTCACCGACCAGGAGGCGAAGCAGTTCCAGGAGGAGGAGAACGAGCTCGTCCTCATCAGCGACTCCGGCAGCGGGCAGATCGACCTCGTAGAGGGCATCGCCCCGCGGGTCATCATCCTGGACCACCACACGATCGTCCGGGAGTCGGAGGTCGCCATCCAGATCAACCCCCGCCTCCATGACGTCGACGGGACCACGGAGGCGTGCGCGGCGAGCACCAGCTTCGCCTTCGCCGTCGGCCTCGACGAGGCGAACTGGGACCTGGCCCCCCTGGCCCTCACGGGGATCGTCTCCGACATGCAGCACATGGGCGGGCTGAAAGGCATGAACCGGGCACTGATGGACCAGGCCCGCGACCGGGGCCACTTCGAGATCCGTCGGGGCCTCACCCTCACGGGGAAGACGGCCCTGGAGGCCTTGGCCCACACCCCCTTCCCCTTCTACGCGGGGGTCACCGGCCGCGAGGAGGCCGCCGCGGAGGTGCTCGAATCGGCGGGGATCGACTCGGACGCGCGTCTGGACAAGGTGGAGCCGGAGACCCTCCGGACCCTGACCTCCGCCCTCTCCCTTCGGCTCATGAAGCAGGGCGTCCGCGCGGAGACCATCCAGGAGAACCTGGTGGACGACAACTACTGGCTCCCCACATGGGGCCTCTACGCCCACGAGCTGAGCTCCCTCCTCAACGGGTGCGGCCGGATGGACCGAGGGAGCCTGGGCCTCGCCGTGGCCCTGGGGGACGCGGACGCCCTCGCGGAGGCTCGGAAGCTCCACCGGGACTACTCGAAGGAGCTCATGGCGTCCCTCCTGAAGGCGGAGGCGGACGGGGCCTACGAGAAGGACCACATCCAGTTCATCTACACGGACCGCCCGAGCTTCGCGGGGGTCACCGCGGGGGTCATGATGCAGTACCTCTTCAACCAGGAGAAGCCCACCCTGGGCCTCGCCGTGGTGGACGGGATGACAAAGATCTCCGCCCGGGGGACGCGCTACCTCACGTCGAAAGGGCTGGACCTGGCCATCGCCCTGGAGGAGGCCTCCCGCGAGGTGGGGGGGAACGGCGGCGGTCACGACGTGGCCGCGGGGGCGGCGGTGCCCAAGGGGAAGGAAGACAAGTTCCTGGACACCGTGGACGCCATCGTCGGGTCGCAGCTGGCCTAGGGCGTCAGGGTGAAGGCGTCCGTCTGGATCTGCCACCGGGCGCCCTCCTCGTAGTAGTCGAACGTCCCCGTGAAGGCCACGAAGGCCCCCGCCTGGAGTCCCCGCGGGTCGTCCTCGAAGTCCCAGCCGAAGACGAACCCCTCCACGGAGTAGTCGTCGTCCTCCCCCTCGTCGAGGAGAACGAAGCGGGTCCCGATGCGCTCCCCCCGCGTCACGTTGGCGCCGAGGATCGCCACCCCCGAGTCCTCGTAGGCGGCGGGGTCCGCCAGGAGCTCGGCCACGGTGGCCTCGGCATACCCTGCAGGGATTATGGCGGGGGAGGGGAAGATCCCGTCTTGGGCGCCCGCCACTTTCACCTCCCAGCGGGTCCGGACCTCATTGAACTGAAGCACGCCGAACACGTCCATGGCCGCCCCTTCGGCGCCGTCCACCGTCACGTAGGCCCAGAGGGTCCCCGTGGCGTCCTCCACGGCGTACCGCTTCCCGTCCACAATGACCTCTGGCTCCAGGAAGAGGCCCTCCGCGGTGATTTGCATCCCCCGCCAGGCCTCCGGGTTCCGGGCGAGGACGTCCACCTCCACGGGGCCGGCGGGCGCGGGGGCCAGCAGCCGCACGTCCCGCGGGGAGGCCACGTACAGCTCCACCGCACCCCGGTACTCCTGCACCTCCCCCACCAGGGCTACCGACGCCCCCGGGACGTAGGCCGCCGAGTCCGCCAGGCCGTCCACCACCTCCCGCGGCAGGAAGACCCCCAGGGTCGCGTAGTCCTCCGGGTCCATGACGACCCACCGCAGGCTCCCGCCCGACGTCGTCCGGGAATCCTTCAGGAGCCCCTCCACCCGCACGAGGGAGCCCACGTCGTCCCCGCCCACGTCCCCGAGGCGCACCTGCCGCCCCTGGAGGGTCGTCGCGTAGGCGTAGAGCCCCAGGACGCCCACGAGGGCCACCACCACCGCCACGACCAGTAGGCGGTTCCGCCCTTCGATCCGCATGTCAGTAGGTGTCGATGAGCCGGCTCAGCTCGGAGGAGTCCAGGACCCCCCGTACCATGGGGGACTCCAGGACCTCCACGTTCCGCTCCAGGAGGGCCAGCTCCTTCTCGTCCAGCGCGTCGGAGCTCACCGGGAGGATCAGGATGCCCTTCCGAGGCATGATGAACTCGTTCAGGGTCTCGATGAAGAGGAGGGTGTTCTGGAAGCCGTTGTTCACCATGAGGTACTCGAAGCCGTCCAGGAGGACGACGCACTCCCCCTTCTCCTCGATGAAGGAGCACACCATCTTCGTGAGGGCGCCCAGGGCGGCGGGGTTGTGGTAGTCCTCGCCGGGCGTGTGGGATAGCCAGACGACCCGGGCCTTCTTCATGGCGTCGCTCCGGACGACCCGGGCCGGGTACTGGCGGGTGACGCACAGCCCCGGGGAGCCCTCCGACACCATCGCCTCAAACATCCGGTAGGCCAGGGCGGGCTTCTTTTCCTTCACGAGGTAGCACACCCCCGACTCGAGGCGCAGGCCCTCCAGGTTCTCTTCCATCAGCCCCCGCCTCCCAGCATCTTCGTGAGGACCCCCTCCAGGTTCTCCGCGGGGACGTCCGCGAGGGTGATGATCGTCGTGCGGCCCACCGTCCCCTCCTTCGAGACCGCGGCGTCGATGAGGCCGTGGTCCGCCAGGGTCTGGATGTACTTCCACAGCTGGGTGTGGCCCCGCGGCGTCTCCCCGAACTCCTCGCACGCCAGGGCGTAGGCCGCCTCCACCTCCCCCGTGCGGGTCTCCGCCGCCTTGCGGAGCTTCCGGGCGATGGCCAGGAGGGTGAGGAGCTGCTGGGGCGTCAGCCTTGCCAGATCCTCCTCGCTGACGGTCCGCTCCACCTCCGCCCGGGCCCGCCGGACGTGCTCCGCCCCCACCGACCCGGCCTCCACTTCGTCCGCCAGGAGGCCCGCGTACTGCAGGACCTCGATGGCCCGCCGGGCGTCCCCCCGTTCCGCGGCGATCTTCGCGATGAGTCGGACGGCGTCGTCGGGCACCGTCCCCTCGTGGAACGCCAGGCCGACGCGTTGGGTGACGATGTCCGCCAGCTCCGCCTCCGTGTAGCGGGTGAAGTCCACCACATTGCCGGCCTTGAACGTGGAGCGGCTCGCGGCGTCCATGAGCGGGAGGACGTCCTTCGTCGAGACCATGAGGAGGGACACCTTCGCCACCATCCCCGGGAAGCCCTCCCGGATCCGCGTGAAGGAGTAAACCAGGTTCTTGTCCCCCCGGGCCAGGATGAAGTCCACCTCGTCCAGTACGATGATCAGGTGGGTCTTGCGCTGGTCCAAGGTCCGCGCCACGTCCCGGAGCATCTCCGAGAACTGGATGCCTCGCTCCGGGTGGCCGGGGTTGAAGTGCTTGATAATCCCCAGGAGGGTCTGGAACTCCGTCCCCTGGGCGCGGCAGTTCACGTAGACGGTCTCCACCGCGGTGCCCCGCTCCCGGGCGTAGTCGGGGAAGTCCTTGCAGAACCGCAGGGAGAGGTGGGTCTTCCCCGTGCCCACGGACCCCTTGAGGAACGCGTGCTGGGTGGCGTTCGCCTCCGCGACGGGCCGCATCAGGGTGAAGAGGCGCTGGAACTGGGCCTCGCGGTGGGGCATCTCCGGGGGGACGAAGGAGAAGTCGAGGGGCCCCATGTCCTTGAAGACAGACCCGGTGGGAGGCCGGTACGCCATCCTGACTCTATCCCAGCTGGGCGACTTAACAGTTTCCCGGTGGCCAGGGGACTGGCCCGCCGGGCTTTCTGCCTCCGCCCAGCCGCGGAGAAGCACTGTCAGCGGGGATACCACCTCGGGCAAGCGTTTTTAGTCCCCTGACCGGTTCGCCACCGGATGCTCCTAGTGCAGTCATTTTCGGGAGGGCCCCCATGAGCCCCACCTACACCGGAAAGGGCGATGCGGGCGAGACGAGCCTCACGGGCGCTCGCGTGATGAAGGACCATCTCCGCGTGGAGGCCCTTGGCGCCGTGGACGAGCTGAACGCCGCCCTCGGCGTCGCAATGGCCCACGTGACCAGTGCGGGCCGCCGGCGGACCCTGGAGGAGGTCCAGAACGTCCTGTTCACCCTCGGCGCGGAGCTCTCCGCCTCGGGCGGGGAGGCCCCGAAGGCCGACCTGCCGCGGATCGAGGAGGACCACGTGGGATCCCTGGAGGCGGCCATCGAGGGCCTGCGCGTGGCTCCCTTGGAAAGCTTCGTCCTGCCCCGGGGTTCGGAGGCCGCGGCGCAGCTGCACCTGGCCCGGGCCGTGGCCCGACGCGCGGAGCGGCGGGTGGTCGCCTTGGCGGGGGCGCCGGGAGAGGTCGTGCGGCCCCCGGTCCTCCAGTACCTGAACCGCCTGTCCACCCTGCTGTTCACCATGGCCCTCCGGGAGAACGAGGCGGCGGGGGTGGAGGAGAGGCCCCCCACGTACGGGGGCTGAACCTCGTGTTGACACCAAGTCCCCGGGAGGAGGCAAAGGGTTAAGCGGGGCCCCCGGGATGCCTGGGCCATGGGCGAGGAAGGCATCGTGGAGTCCGTCCTCAAGGGCGCCACGGGGGTGCTGCACACCGAGGACCTCGTCCTGGAGGCGGTGCGGGACCTCGTGAAGGACGAGATCAAGCACTACATCCGGGAGAAGATCGAGCAGAACCCCGAACTCAAGGAGGAGCTGAAGGAGGCCGTGGGGGAGCTCTTGGAGGCGAAGATCAAGGAGGCCTACGCCCTCATGAAGGCCGCGAAGGTCTCCGCGAAGCTCGGGCTCGAGCTCGTCCCGCCCCACCTGCGGGCGGAGGTCACGAAGGAGCTCCTGTCCGTCTTCGAGAAGGAACTCAACGCGATCATCGACACGGGGATGTGAGTTCTCAGGGATTCAGGTCGCAACGTTTATTATCGCACCCTTTGATGAGACGCGGGCCCTCGGTTGGCGGCCGGTGTTCCCATGGCGGGCGAAGCCCAGGACGTCCTCTCCCAGATGACGGTGAAGGAACTGAAGGCCCTCGCCGCGGACCACGCCATCGACCTGGGATCGGCGCGCCGGAAGGCGGACATCGTGGGCGTCCTGGCGGGGCACCCGAACATCGATGGCATCCTGGGACTACCCGCCGTGTCCGTGGAGCATCCCCCGCCGCCCCCGGATTGGGAGCCCCCGCCGCCTCCCGAGGAGCCTGCCCCCATCCCCATCGAGGACATCCAAGACGCCCTCGCCTCCATGACCGTCAAGGAGCTCCGGACCCTCGCGAAGGACCAGGGGATCAACCTGAAGGGCCTCCGGCGGAAGGCGGACATCGTCGACGCCATGGCCGCCGCCCCCAATGTCCACGACGTGCTCCGCGAGGAGATCCTCCGGGAGCAGGCGGCCATCGAGGCCATGGACGAGACCCTGGAGGCAGTGGGGGAAGAGGCGGAGGCCGCCATCGAGGAGGTCATCGAGCTCCCGCCCATGGAAGCCCCCGGGGCCGATGAGGAGATCGCCCAGGCCCTGAACCTGGACGTGGACTTCGGCGGGGCGGAGGACCTCCTGGACCAGGCCCGCATGCGGTTCGAGGAGTTCAACTTCGACCGGGCCGCGCGCCTCGTGGACGAGGCACTGGCCATCGCCGACATCTCCATGGGCAAGTTCCGGCGGTCCGCCCTGGCGTACACGCTGGCGGCGACCCAACGGCTCGTGGAGGAGGCGGCTCGCGCCGGGCACGACGTGGACGCGGTGGCGAAGCAGCTCGTGAGCGCGAAGCACAGCTTCGCCGACGGCACCCTCCTCGAGGACCTGGACCTCCTGCGGGACTTGCAGGCGGCCACCCGGAGCCTCTACTCCAAGGACATGCAGCGGGCCCGGGAGCAGATTTACGAAGCCCAGGACCTGGTGGCGGACGCCGACGGCCTCGGGGCGGACGTGTCCCGGGCCAACGACCTCCTCCAGCAGGCCCGGAACGCCTTGGAGCGGACGGACCACGCGGAGGCCGTGCAGCTCGCGGGGGAGGCCAAGGGCGCCGCGGAGCAGGCGCGCCTCGCGCGCATCGAGGCCATCCAGGGCGCCATCCCCATGACCCAGGCGGTCATCCAGGAGGCCCAGAACGTCGGGGCGGACGTGGTGGAGGCGGAGCGGCTCCTGAAGCAGGCGGAGATCGCCTTGGAAGCGGAGGACTTCGTCCTCGTGAGCGAACTCGTGCGTCGGGCCGAGCGGACCGCCATGGAGAGTCAGCACTATCAGATCGAGAAGGCCATGGAGCTGCGCCGGCGGCAGGTGGAGAAGGCCCACGCCATGGTGGAGAGCATCGAGCCCACCCTCATCCAGGGTCGCCGCCTCGGCCTGGACGTGGCCCGCGCGGAGGCCCTCCTCGCGAAGGCCCGGGAAGTCCTCCAGGACGGGGACTACGTGAACGGGACGATGTACGCGAAGGAGGCCCTGGAACTCGCGCGGCAGATCGAGCCCCAGCTGGAGGCGAAGGAGATCGCCGCCGGGGTGGCGAAGCCCACCCGGGGTGTGTGCCGGGACTGCCGGTCCCGGAATCTCATGTTCTACGACAACGGCTGGGGGAAGTGCCTGAACTGCGGGCGGGCGTTCCAGTGGCACGAGCCCGAGAAGGGCCTCTGGGGGCGGCTGAAGGACGCCCTCCGGGAGTAACCCTGGGAACCCTTTTCTACTCCTCGGGGGTTCGAGCCCGCGCATGCCGGAGGGACTGGACGCCCCGGAAGTCGAGGACATCGATCCCCGCGAGCTTGAGGGGGCCGACGCCCTCGTGCGGGCCATGGCCCGCTCCGGCGGTTTCACCGCCCGCGAACTCGGCGTCGCCGTGGACATCTTGGAGGAGGCCGTGCGGAGCGAGGCGGCCCTCTTCCTGTCGTTCCCCGCGGACCTGGTGGCCACGGGAACCCGCGGCGTCCTCCGAGCCCTCGTCCAGGAGGGCCTCGCGGACGTCCTCGTGACCACGTGCGGCACCCTGGACCACGACATCGCCCGGTGTCACCGCCCCTACTACCAGGGGGCCTTCCACATGAACGACGCGGACCTCCACCGACGGGGCGTCAACCGCCTCGGGAACGTCCTGGTCCCCAACGAGTCCTACGGCGTCGTCCTGGAGGAGCTCCTCCAGCCGTTCCTCGGCGGGCTCTGGGAGGAGGGGACCCGGGGCCTCACCACCCGCGACCTGACCCGGCGGCTGGGGAAGGCCCTCTGCGACGAGTCCTCGATCCTCTGGTGGGCCGCGGAGCGGGAGGTCCCCGTCTTCATCCCGGGGCCCACGGACGGGGCGGTGGGCTACCAGCTGTGGGCTTTCTGGCAGGAGCATCGGGACTTCGCCCTTGACCTCTTCGGGGACGAGGCGGCCCTCATGGACGCGGTCTACGATGCGGAGGGGGCCGCGGGGCTCCTCATCGGGGGCGGCATCTCGAAGCACCACGTCCTGTGGTGGAACCAGTTTCGCGGCGGCCTCGACCGGGCCGTCTACCTCACGACCGCGACGGAGTACGACGGGAGCCTGTCCGGGGCCCGCCCCCGGGAGGCGGTGTCCTGGGGGAAGATCCGCGAGGAGGCGCGCTCCGCCGCCGTCATCGGCGACGCCACGGTGACGCTGCCCTTGATCGCCGCGGCCCTGCTGGAGCGGCTCAGGTAGCCTCGTCCACGCAGAGTTCCTCAATCCCCTGGAGGGCCAGGATGTGGGCCAGCACCCAGAGGGTCCGGTCGTGGAGCCCCGAGTCCCGGATCTGGTTGAGGATGCACTCGTAGAGGTCCTCCCCCGTGCAGGCCGGGTCTACGTGCCCGCAGATGCTGTCGCGGAGCCAGACGGTGTGCCGGCAGAAGCGCCGCTTCCCGGCGTCCGCGCTGAAGCGCTGCTCGGGGTTGTCCAGGAAGACGTAGGGGTTGCCCTGGAGTTCGATGGTGGTCTCGACGCGGTCCAGCTCGACGTACAGCATGTCGAGCTTCACGCTGGCGTCGATGTCGAAGGCGTACAAATCCGCATCGAAGGCCATCTCGTTCCCGGGGCGCTCCATGAATCCCACCGCTTCCGTCCCAATTTTCGGGCCGGCTATAAAAAGCTCGGATTCTGTTACCTCATGTGATAACGGGAGGCGACCGGCTCCGAGAGGGGATCGTCCAGGCCCCGGGGCCTGGCCCCAGGTGGCGATGGCCTTTTATACTGCCTCGCCCTTATGTAAGACAAACGTCGGACAAATCGGCCACCACGTCGGACGAGGAGGACGAGGACACCCCATGGCACCGGAACGGGAGCGGGTCACCGTACGACTCCCCGCGAAGCAGCACGACGCCCTCCAGGCGCTCGTGGAGAGCGGCGACTTCGCGAACCTCTCGGACGCCATCCGGGCCGCCATCGACGCCTTCGTCGACGCCCGGTTCACCCCGGACTACATCCGGAAGCTGACCATCGACCTCCCCAGCGGGAACGTCCTGGAGCTGGAGGCCATCGTCCAGAGCGGGGACTCCGTCTCCGTGGAGGACGCGATCCGGAACGCGGTCCGGGAGTACGTCCGCCGACACCTCCTCACGGAGGGGGCCGAAGAATCCGACGGGTGATGCGCCTCGCGGCGCGGGATGCACTCTAACGGCGGTGCGAGAACCGTGGGAATGGACCACCTCGTGAAGGAAGCCCAGGAGAACGCCTACGACGAAGGATTCGTGGCGGGGGCGCCGCGCATCGTCGTCGTGGGGTGTGGCGGGGGCGGCTGCAACAGCGTGAACCGCCTCCAGACCCTGGGCGTCGAGGGGGCCACCACCTTCGCCATCAACACGGACAAGGCCCACCTGGACCGCGTCGCCGCGGACAAGAAGCTCCTCATCGGCCAGTCCACCACCCGCGGGATGGGCTGCGGCGGCGACCCCTCCGTGGGCCGCCACTGCGCGGAGCTCTCGGAGGCAGAGCTCCGGGAGATCGTCCGGGACGCGGACCTCACCTTCGTCGTCGCCGGCATGGGCGGCGGCACCGGCACGGGGGTCGCCCCCCTCGTGGCCCGCCTCGCGAGGTCCTGCGGATCCCTCGTCGTCTCCCTCGCGACCACCCCCTTCGCCGTGGAGCGGGCGCGACGCCAGCGGGCCCATGAAGGGCTGGAGTTTCTCCGGCGGTCCTCGGACTGCACGATCATCCTCGACAACGACCGCCTCCTGGAGCTCGTCCCGAACCTCTCCATCGACCAGGCCTTCTCGGTCATGGACCAACTCGTGTCCGAGGTCGTGAAGGGGGTGACGGAGACCATCACCACCCCCTCCCTCATCAACCTGGACTTCAACGACGTCCGCACGATTCTGAAGAGCGGCGGGACCTCCACGATCCTGTACGGGGAGGAGTCCGCCACGGACCCGGACCTGGTCGTCCAGGACACCCTGAACAACCCCCTCTACCAGGTGGACCTGGAGGGGGCGAAGGGGGCCCTCATCCACCTGACCTCCGGCCCGCGGATGACCCTGCGGACGGCGAACGAGGTGGTGGCGGGGCTCACGGAGAACCTGGACCGCGAGGCGAACATCATCATCGGGGCCCGGGTCGACCCGGACTACCAGGGCGTCATCAAGGTCATGGCGATCGTCACGGGCGTGAAGGGAGAGAACGTACTCCGACCCACCGAGGGACTGGTGCGCGTGGTGGGCGACGTGGAGGTGGACGCGGGGATTCCCCTGGTCCGTTGAGGCTTAACCCCTCCTCTTTTTTCGGGGGGCGAGTGACGATGACCTCCTCCCCCCTGGGTGGCCTTCGGGCCACCCAACCCTTTCTTTTTGCCGCTCACCGGAAGAGGGGGCGCCGGCTGAGGCGTCGGGGAAGCGGCAGGGGCCGGGTGGGCCTGCCCGCGGTCGCCTCCGCGAGGCGCTTCTCGAGGGCTTCCACGGCCGTCTCCTCCTGCGCCTGCGCGGCGCGGTCCCGCACGTTCACCGTGCCCGCCTCGACCTCCCGCTGGCCGACGACCGCGATGAAGGGGATCCATTCCTTCTCCGCCCGGCGGATCTTCTTCCCCAGTGTGTCCGAGGTGTCGTCCACGTCCACCCGGTGGGGGGCGAGGGCGTCCGCCACCTCCAGGGCCCGGGGCAGGTGGTCCTCCGCGACCGGGATGACCCGGACCTGGGTCGGGGAGAGCCACACGGGGAGCATGGGCGGCTTCCCCGCCTCCTTCTCCAGGTGGGCCTTCTCCAGGAGCGCGTAGATGAGCCGCTCGATGGCGCCGCTGGGGGACAGATGGAGGATCAGCGGGTGCCGGGGGACGCCCTCCGCGTCCGCGTAGGTGATACCATACCGCTCCGCGTTCTCCACGTCGATCTGGTCGGTGTTGAGGGCCGCGGCCTTCTCCCGGGCGTCCACGAAGTTCCATTCGTACTTGAGGACGAAGTAGAAGAACCGCTCCTCCCACACCTCCAGGAGGATGGGCT
>CAYFXO010000026.1:6286-19619 GCA_964347125.1 uncultured Methanomassiliicoccales archaeon | reverse complement strand
CCTCGGCCTCATCAGCTACACCGACTGGACGAACTGGGACCTCAAGGTCGCCCACCTGTCCAACGTCTTCGGCATCCCGTACGTCCGGTACCGATAGCCCCACGGATCCCGCAAGGGTTCCCGGTTCAGGCGCAGGTCCGGATACGATGCGGAGGGCCCACCGGCACGGGACCCCCGGGGCGGAACGGGAGGCCCCCGTCCACGAGGGCGGGCCACCGTCGTGCCCCCGGTGAAGGCCATGGACCGGGGAGGCACTCCCCCAGGCATCGGTGCCGACCGCACCGTCCTCCCTTTGTGCGAGGAAGACCACGTCTCGCTGACCACGCCTCACCTCGCCACCGTCCAATCCCGTTCCCCAGACGACCGCGGAAGACATCGGACGGCACCTCGCCCCCGCAAACCTCAGCGAGACTGTCGTCATGGGTGGGAGACCGTTTGGAGACAACCGGCTCGCCGCCTGTACCCTATCCTTACGTGCCCGGATGCCATTGACTCGGACGGTACCAGAATCCACGAGTACTGGGGCGAGCGCAAGGCTCAAAGAGGTAACAATGGGCTCAGCCGGATTCGAACCGGCGACCTCCACCGTGTGAGGGTGGCGTCATCACCGCTAGACCATGAGCCCGGCGGGATGCGAGAGGCGCGGCGGTCTATAAACCTCCCTCCGCCCGCATCCTTTTATCTCCAGAGCGCGGATACACTGGACGGAGCGGATCGAATGCCGAAGAAGCGCAGCGCGCGCGCCATCGAGGAGCTGGTGCGGAAGGAGCTGGACAATCACGGGATCATCGGTTGTCTGAGCATGGACCGGCAGGGGGAGAGGGCCGTGGCCCGCCTGGAGTTCACGGAGGCCAGCAGCATGAAGCGCGTGGCGAAGCTCGTCTGGGTGGGGCAGATGGAGGGGCAGGAGGTCGCCTTCGGCCTGGACATCCCGGAGGGGGCGTTGAAGGAGATCCTCCTCCAGGCCTTCGGGGCCGCGGACGCCCTGCGGGAGCTCGTCCCCCTCGAGGTCGAGGTCACGCCCTGAGTCGGACGACATTGAAATACGCCCCGGGCTCTCCGAACCCCGTGAGGCGGACGGCCGTCGCCGCCCTTCTGGGGGTCCTCGTCGCGGTCTCGGCGCTGGCCGGGCCCGCGTGGGGGGAGCGCCTGCTGGACACCACGGAGGTGGTGGCGTGGGAATCCCACGACGCATACCCGGTGAACGGGGGGGCGGGGGACACCCTCCGACTGGTCCTGGCCGCCAACGGGTCCGTGGACCTCCTCCTCATGACGCCGGAGGGCTACGCGGCCTACCTCAGCGCGGGAGACGCCTCGGGGCGGTACGCCTCGGGGTCCGCCCTGGGGGCCACTTCCGCGGACGTCTCACTCGCCCTCCCCGGGAGCGGGACCTACTACGTGGTCGTGGACAACTCGGCGGTCCCCGAGGCAGGGGGGGCCGCGGGGGTCGCCGTGGGGTACACGTTGACCGTCGATCGGGACCCCGCTTCCATCCTGACGGCCCTCTGCGCGGGCGGCGTGGTCCTCCTCGTCCTCTTGGGCCTGGGCTATCTCCTGTGGTCCTCCCGCCGCGCCCGCCGGGCGCCCTCGGGGGTCGCGACGGTGGGGGAACGTCCCCCCCTGGTCGTGTGCGAGAGTTGCGGGGGCATGACGGGAGGGACGGACAAGTGCACAATCTGCGGGGAACCCCTCCAGGCCGGATGAAATCTAAATAGCGGGGGTCGAATAGGACCGCGGAGGACGCATGGACAGCAAAGCGGTCCTGCTGGCCCTGGAAGAGGGCGAGAAGTGGCGCCGACGCCACGCCCGCCTGGCCCAGAAGCTGGCGGAGACTCAGGCCCGCCGGAAGGAGCTGGAGACGAAGCTGACGCGGGTGCGGAACGAGATCGATTCCCTGGAGGATGCGGTGGCGAGCCTGCGCCGCCAGGAGCCCGGCTCCGAGGGCGGGCCGGGGGAGATCATCCGGTGAGCCCATGACCGACGCCGAGCCCTTCCTGACCCTTCAGGATGAATTCGAGCGCTGGAAGCGCCGCGAGAAGTCCCTGACCGAGGAGCTGAGGACCGTGAAGGAGGAGGAGAGGACCCTCGTGGCGGAACTCGCGAAGGTGGAGGAGCAGGTTTCGTATTACGATTCCCTGGAGAAAGGCATGAAGAAGGAGCTGGACCCGCCGCAGCTCCGCGAGCTCCTCCGCAGCCTCTCCAAGAGGTGATCCCACGCGGGTCGTGGTGGATGGGGTGCCCAAGGACTACGCCACCGTCTGGATGGAGGGGGACCTCGTCCGGTTCATCGACCAGCGCCTCCTCCCGGACCGGTTCGAGATCCTCGACGCGCCCAGCCTGGAGAAGGTCACTTATGCCATCCGGGACATGGTGGTCCGGGGCGCCCCCGCCATCGGGGCCGCAGCGGCCTACGGGATGGCCCAGGGACAACTGCAGGGGCGTCCGATGGAGGAGATGTCCGCCGCCCTGAGGGCCACCCGGCCCACGGCCCAGGACCTCTTCGACGCCGTGGGGAGGATGGAGGCGGTGTGGCGGGGCGGAGGGGACGTCCCCGCGGCCGCGGAGGCCTACGCGCGGGATTCCGTGGAACGGTGCCGCGCCATCGGCCGTCACGGGGCGGCGCTCATCGCGTCCGGCGCCACGGTCCTGACCCACTGCAACGCCGGCGCCCTGGCCACGGTGGACGTGGGCACCGCCCTGGCCCCCATTCGCGCGGCCCAAGCCGAGGGCAAGCGCCCCTTCGTCCTCGTGGACGAGACCCGCCCGCGGTTGCAGGGCGCGCATCTGACGGCGTGGGAGTTGCTCCACGAGGGCATCGACCACGCGATCATCGCGGACAATGCCGCGGGCTACTACCTTGCGAAGGGGGAGGTGGACCTCGTCATCGTCGGGGCCGACCGCATCGTCGCCAACGGGGACGTGGCGAACAAGGTGGGCACCTACACGAAGGCGTTGGCCGCCAAGGAGAATGGCGTCCCCTTCTACGTGGCCGCCCCCTCCAGCACGTTCGATTTCGACACCCCGGACGGGGACCACATCGAGATCGAGGAGCGGGACCCGGACGAGGTCCTCACCGTCGCGGGCCGGCGCGTGGCTCCGAAAGGCAGCGGGGCGCGCAATCCCGCTTTCGACATCACCCCCGCCCGCTACGTGACGGGGTACATCACGGAGGTGGGAATCCTCTCCGTGGACGAGCTGCCTCGATTGAAGGCGTAGACCGATTCTCCCCGATGGATGGCGGCTAGGTGGCGTCCGTCTCCGGCGTGGCGTTCGCCGCGAACACGTCCACCGACGCGTTCTGCAGGATCTGAAGGGCGATCTCCTTGAAGGACTCCTCCACGGACTCCCCGGTCTTCGCACTCGTGAAGTGGACGGGAGCGTCAAACTCCTCGCCGAGGGCGAGGGCGTCCTCCTCCGCGATCTCCCTCTCGGAAAGCAGGTCGGACTTATTCACCAGGATCACCAGGGGGACGATCCCCGCGACGGACTGCATCGCGTTGATCCAGGAGCGCAGGCTTTCCAGGGTGTCGCCGCGGCTGACGTCGCACACGGCGAGACCGCCGTTCGCGCCCTCGAAGTAGCTCCCCTGGAGGAGGGGCATGAAGCTTCGCTGTCCCATGATGTCCCAGATCATGAGGCTTGCCATGATGGCGCCCTCGTCGGTCTCGTCCAGGAAGACCTCCTTCTTGGAGACGTTGGTCCCCAAGGTGTAGAGGTACCTCTCGTCGAACTCGTTGAAGACGAACCGCCGGATCAAGCTGGTCTTTCCGACGCCTCCGTCCCCGAGGAGGCACAGCTTCATTTTGAACTTCCGTTCCCACATCTAGCCTCATGCTCCTGGTCTGGCGACCTGTGCTGACTCCGTATATAATGAGGGCCGTTTCGTTATCATTCTCGAAACCACCGCGTGAGCCTTCGCGCGCATCAGCTGGCCTCCTGCTCGTCCCGGCACCATCGATAGCCGGTGTCCGCGAACATCATGCCGAGGAGCGTCTCCATGGCGTCCCACACGCCGCGGTTCACTGTGGCCACGGTGCCGAGCACCGGGATTTGGGGTCCCGCGTCCAGCGCGGACGCGACGTCGTCCGCGTTCAGGGCGCCGGGGACGTCCTGCTTGTTCGCCGCCACGACCATGGGCACCCCCTCGCGCCCCATGGCGAGGACGGGCTTCGACCCCTCGATGTCCGCGGCGTCGGTGCTGTCCACGACGAGGATGACGCCGTCCACCTCGTGGGAGAAAACGTCCAGGGTCGTGGAGTGGCCCCGGTCGCCCGGAGCCCCGAACACCTCGCGCCCCAGGGTGGAGATCTGGACGCGCTGCGGGGAGTCGTCCCCCTCCCCACCGTCCGTCACCACGGTGATCCGGTTCGGCTCCAAGGCCCGTAGGAACGTGGTCTTCCCGCTCTTCGGCCCGCCGATCACCAGCACGCGAGGGGCCCGGGCCGGCACGCCGATCGCGCCCAGGAGGGACACGGGCATCCACTCGCTCTCGATGGGCCCTTCCTCCGCGTTCCGGAGGATTCTCATGACATCGCGGGACTGGGACCCCGCGCCGGAGGACTGGAACTCGACGAAGCAGTCCGGGAGCTTCCGCAGGCGCCGGATCTCGCGCTCGCTGAGGGTCCAGTTCGTGAAGAGGTACACGAGGACCGCGCCCGCCTCCTCGCAGAGTTCCGCCAGCCAATCGCAGAACTCCAGCACCTCGCGCCGGTCGAGACGGTCGAAGAGGAACTCTAGGGAGTCCAGGGCGACCCGCGTCACCCCCTCCGTCGTCACCGCCTCCTCGAGGAGGTCTCGGAGGGCGACCAGGTCCGTGCTGTCCTCCACCACGTAGGCCTCCTGGGTCTCGACCATGAGGCGCGTGGACACGGTGTCCACGAGGATGAGCCGGCGGTGGTCGAACTCCCCGATGCGGGCGAAGTCCGCCCGGACGAGGGCGGGGGAGCGGTGGAAGTCGAGGTAGAGGCACACCTCCCCGCGCTGCACCCCCGTGAGGATGAACCGCTCCGCCAGGAGCCGCTTGTCGGAGAGGGCGTCACTGAAGAAGAGCCAGGAGCGCGGGGAGCACTGGCACTCCTCCAGGTAGCCGTCGAGCTCGGGGATGCCCGTGGCGAGGGTCATCGGGCCGCCTCCTCAGAGCCGTCCGTGAGGCGGAGCTCCGCCTCGGAGAACCGCCGCTCGAGGGTCCGGTCGTCCGAGCCCACGACGAAGATGTCCCCAACCTGGAAGGAGATCCACCGGCCGTTCACCTCCAGGCCCTTCATGTGGTGGATGCGCATCTCCCGCCGCAGGTTCTCGTTGAAGCGCATCTCCACCACGCCGTCCACGAACATCCGGAGGGTGTGGACCGTGGTGCTGTCGTGCACCCCCTCGTGGAGGGCGTAGGCCGCGAACCCGTACTTGCTCCGGATCTGGGCCGAGATGATCTGGAAGAACTTCGCCAAGGCCTGAGGGGAGTTGTGGAAGAAGAGGGGGGAGAACGAGTGGAAGAAGACCCGCGTCGGCGGCCCCAACCACTCCGCCGCCTTCGTGATGTTCATCCCGATCTGCTCGAGGTTCGAGAGGCTGCTGACGTGGAGGCACTTCTTGACGGGGTCCGAGCAGGGCTCCCGCCCCGCGATGGAGGAGTAGCAGTCCACGAAGACGAGCTTCTCCCCCTCGTAGCCGTCCAGGCTGAACCCCGACCGCTCGAACGCCGCCCGCAGGTCGTCGGGATGGGCCTCCACGGTGACGAAGATGACGTTCTCCCCTTCCTCCAGGAACTCCTTCGCCAGGTCTACGCAGTAGGGGAGCTTGCCCACCCCGGAGGGCCCGAACAGCAGGACGGCCCGGTTCCCCGTGAGGAGGTCTCGGATCAGCGCGACCCCCCTCCCCTCGTGGACGGCGGGACGCGACGGAACGCGGCGGGTCGCATGGGGCAATGCGCCATGCCGTGAGAGGCTCCCTAAAAGGTTATGCGATGGTTATCGGCTCTGATAGCACCCGGGGGATCCCCCCCTCCCGGTGTTATCAGGATGGATAACGGGGGGACGGGGTTTTTATCCGCGCCAACGGGCTGGATTCGGCCGCCTCTGGGCTCCCGGCGGACGCCCCCTTCGGGGCGACTCGCGACCGGGTTCCGCAGACCGAAGGAGGCCCCACCATGAAAGTGGAGAAGGTCCCGACCCACATCGACGGCTTCGACGAGGTCCTGGACGGCGGCATCCCCCGCGGGTCCGTGGTCCTGATGGAAGGCCTGCCGGGCACGATGAAGTCCTCCGTCTGCTACAGCATCCTGTACCACAGCGCCCGGGCGGGGCTGAAGGGCCTCTACATCACCCTGGAGCAGAGCAAGGACAGCCTCCAGCGCCAGATGGCCGCGATGGGGTTCGAGGAGGACGGGGTGTGGAAGCAGCTCCACTTCCTGGACGTCGCGGCGATCCAGAAGCAGATGGGGGCCTCCGAGGTGTGGATGGACTTCCTCCGGAAGACGGTGACGAACAAGATGAAGGTCGACGACATCGACCTCCTCGTCCTGGACTCCCTGGACGCCCTGGAGGTCCTCGGGGAGTTCCGCGATCGTCGCCGAGAGCTGTACGCCCTCTTCGAGTGGCTGCGGGAGCTGGGCCTCACGTCCTTCCTCATCAGCGAGGGCGGGGGCGACCCCGGGCCCTGGGACCTCGTGGAGGGGGCCAAGCGGAACGACGAGGAGTACCTGGCGGACGGGATCATCCAGCTCCGGTTGCAGCAAATCAACGACTTGGACGTCCAGCGCCGGATCCGGTGCTACAAGATGCGCAGCACGAACCACAAGACGGGGTCGTACGCCCTGGTCTTCGAGGACGGCGTGTTCAGCGCGACCCGGGCCATGAGTACGTAGGAAGGTGAGGGATGGAGCCACCGGTTTGTCCCCGTTGCGAGGCCGCCAACAAGCCGGACAGCGTGCGGTGTCGACGTTGCGGAGAGAGGCTCCGGGAGTCGGACCGGACTCCCGTGGAAAAGGAGCCCGTCGTCCTCCAGCGGGTGATGTCCGGGGAGATCTTCTCCGCGATCCTCGGTGGCGGCCCCGGTACGGGCGAGGGGGAGACGGCGACCCCGGACGCGGAGGAGACGCCCCCCGACGAGGCCCCGACGGAGAAACCGGAGGAACCCGCGGCCGCGCGGGATCCCGCCGTAATGGAGAAGCTCGCTGAACTGGAGGACCTGCGCCGGATGCTGCAGGACTACGAGGCGCGTCTGAAGCGACGGGAGGAGGAGCTGGACGCCCTGGTCCACCGTATCCAGCGGAACCCGCCCCTGGAGGCCTGGGCCCCCGAGGGCGGCGCGACGTCCCCCGCGAGGGGTGCTTCCGGGGCGGCGCCCTCTGGGGATGCGACCGGGCCCGTCGAAGGGGACACGATCCATGGAGACGAGGTCGACGCGCTCCGCGACCGCCTCCAAGAGCGGGAGCGGACCCTGCTGGCCAGGGAGCAGCGCCTCAATGTGATTCTCCGCCGGCTCTTCCCCGCGAAGATGGCCAGGATCGCTCGGGACACGGAGGGCGGAGGCGGCGACCACACCGGAATCCGCTCCGGCGATCCATCCTTATGGACGACGGACAAGCTGCTCTCCGTGGACGCCTTGCTCGAGGGCGCCCTGGACGGCCCGTTGCCGTCCCCCGACGAGATCGACTTCGATCCCGAGGACCTCGCCATCGAGGGGGGACCTCTGGTGGCCGCCAAGATGGAGGTCCAGGTGAGCCAGCCCCGCCTCCTCCGGACGTTCGTCACCGGACTGGACGCCGCCCTCGACGGGGGCGTCCCCGAAGGACACGTGGTCCTCCTCACGGGGGCGCCGGGGACCCTGAAGTCCACCCTCGGCTACTGGATCCTCCACGCGAACGCGATCCACCAGGGCATCCCAGGCCTCTTCGTCACCCTGGAGCAGAGCCTGGAGAGCCTACGCCGCCACCTGGGGACGTTCGGGATGACCCCAGAGGAGGAGACCGCGGTCAGCGTTTTCGACATCGGGTTCTTCCAGAAGGAGCAGGTCGAGCACGGGGAGAGTTGGCTTCGGCTCTTCAAGCGACGAGTGGAGGCCCTTACCCGGCAGCGGGGCATCCGCATCGCCGTCATCGACTCCCTGAACGCCATGGAGGTGCTGGCGAGCTTCGAGGACCGCCGTCACGGGCTCTTCCAGCTGTTCCAGTGGTTCCGGGGCCTCGGCCTCACCGTCTTCCTCACCGCCGAGCGGGGAGACTTCCTCGTGAACGGGAACGTCCTCCAGCCCGCCCACGTGGAGGACTTCCTGTGCGACGGCCTGATTCACCTCCGCCTCCACATGACCTCCGACACGGTGGTCCAGCGGCGCATCCGCTGCACGAAGATGCGCGGGGTGAAGCACGAGAACGCCTACCTCTCCCTCCTGTGGGACGATGCCCGGTTCAAGGTGAGCCGCGCCATGATGATCTGAGGGGAACGCCATGACCAAGGAGCGCATCAAGACGTATGTCAAGGCCTACGACGCGGAGATCGGCGGGGGCGTCCCCACGGGACAGGTGGTCCTGTTGGAGGGCGCCACGGGGACCATGAAGTCCTCCTTCGCCTACTACGTCCTCCACCGCAACGCCATGGAGGGGCGGAAGGGCCTCTACGTCCTCATGGAGCAGGAGTCCGACGCCTTCCTGCGGCAGATGGAGGCCCAGGGGCTGAACCCCGCGGAGGCCTCGGAGAACCTGATGGTGTTCGACCTGAGCCGCGGGCGGGAGCGGCTCCTCGAGCTGGCGGACAAGATCGACGACACCGCCCGCGTCCGGACGGGGGGCCGCGGCGTGAAGGAGGGCGGCTTCCTCCCGATCTTCCGTTCGAAGCTCGTCCAGCTCCGGAAGCGCTTCCCCTTCGAGTTGCTGGTCATCGATTCCTTCGACGCCCTGGCCCTCATCCTGGACCTGACGAACAAGCGGGTGGAGGTCTTCAAGTTCTTCGAGTGGCTCCGCGACCTCGGCGCCACCACCTTCCTCGTCTGGGAGGCGGCCACCTACCCCCTCTGGGAGCAGGTCGGCCTCGAGGAGGAGTTCCTGGCCGACGCCATCTTCCAGCTCCGGATGGACTACACGAACGACGTGGACCTGCAGCGGCGCCTGCGCTGCGTGAAGATGCGGAACGCCGACCACAGCACCGACTACTACACCCTCATCTTCGAGCGGGGGCAGTTCGAGGTCACGAAGGCGATCTCCTGAGGCCAGGTCCATGACGCGCGGCAGGCTGCGAGAGGCGGTGGTGCGGTCCGCCATCCTGTTCGCCGTCTCCGTGGTTCTCGTCCTGGCGTTCTGGTTCCACGCGGAGTTCTACCAACTGGGGTTGCTGCCCCTCACCCTCGTGGGCGGGCTGGCGGTGTTCGGGGTTTTCGCCCTCCTGTGGCTGACCTTCTCCCCCCAGCCCCTCCTCCACCGGCGGGACGCCGGGCGGTTGGAGTTCGATCGGGGCGCGGTCTCCCGCATCCTGGGCGGCACCCAGACGGCCTGCCTCCGACCCTTGGACGAGACGGTACGCCCTCGGGTGGGCGGCGTCTACGGCGCCTGGCCCGCCGACGGGGAGAAGCGCGTCGCGCGGCTGCGCCTCGTCGACGCTCGGCGGGTCCTCGTCCGCGACGTCCCCGAGGCGGTGGCATCCGAGGCGGGCCACGAGAGCGTCAGCGCGTTCCTGAGCGCGTGGGAGCGCGAGGGGCACGAGACGGGCCCGGACGCCCTGGCCCTCCTCCTGCGGTTCGACGTGATGGAGGGGAGGGCGTGACCCCGCTGGACGGATTCGTCCTCTTCCTGGCGATCCTCACCCTCGCCGGGGCCGGCCTGGTCGCGTGGCGGGGCCGGGGCCTCTCCCGCACTCTCCCCCTGGTCCTCCTCGCCCTCCTCTTGACGGCGGTGAACCTCCTCTTCGTGGCGAAGTCCGGCGGGGTGGTCTCCCCGGAGGCCGCCCGGGCCGGAGGCCTCTCCGCCGCGGTCCTTTCCTATGCCTGGCTCCCCCTGGCCGTCCTCGCTGTCGTGGGCGCGCCCGCCCATCGGGACGCCCGGCTCTGGATCGTCCTCCTGGGCTCCGGCGCCGTCATCGCCTTCGCGGCCCACCGGGCCGGATACGGTCCCGGCCAGCTCTTCCAGACGTTCCCCGCGATGTACTACCTCGCGGCCTGCCTGGGCATCGCTGCGGCCGTGGCGGCCTCCGCGTTCCTCCAGACGACCCTTTCCCGCCTCGAGGGCCTCCTGGCGTTCTTCGCCGTGGCCGCCCTCATCGCCGCGGGGCCCGTGTACAGCTACGAGCTGGCGACCCTGGGGTTCACCGAGCTCCTCGACGCGAACTTCGGCGCCCCCCTCGCGGTCCTGCCGTTGGCCGTGGCCCTGCTTCGGGGAAACCCCGCGCGGACCCCGAGGACCCCCACGATCCGCGGGGAGATCCGTCGGCGGTTCCGTCTGCTCCCCGGAAGCCTCGTTATGGTGGCCGAACGGCGCCCGAAGTACGCGTTCGCCATGGCCTGGGAGCGCTACCTCACGGGCCGCCCCGTCCTCCTCGTGACCCACGAGCCGGACGGCCGGGGGGCGCAGACCCTGGCCGGGGTCTCCTTGGTGAGGCTGGGCGCCTCCCGGGGCGACCTCTCCCCCAGTCGGCTCCTGTCCCTCGCCAACACCGTCCAAGCGTTCCTCGAGCGCTCGCCGAACGGCGTCGTCCTGGTCGAGGGACTGGACTACCTCCTCGTCCACAACCACCCTGACGGGGTCAAGGAGGTCCTTGCGCGGCTGCAGGGCGCCACCCGGCGGACCGGGGGCCTGGGCATCCTTCCCCTCAGCCGGCTCACGGACGACGAGGTCAGTCAGCTCCGAGCCCTGGGTCCCACCGTCTACGCGGTCCCCAACGTGGAGGACGAGGTGGAGACTGTGCTGACGGAGAGCCTCGGCAACGCCGGGGCGCGAATCCTCCGGGAGTTCACCGCGGAGCGGGAGATCCGCCCCGAGGACCTCCTTCTGGAGGACCTCCCAGACCTCTCGGAGGCGGTGCGACGGTCGCTGGAGCGGTTCGGCGAGGGGGCCATGGAAGCGCGGTTGCGCTCCGGTTGGGCCTCCCAGGGCGACCTCGTGGCGACCCGGCTCATGGCGTACCACGACGCCGAGCTCGCGGACCTGGATGCCGCCGCGTGGCGGCGGGCCGCTCCCCCTGAGCCGGTGGAGGAGGTGGACCTGACGGAACGGGTCCGGGAGGTGTTCGCCCAGCACATGGGGGACGCGGGGCGGCGGCTGTTTGAGACGCAGGTGAAGCAACTCCTCCGAGGCGGGGCCCTCACCCGGGAGGATCTCCCAGCACTTGTGGAGCGCACCCGGGCCGCCCTGGCGGCCATGGCGGACGCCATCGACGTGGAGGCGGCCCGGGACGACTTCGCCCAACGGTCCAAGCGAATCGGCACGGAAATCCTGAGAATGGCAGAGGTGAGCGGATGAATCGGATACCCACGTACGTGAGCGGCTTCGACGACGCCCTGAGCGGCGGCATCCCCGAGGGCCACATTGTCCTGATCTCCGGGGGGCCCGGCACGATGAAGTCGTCCCTGGCCTACAGCATCATGCACCACAACGCCCGGCGGGACGGCCACCGCGGGCTGTACGTCTCCCTGGAGCAGAACCGGGAGAGCCTGCAGGAGCACATGGAAGGCCTGGGGATGCCCCGGATCGGGGAGGGGGAGGGCGTGAGCATCCTCGACCTGGCGACCCTCAGGAAGCAGATGGCCTCCCAGGACGAGGCCTGGCTGGACTTCTTCAAGATGTACACCCAGAGCCTCAAGCAGAGCTTCGACTACGATGTCCTGACCCTCGACTCCCTGGACGCCTTGGAGATCCTGGCGGAGTTCCAGAACACGCGGATGGAGGTCTTCGAGCTCTTCAAGTGGCTCCGCTCCCTCCATGCCACGTGCTTCCTCATCACGGAGATGCCCCGGACGGCGATGCCCTACGGGATCGGCGACGACTTCTTCGAGGCCTTCAGCAAGAACAAGGAGGACGCCCTGGCGGACGGCATCATCCACCTCAAGATGCAGAAGCGGGGGGACTTCGAGGTCCAGCGGATGATCCGCTGCGTGAAGCTCCGGAACGTGAAGCACAGCTCCTCGTACCAGATCTTCCTCCATGAGGGGGAGGCGTTCCGCTCCGTCCGGGCCGTCAGCCTCTGACCCAATCCTTTTTATCCGAACCCCAGGATGGGCCGCCCGTGCGACTGCTGACCCAGTGGTTCGGGGCCTTCCTCCTGGAGGGGGACGAGGTCGTCCAAGAGGCCCTGTTTCCCAAGGACCCCGCCGCCATCGCCGCCCGCCTCCTGAAGATGGACGACTGGGAGGTGCTGGACGAGGAGCGGCGGCTCACGGTGGGGCTGGACACCTTCCTCGTGCACGAGCCGCGGTTGGAGAAGGTCGGGGGGACTCTCGTCGAGGCCGAGCCGCCGGTTCTGGAGGCGGAGGCCTACGGGTTCCCCGTGGGGCTCCTGCACGATGCCCTCCTGGAAGTGGGCCGGCGCCGCATGCGGGCCGCCCCCGGCCCCGGGGACCACATGACCCAGGCGGTGGAGGCGCACCAGGACGTCACCCGGGCCCTCAACCTCCTGCGGGAGCGCCTCCGGCGGTGGTACGGGCTCCACGCCCCGGAGCTGGAGCGGCTGGTGTCCCCCTCCCGTTACGCGGCCCTCGTCGCCGCGAACCCCGACCGGGAGTCCCTCGAAGGCGTGGACCTGAGCGCGTCCGTGGGCGGGCCCCTGGAGGACGCCGATGCGGAGGAGCTGGCGGGGCTGGCGCAGATGATCCAGCAGCTGGAGTCCCGCCGGGAGCGGCTGGAGGCGTACCTCATCCAGCGGGCGGAGTCCCTGACGGGGAACCTGGCCCACGTGGTGGGCCCCCTCCTCGCCGCCCGCCTGGTGTCCATCGCCGGGAGCCTCGAGAAGCTGGCCCGGATGCCGGCGAGCACCGTGCAGACCCTGGGGGCGGAGCGGGCCCTGTTCCGCCACCTGAAGACGGGGCGGCCCCCGCCGAAGCACGGCGTCCTGTTCCAGCACCCCCTGGTGCACACGGCTCCCTGGTGGCAGCGGGGCAAGATCGCCCGGGTCCTGGCCGCCAAGGCCGTCATCGCTGCCCGGGCGGACTGGGCGGGCAGCCGGGATGTCGGGGAATCCCTGAAGGCGTCGGTGTTGAAGGCCGTGGAGACGATCCGGAAGAAGTACCCCTCTCCGCCGAAGCGGAAGGGGCGTCCCCGGGGACGCTGACCGCCAATCGTTGAAAGGCGAGTTTTTATACGCTGCGGGTGGGTTGAAGAGCGGGCGGAGGTTCTCCGCCATGTCCGATGACGATCAAG
>CAYFXO010000026.1:0-6126 GCA_964347125.1 uncultured Methanomassiliicoccales archaeon | reverse complement strand
GTGATCTTCGGGAAGCTCAACGTGGACGAGAACCCCTCCACGGCCCAGAGGCTGTCCATTATGGGGATCCCGACGCTGCTTTTCTATCGGGACGGCCAGCTGGTGGACCGGATCATCGGGGCCGCTCCCCGGGACCGGATCATCCAGACGATGCAGCGGGCCTTCCGGCTCACCTAGGCTCGGCGGGATGCCCTCAGCACGAGGGCGACCCCTCCGAGGATGACGAGGGCCACGATGCCCTCGAAGCCCGGGGTGGACGGTTGCGCGGGGCTCTCCACGACGAGGCTCCCTTCCATGCCACCCGCTCGGTGACCCCCCACGGCGCAGTAGTAGGCGTACGTACCCGCCTGGTCCGCGGTGAACGTGACGTTGCGGGTCTCCCCTGTGGCCAACTGGAGGTTCACGCCCAGCTCGTCGATGGTGAAGGTGTGGCCGATGACGCCCGCGTTCACGACGGTCACCGTCACCACGTCCCCCTCCGTCACGGTGATGGAGTCGGGCACGAACCGTAGCTGGTCCTGGGCGGTCACCGTCACTGAGACGTCGTCCCCGGCGGCCAAGCCGGCCAGGCCGAGGGCGAGGAGTCCGAAGGTCGCGAGCCAAGCGAGAAGTCGCGGCGTCATGGGCCTTCGATGGCCGTGCCCCCCATAAACCCTTGCACCTCCCCCGCCTCCTGGAAGAGCCAAGAGTTATAAGCCGCAGGCGGGTATGCTCGCGGGATTCCATGTCGTTCACCCAGGCGGAGATGCGTTCCCTGAAGCCCAACCGCTACGTGGTCATCGACGACGAGCCGTGCCGCATCCTCAGCGTCACCACCTCGAAGCCCGGGAAGCACGGGGAGGCGAAGGCCCGCGTGGAGGCGGTGGGCCTCTTCGATGGGCAGAAGCGGAGCTTCGTCCACCCCGTCACCCACAAGGTCCGCGTCCCCATGATCGACAAGCGGAAGGCCCAGGTGCTCGCCCTCACGGGCGGGGAGGTGCAGCTCATGGACCTGGAGACCTACCAGACCTTCGAACTCCCGATCCCCGACGAGCACGCCCGGGCGCTGGCCCCCGGCAAGGAAATCCAGTACCTGGAAGCCATGGGGCGCCGGAAGATCACCAGGGCGTAGGGAGATGATGGCCGCCTACATTCGCTTCGCCGACGCCCACGCCGCGTTCGACGACGCGGACGCCGTCCTCTTCGGCGTGCCCTTCGACCGGACGACCTCCTTCCGCCCCGGGGCCCGGTTCGCCCCGAACGCTATCCGGGAGGCGTCGTACAACTTCGAGACCTTTCTCCTGGAGCACGCCGTGGACCTGGAGGACCTGGCGATTTGCGACCTGGGGAACACGGAAGAGTACGGGAGCGCGGACGCCATGGTGGAGGGGGTGGCGGAGGTCGCGACGCGCATCGCGTCCGCGGGGAAGGTCCCCGTGGCCCTCGGCGGCGAGCACTCCATTGCCCCGCCCATCGTCGCCCAGCTGGGGGACGTGGACGTGGTCAGCATCGACGCCCACCTGGACTTCCGGGCCTCGTACCTGGGGGAGCCCAACAGCCACGCCTGCTCCACGCGGCGGATCGCGGACGCCGTGGGGGTGGACCACGTCCTCCCCGTGGGGGTGCGCTCCATGTCCGCGGAGGAAGCGGAGGACGCGCAGGACCTGGAGCTGCGGTACGTCACCGCCGCCGCGGTGGAGGAGCGCGGCCTGGAGGCGGTGGAGGAGGCCCTGGAGTCACTGACGCGGGAGGCCGTGTACCGGACGAGCGACATGGACGGCATCGACCCCGCCTACGCCCCCGGCGTGGGCACCCCCGAGCCCTTCGGGCTGACCCCCGGCCACGTGAAGGCGGTGATGGGGTTGCTCGCGGACCGCCTCGTCGGATTCGACGTCAACGAGGTGTCCCCGCCCTACGACAACGGGAACACCGCGGCCCTCGCCGCCCGGCTGGTCCGGGAGGGCCTCGCCCTCGTGTCCCTGCAAGAATAGGCCGCGCGGGGGCCTCAGTGGTACCCCGGGAGGGAGGTCTTCTTCGCCCAGATGCTCTCCAGGTCGAACTTCTTCAGCTCGCCGTCGAACTTCTTGTCCAGCTTGACCTTCCGCTTCTGGAGCTCCGCGAGGCCCTCGCCCTCCTCGTCCAGGTCCCCCATGAGGTCGTCGATGTCCTTCAGGAGGGAGGCGTCGAAGCTCACCCCGCTCATGGCGAGGATGGAGAGGGTGTTCTTCATGATGCTCAGCCCCATCTGCATCCGCTCTCGGGCGCCCACCTTGGAGACCCGCTTGTTCATCCGGACGAGGAACTCACGGTGGTTGTTCAGGGCCTGCAGGTTGTTGTCGATGCGCTCGCTCGTCCGGAGGAGGTACTCCTCCAGGCGGAGGATGGAGTCGTTCAGGTCGTCGAGGAAGCCCTTGTCCCCCTCCTTGGAGAGGTGGGTGATCCCCAGGGCCTCCATGACGAGGGCCTCCCGCTTCGTGCGGGTCTCCAGCTTCCCCTCGACGCTCCGGACCCGGGCGCCCTGCCCCTTCACGGTCTCGTGGGTGCGGTCCAGCTTCCGCTGGAGCTTCGCGACCTCGCGCTCGAGTTCCTTGACCCGCTTCGTGAGGCCCTGGGTCTCGTCCGCCATCAGAGGAGAGTATCCTGGGGTCGTGTTATGAACCTTGCGACCCGCTTCTCCGTGGGCGGAGCGGTCTCGGCGGGGGGCCAGACGGTCAGAACTTCCCGATTCCCTTAAGAGGCATACCCGCCATCAGAGGGGACTCATGCGGGACCCCATCATCATCGCGGAGAACCTCACGAAGACCTTCACCACGAAGGAGCGGAAGGGCGGCGCCCGGTCCAAGAAGCGCGTGGTGGAGGCCCTCAAGGGCGTCAGCCTCACCGTGTACGATGGGGAGATCTTCGGACTCCTGGGGCCCAACGGGGCGGGGAAGACCACCCTGATCAAGTGCCTCACGACCCTCCTCCTCCCCACCTCGGGGACCGCGTGGGTGAACGGCTACAACCTCCAGAAGCAGGAGAACCTCGTGCGGGCCTCCCTGGGCTGCATGCTCATGGGGGAGCGGGGCCTCTACTGGAAGCTCACCGGCCGGGAGAACCTGGACTACTTCGGCGCCCTCTACCACATCCCGAAGGGGACCCGGCGGGAGCGCATCGAGGGCCTCGTGGGCCTGCTGAAGATGGAGGACTTCATCAACCGCACCGTGGAGACCTACTCCAGCGGGCAGAAGATGATTCTCGCCTTCGCGAAGAGCCTCATCAACGACGCCCCCATCCTGTTCCTCGACGAGCCCACGGTGACCATGGACGTCCACATGGCCCGGGAGCTGCGGAGCATCGTGAAGGACCTCCACGGCCAGGGGAAGACCATCGTCTACACGACCCACCTGATGACGGAGGCGGACGAGCTGTGCGACCGGGTGGCCATCATCGACAAGGGGGAGATCATCGCCCATGGCACGCCCATGGAGCTGAAGGCCTCCATCCCGCGGGAGGGGGTCATCACTGTGGAGGGGGTCATCCCCAAGGGCATCACGCCCCGCCTGGAGGCCCTCGCCGGCGTCCACGAGGCGGTGGTGAAGGACGAGGTGGACGGGCGGGTCACGATGGGCATCCTCTCCGAGAACAGCCGGCGGCTCCTCCCCCAAATCATGCAGGTCCTCGTCGACGGCGGGGCCCAGGTGGAGTACATCAGCCCCCAGGAGGTCTCGCTGGAGGACGTGTTCATCGAGAAGACGGGGCGCTCGCTGAGCGTGGACACGCGGGAGGTCGCCGCGGAGGGGGCGCCCGAGTGAGCGGCGGGACCGTGACGAGGGGCTTCGGCCTCTCTCAGGACAGCCTGGCCGCCCGGGCGAACATCGTCCTCACGGTCCTCATCGCGCGGTTCAAGATCATCCTGCGGTACAAGGGGGCCATCCTCTTCGAGATGCTCATGCCCATCGCCTTCGCCGCCATGCCCATCCTCCTGGGCATCTCCGTCGCCGGGAGCGACGCGGCGGCGGGGGAGAACTTCTCGGCGACCCTCGGCGCCGACCACATCGTGGACTACAAGTTCTACATGCTCCTGGGCTCGTGCGTCTTCATCGTGACGACCATCATGCTCTGGCTGGTGGGCTACTGGATCCGGCGGGAGCAGGAGATGGGGACCATCGAGTCGTTCTACCTCGCCCCCGCCCGCCGGGTGGACGTCGTTTCCGGGGTCACGGTGTACGCCCTCTCCCGGGCCCTCCTCGCGTTCGTCTTGGCGTTCCTCGTGGGCGCCCTCGTCTTCGGCATCAACCCCTTCCAGGGGAGCATCCTCCTGGCCCTCGTCTTCATCCTCATCGGGCTCTTCCCCCTCTGGGGGATTGCTTTCACCTTCGGGGCCCTCATCCTGAAGATCAAGGAGGCGAACTCCGTGATCAGCATCATGATGTGGATTGTGGCCTTCCTCATGGGGATCTACTACCCCATCGCCATGTTCCCGCCGTTCCTGCGGTTCATCTCCATGATCTTCCCGCCCACGTGGATGACCCACGACGTGCGGGCCTCCCTCCTGGATGTGGGGTATTTCTTCGAGACCTGGTACTTCGACCTGGCCGTGCTGTTCGCGTTCGCGGCCATCGCCCCCCTCATCGGGTACGCCATCTTCCTGGGGACGGAGAAGCGCATGAAGAAGGGGCAGGGGGTGGGGCAGTATTGACCCCCGAGACGACGCACCGCGGGCACGGGCTCGTGAAGATGACCCCCTGGCAGGCCCTCGTGACGTTCTACGACATGTCGAAGAAGACCATCGTGGAGTTCTCCCGCTACCCAGTGGCCTTCGCGGCGATGTTCTCCCAGATCTTCCTCATCATCATCATGTTCACCCTCGCGGCCTTCGCGTTCAGCGCGCCGGGGAGCGAGGGGGCCGCGGCCGCCGCCCAGTTCGCGGGGTACGCCCTCTACGGCCTCATCCTGAACTTCTTCCTCCAGTTCATGCTGTGGGAGGTGGGCTTCTCCCTCCGCGAGGAGCAGATCCGCGGAACCCTGGAGTCCCTCTACCTTTCCCCGGCGAACAAGTTCAGCAACCTGGTCTCCCGCATCTTCGCCATCAGCATCTTCACCGCCGGTGCCTCCGTCGTCGCCTTCGCGACCTTCTCCGCCCTCATCGGCGCGATGCCGCTGGAGAACCTGGCCCTGGGCCTTGTGGTCCTCCTCCTGGCGATCGCCCAGTTCCTCGGGATGGGGTTCCTGTTCGCAGCCATCACGATGCGGCTGAAGGAGACCGCCCAGCTGCTGGTGAACTTCTTCACGTTCTTCTTCATGATCTTCAGCGCGATGTTCTTCCCGTTCCGGGCGCTGTATGACGCGGGGGCGGGGTTCATCGTGGACTACGTCAGCAAGTGGCTCCCCGTGTCCTACGCGGTGGACCTGTTCCGGTCCCTCCTTCTCGCGGAGACGCCGGAGCTGGCGCCGGTGGAGGTGGAGTTCCTCATCGTCATCGCGTTCGCCGTCATCATGCCCGTCGTCGGATACGTGGGGTACCGGTGGGCGGAGCGGTCGGCGCGGGAGAAGGGGACGATCTCCGAGTTCTGAGGGGGCCACCCTTTATCTCCCGCGGGGCGATGGGAGCCGCGTGAAGGGCACCCACTCCTTCGAGTTGATGACCCGCGCGATGCGGGACCACCACCGCGGCAAAGAGGCGGTCTACGTCATCGAACGGGACGACGGTCGGCGGGACGAGCGGACGCCGGACGACTACTTCACTGCCTATGAGGACCTCCCGGTCCACCACAAGGAGGTCCTGGAGTACGCCCGCGGGCGGGTCCTGGACATCGGTTGCGGCGCGGGCCGGCACGCGATCTACCTACAGGAGAGGGGGCTGGAGGTCACCGGGGTGGACGTCTCGCCCCTCGCCATCGAGGTCGCGCGGGAGCGCGGGCTGAAGGATGCCCGGGTGGCCCCCCTCCAAGAGCTGCCCTTCGCGGCGGGGTCCTTCGACACCGTCCTGATGCTGGGGAACAACTTCGGGCTGGCGGGCGGACACGATGAGACGGTGGCCCTGTTGCGCCGGTTGCACGAACTCACGACTGCGGAGGGACGCCTGCTCGTGGAGTCCGCCGTGCCCGGGGGGAAGGAGGAGCACATGGCCTACATCCGGCGGAACCTCGAGCGAGGCCGGCCCGC
>CAYFXO010000025.1:7758-20298 GCA_964347125.1 uncultured Methanomassiliicoccales archaeon | reverse complement strand
CAGGCCGCCGAGTGGACGCCCTCCACGGCGGAGAGGGCCTCTTCGATGGTCTGCGCGCACGTGGCGCAGGTCATCCCTCCCAGCTTCAGGGTCGTCTTTCGGCTCTCGGCCATCATGCTCGGTGGTTCTCCGGATTCCATTGACCAACGCCTCCCTCGGGCCTTCGCATCGTCCTGTATGAATGGAAAGTAATAGGAACCTTCGCCTTACGAATGTAAATAGCTTGGGGATTCGCCGCCCGCCTCCCGGGGGTCCTCATACGAAGGCCACCAGGATGATCACCCCCAGGGCCACCATCACCACCCCGGAGATGAGGCGGAGGAGGTCGCTGCGGGAGCGCTCCCAGGTCGCGAGCTTCCGGGCCACCGGCCGGTTCGTCACCCCCGCCAGGATGACCACCAGGGGCAGGATGAACATGAGGTTGTAAAGAAGCAGGTATCCCAGCCCCACACTGTAGGACGTCTGGGACGCCAGGAGCCCCAGGACGGCCACGTAGATCCCGCCGGAGCACGGGAACGTGCACAGGCCCACGAGGAGGCCGGCAACCATGGCGGAGGGGTACGTCGCCTGCACCATCCGCTCCTTGATCCTCTCCCAGCTCACCTTCGGCGTCTTCAGGATGACGGGGATCTGCGGGAACACGTAGTTCAGGAGGTTGATGACGCCCAGCGCGATGACGAGGACGGCGCCGACCCGGGCCATGAGGTGGGGCACCCCGCTGATGAGGATCGTCTGCAGGAGACCGATCCCGATGAGGAAGTAGACCGTGAAGATCGCTGCGATGTACACCGCCCCCATCTTCAGGGTGTTCGCCCGCGTCCTCCGGATGACGAACAGGAAGGCCACGAAGAAGATGAGGATCGCGAAGGCGCAGGGGTTGATGCCGTCCAGGAGTCCGCTCACGACCACGAGGGGGAGGAGATACCGGTCCTCCCCGCCCGGGCCGCCGCCGTTGCCCGCCTGTTGCCAGTCTCCGATGACGGTCTGGATGGGAGTGTCCGACGGGTACTCTGTCGCTTCGTTGGCGAAGTCCCAGGCCTCGAAGTTGGGGGGGTCGTCCATGATGTGCTGTGAGCCCGTGTCTCGCGTCGAGGGGGCTACAAGGAGCATCTTCTCAGGAAGGACGCTCGAGGCGGTGAGGAGTCCCTCCACCAGTTCCATGGGGACGTGGCCCTGGAAGACGTAGGTGCGGTTGAGGCGCACGAAGACCGTCAAGTGGCTCTGGTAGGCCTCGGGGATCCCGACCTCCTCATTGAGGGCCAGCAGCTCGCCGCGGTACTCCCGGACATTGATGTAGTCCTTCTCGAAGACCTCGGGGACCCCCGCAGCCGCCAAGGCGGTCCGTAGGGGGCCCCGCACGTAGACGGCGCAGTCCCCGCACGCCTCGTTGAAGTACACGTGGGCCTCCCCCGCGTTCAGAATCCCCTCGGGCTGCGGGGGGGTGAGGAAGTAGCCGCCGACGCTCGCGGCGACCACGGTCAAGGCGAGGGCGACGAGGAGCCCGATGAAGAGGCGGTTGGGCCCCTCCGGGGGCGGGGCCGCGGCGGGCTCCGGTTCCTCATGCAGTTCATCGTGGCAGTGGGGCAGGGGCGGGCCTCCTCAGGGGACGACGTTGGCGGTGAGCTCCAGCTCGACCTCGGGTTGGGCCCGATCGTTGGAGCGGATGTAAATGATGCGGTACACCGGACCGGTGTCCGGGTGGACGTTGGGGTCGTAGAACACCGTGAGTTCCGCGGTCTGCCCGGGGAGGAGGGTCTCCGACCAGCCCGTGGGGTTGTTGTGCATCCCGAAGGTGGGGCTCTCCCGGCCGTTGGCGTAGAGCACGGCGCTGGTGCAGCCGCAGGAGGTCGAGATTCCGGTGATTCTCAAAGAGTCCGTGCCGGCGCTGAGGACCGTGAAGGTCTGGGTGGCAATCTCGCGGGGGATGTTCCCGAAGTCGTAGCTCTGCGGGGAGATACCGATACGGGCGTCCGTCGGTTCGTCCGGCGCGGCGGAGGGCCAGAAGGCGTACGCGAGGACCGAAATGACGAGGAGAACCACGACGACGAGAGCCGCCCGGCCGCCTGTCGACGACATCGGTCCAGGTTCCGTGCGCGATGCGGTGACCTCCTGCCGCTCCTCCTTCGTCAGGGCGGCCTCCACCCGCTCTCCGGGGTGGACCCGGCCGATGTGGGATTCGAGGTTCGCGAGCTTTACGGATACGCCACACACGGGGCAGTGCTTCGTTCCAGCCATCTAGCGCCCTCACTGGATGCCTTGGCGTGGGCCCTCCCGGGTTCCCTTGCCCTGGGTATCTGGAGGACGACCCTAATGGCTTTCCCTTGACAATTGGGAGTAGGCACAGCAGTTCGCTTTACAAGCAGAAAGGCGGCCACGAATAGTGACCCATGGGAACGACTGGACGGGCCATACGCACCCGCCCCCACTGCGCCGCCGACGGGCCCGTAATCCCGAAGCCAGGTACCCCCCATAAGCAAACATTATCACGGAGGGGCCGGATGGCGCCGACATGACGCAGTCGGGGGCGGCCGAGGGGCCGGCGGAGGTAGTTGGACCCACCCCGCCGCTGCAACCCGCGCCCCCCGCCTACTACCCGGGAGCGGTGCGGCCCGCCCCCGGCGACCTCCTCCCCCGCCCCGTCCTCTTCCTCATGGTCTTCGTCGGCGGCCTCCTCATCTGGCTCGCGTACCTCCTCATCATTCTCGTGGACCTGCAGCCGGCCTCCCTCTCGATCGTCGCCGCCGTCGGGATGACGGGGGCCTTCCTGGGGTTTCTCTTCTCCCTCCTCGGCGGAATCGCCGGGCGGGACCTGTTCCCCCATCAGCGCCTCGGCCTGCTGCTCCTGGCGGCCGCCTTCCTCCTGACGGGGACGTTCCTCGTGGCCCCCTTCATCGCAGCCCCGTGATCGCCTCGGCGACCTCGCGGGCCACACTCGTCACCGCCACCGGGTTCTCCACGGTGTCCGTGGCGACCACTTCGTCGCACACCTTCAGCTTCTCCAGGGCCCCCTCCGCGAACAGCCCGTGGGTGCAGGCGGCGACCACGCGGGACGCGCCGTTCTTCCGGAGGGACTCCGTCGCGGCCACGATGGTCCCCCCGGTCGAGATGATGTCGTCCATGATGACGACCGCCTTCCCCTCCACCGCGAGGGACTTCGGCTGCACGACGACGCGGCGGGCGTCGAGCCGCGACTTCTCCAGGAAGTCCCACGGGACTCCTAGAAGCTCGGCCACCTCCTCGGCCCGCTCCTTCCCGCCCTCGTCCGGGGAGAGGACGGCGTCCACCCGCCCCTTCACGTGGCGGGCGATGGCGGGGGCGCCGGAGACGCTCTCCGCGGGGATGTCGAAGAACGGCAGGATGGCGGGGTTGTGGACGTCCACGGTGACGAAGGCGTCCAGGCCCCGCTGGAGGGCCTTCGCCACGGGGCGGATGCTCAGCGCCTCCCCGGCCTCGAAGACCTTGTCCTGGCGGGCGTAGCCGAGGTAGGGGACGACGGCGGCCACCCAAGTCGCCCCCGCCTCCCGCAGGGCGTCTGCCCACAGCAGGATCTCCACCAGGTTGCCGTCGGGGTGGGCGTTCTGCACGAGGACCGCCTCCTCCACGCCGTCCAGGACCCGCACATACCGCTCCGAGTCGGGAAAGACCTTGCTCTCGGCCTTCGCCACGTCACAACCCAGGGCGGTGGCGAGCTTCCCGGCCAAGGCGCGGGACGAAGAACCCGGGACGACGTGCACCCGACCACCCCGGGTGGAATCGGGGAGGGCGTATTAAGCTTGGCCGACGGGCCTCCGAGAGCCACCCGGACACCTATTTATACAATGACTCCAGATGGTCAGGAGGTTCCCCATGGGGTTCCGCGAGCTCACGGATGCGCTCAAGAGACGTCGCAGCCTCTCCCTCCTGGCGGGGCTTCTGCTGATCTTCGGGGGCCTCGACCTCCTCCTGAACCCGCCGAAGGGCTGGAGCATCGGGTTCCTGGGTATCCCCCTCCTCGCGGGGGGCGTCTTCCTCCTCGCGGCGCTCCTCTGGCCCGAGGGGGGCCTCGCCGTCCGCCTCAAGGGGGACACCCTCGCCTCCAAGGTCATCGGCCTCCTCTCCGCGGGGGGTCGACTGTGCCCCTTCTTCCCGGTCCTCGGCGTCCTCCTCATCCTCCTCGACCTCGCGTACAACGTCGCCCTGTCCGCCACGCCCGCCCTCCTGACCCACGACACCGTCGTCATCCTGCTGGGCGTGACCTTGGCGGCCTACAACTACGTCCCGGAGTCCTTCGGGAAGGAGCGGGACTTCGTCCTCCTGTTCTTCCTGGCCCTCGCCGCCATCCTCGTCCTTCCCCTCATGATCCTGCGGGCCCTCGCCTTCGACTTCACCGCCAGCGTGGACGCCTACTCCGCCGCGATGCTCGCCCCGCCGGTGGGTGGGATGATGGGGGTCCTGGGCATCCCCAACACCGTGGACGGGATCAACATCGCCTTCACGACGAAGGCGGGCATCCCCGTGATCGTGGGCATCACCACCGTCTGCTCCGGCATCTACTCCTTCAGCATCTTCGCCTCCGCCTTCGCCGCCTTCGTGTTCACGGAGTACAACCGGGTGGACGGGAAGGTGGTCCTCCTCCTGGCCCTCGGGGCCTTCACCGCGTACCTGGCGAACGTCCTGCGGATGGTCGTCATCCTCTGGGCGGGCTACGAGTTCAGCACGGCCCAGGCGCCCCTCCAGGCCCTCCTCTTCGCCCACTCCAACGCCGGGTGGGTCATTTTCCTCGCGTGGATCGGCCTATTCTGGCTCCTCATGTTCAAGTTCCTCGTCCGGCGGGAGGACGTGGAGACGGCGCCCCTGGTCCCCGGGATGCAGAAGGGCACCCTGTGCGCCGTGTGCGGGACGATCCTGAAGGTGGACATCCCCGCGAAGCGCTGCACCTGCGGGGCCTACTACCATGTGGCCTGCGCGGCGGACGTCGGCACCTGCCCCTCCTGCGGCCTCGCCCTGGAAACCTCGACCCCCGGGAAGGGGGAGGGGACCAGCGCCTGAGGGGCGGTTCTCAAGGGGTTCATCGACACCGGACCCGTTTTATAGAACCTGATTCCTCGCACGCCCCCGTGAACGTCCAACGGGCCACGCGGCCCCTGGGCCGCCGTCTCCGCTCGACGGCCTTCCTCCTCCCCGCCTGGTTCGCCCCCGCGGCCTCCCTACGCGCCGCCTTCCACCGAGCCCGCGGCGTCCACATCGACGAGGACGTCGAGATCGGCTACTTCGTGGTCCTGGACAACCTGTACCCCGAGCAGATCACCATCGAGCGCGGGGCCACGGTGACCGCCCGCTCCACGATCCTGGCCCACGACCAGGCGATGGCCTACGCCCAGAACGCCCCGGACCGGGTCGCGCCCACGGTAATCGAGGAAGGGGCCTTCATCGGCGTCCACTCCGTCGTCCTCCCCGGAGTGCGGGTCGGGAAGCGGGCCATCGTCGCGGCGGGGTCCGTGGTCACGAAGGACGTCCCGCCGGGGGAGACCGTGGCGGGGGTCCCCGCCCGCGTCATCTCCAGCCCCACGGGTGCGGATATCCGATGAGCCTGAGGGCGACGGCCGTCCGCGGGTTCGGCATCGTCGCCGTGCTGAAGGTCATCACCGCCACCCTGGGCCGCGTCAGCGCCCTCGTCCTCCCCCTCCTCCTGCTCCCCGAGGACTTCGGCCTCTTTGGGATCGCCACCTTCTTCGTGGGCCTCGTGACCCTCCTCAGCGATTTCGGCTTGGGCACGGAGCTGGTCCGGCGCACGGAGTCCGTCGCGCCCGCCTTGGACGTGGGGTTCACCCTCCGCATCGCCCTCTCCGTGGCCCTCGGGGCCGCCCTCATCCTCCTGGCGACCCCCGTGGCCCTCCTCTACGCCGACCTCCGCCTCCAGCTTCTCATCATCGTCCTGGCCCTCTCCGTGGTCCTGAACGCCTTCACCTTCGTCCCCCGCATCCTGGCCACCCGCCGCCTCGACTTCAAGCGGGCCGCCGTCCCCGACCACGTCTCCAAGTCCGTCGCCCCCCTGGCGAGCATCGGCCTCGCCGTCCTGGGGATGCGCTACTGGAGCCTCGCCTATGGCCTCCTCCTGGGGGGCGTGGCCGCGGTGGTGACGTACGCCGTCATGGTCCCGTGGAAGCCGGCGATCCGATGGAGGCGGGACCTGGCGAAGCAACTCCTCACGTTCGGCGGCCTCGTGACCGCCGCGAAGCTCGCCACCGTCGTCGCCCACGGGGTGGACAACCTCCTCGTCGGGTACATCCTCGGGATCGGCCCCCTCGGGTTTTACCTGCTCGCCTACTCCTGGGCCGTGGTGGTGCCTTCGAACCTCTCGTCCATCTTCGGCTCCGTGGGGTACCCCATCTTCTCCCGCATCCAGGACGACCGGGAGCGCCTCCGCAGGAGCTACCTCGAGTCCGTACGGCTCTACGCCCTCGTGGTCACCGCCATCGCCGCGGGGGTGCTGGTCCTGGCTCACCCCTTCGTCACCACGGTCTTCGGGGCCACCTGGCTCCCCGCAATCCCGCCCATGCAGGTCCTGGCGCTCTCCGGGTTCATCGTGGGCCTGGCGGGGCTGGCGTTCGGCGTGCTCTACGCCGCGGGGCGGCCCCGGGACGTCCTCGTCGCCAGCGTCGCGGAGGCGTTGGTGATCGCGGTGGCGGTCCCGCCGGCCCTGGTCCTCTTCGGCCTCGTCGGGGCCGCCTTCGTCTCCGTGGCGGGGGCCGTCGCCGTGTTCGGTCTCTCCCAGACCGCGGTGTCCCGCCACCTGGGCGCCCGGGGTCGGGACCTCTTCCCCTACTTCGTGGACCCCGTCGTGTCCGGCCTCGTCGCATCCCTGGGCGTCCTCGTCCTCCAGGCGTTCCTGGGCGTCTCCCTCCTCAGCTTCCTCATGGCCACCGCCGCCTTCCTGATCCTCTACGTCGTCACGATGACCGCCCTGACCCGCGGGGGGTTCCTCCGGGAGATGCGGGACCTCGGCGCCCTCGCCCTCCGCCGCCCCGCCCCCGAGGCGGAGGAGGAGCCTGACGCGTTCTCCGGGGCCGGATGAGGGGCGCCCGGGTCAGGCCGACGCCCCGCGCAACGGCTAAGAGGGAAGTGGTCGTTCCCGGCACGTCTCCATGCGCATCACGTTTGTCAACCCCACCGTGGGGACCTTGACGGGAGGCGTCGAGACCACCATCCGTGAGCTGGCGCCGATCCTGGCGGAGCGTCACGACGTGGCCCTCCTCACGGGGCGCTCGCCGCACCGCGTGGACATCCCCTTCCCCGACGGCGGGGCGATGCGGGTCGTCAGGATCCCTTACCTCCCCCGGTTCTCCCCCCCGAACCGGGTGATGTGCGCCCTCCTGCGTCTCGACCCCTACCGCGTCGAGGCCCTCTCGTTCTTCCTGAGCTTCCTCTTGAGCGCGGAGGCCCGCCGGCTCGTGCGAGAGTCCGACGTCCTCTCGACCCACTACCGCGTGGACAGCCAGCTCTTCTCCTCGTGGGCGGCTCGGAAGGGGGTGGCGTCCGTCTTCCACGTCCAGGGAGTCTCCCTCGGCGGGTGGTTCAAGCGCCTCGACCGGTCCGCCCGGTACGTGGCCGTGGGGGAACGAGACGGCCGCGAGCTCACGCGACGCACTGGGGTCCGGATGCACGCGACGGTCACGCCGGGGATTCCGGAGCAGTGGCTGTCCCTCCCCCGGGCGGAGGAGGACCTGTTGCTCTTCGTGGGGCGGCTCCAGCCCTCCAAGCGCCCAGAATGGGCCCTCCAGGTGTTCCGCGGGCTCATGGACGACTTCCCCGCCCTCACCCTCGAGATCGTGGGCGTCGGTCCTTCCACGCCGACGCTGGAAACCCTCGTCGGTGCCCCGGACCTGCACGGCCGCGTGACGCTGGTCGGGGACGTCCCCCACGACGCCTTGGGTCCCTACTACCGCCGGGCCAAGGTCCTCCTGTTCCCCACCGCCGCCGAGGTCTTCGGCCTCGTTGCCCTGGAGGCCATGGCGGCGGGGTGTCCCGTCGTCGCCTCCGACCTCCCGGTGCTGCGTGAATCCGTCGCGCCGGCGACGTTTGCCCCCCTCGATGAGGAGGCCGGGTGGGTAGAGGCCACCCGCCGGCTTCTGGGGTCGCCGGATCTCCGAAAGGAGGCGGAACAAGAGGGGCGGGCGTGGGCCGTGAACCACACGTGGCGGCGGACGGCGGAGGCCTATGAGAAGCAGCTCCGACTCGCTGTCGAAGGCCATCGGGCGGCAATCAGGGACGGATGATCCGGAAGGCCCTCCCCGCGAAGAGCCGAAGCCGCCGGAGGAGACTGGGGGAGGGGGCGTGCCCGAACCACGTGCTCTCCAGGGGGCCGAGCCCGAAGTCCACCTGGTTGTCCCGCCACACGGACTCGAGGTCGTACCGGTCGTAGCGGGTCAGCCGCAGGAGGTCCAGTTCGGATCGGATCAGGCGGGACAGCTTCTCCCGGGGGGTGTACCGGGACGAAAGGTAGTCCTGGCGGTCCGTCGCCCCCGCCTCCTTCCAGTTCTCCCCCAACCGCGCGGGATACCACCGCATCCGACCGATCTTCCAGAGGCGCATCCAGAGGTCGAAGTCCTCCCCGACATTCATGTTGGCCATGCCGCCGACCCGCGCCCACAGGACCCGTGGGTACATCCCCGCGTAGATGCCCTGCACCGCGGTGCCCGGATGCTCCTCCATGCACCGTTCGACGAACGTTCGGAGCATGGGGTGGTAGAGGGTGTCCGTGTCCACAATGAGGATCCACGGCGCCGAGGTGGCGCGCACCGCCAGCTCCCGCCCCCGACCGCGGGTGCACCGGCGCTGGGTCCACCGGAACGCCGGGTGGGTCTCGGCCCACCGCCGGAGGATCTCGGGGCTGCCGTCTCGGGAGACGTTGTCGACCATCGAGTACTCGAACGACAGGCCGTCCAGGGCGGTCTCAATGGACTTCAGGTGGTCCTCCAACGCGTGGGCGCAGTTGTAGTTCGTCGCGCAGACGCTCAGCGCTGGCGGGGTCATGGGACCTCCCCCAGGGCCGCGTGCACGGCGTCCCTCAACCCCGCCTCCCTCTTCGCGAGGGAGAACCGGTCCGCGATCCGCTCCCGGGCCTCGCGGTTGGGCCCTCGGTCCATGGCCTCCCGCACCGCCTCGCGGGTCGCCGCCGCATCCCCATAGGGCACGTAGGCGGCCGCCTCCCCGGCGACGTCGGGCAGGGCGCCCCGGTCCGTGACCACGGCGTTGCACTCGCACAGCAGCGCCTCCGCCAAGGCGGCCCCGAACGACTCGTGGGCCGACAGCTGGACGTACACGGCCGCTTCCTGGTACTGGTGCAGCAGTTCCTCGGGGGACAGGTCGGAAAGGACTCGGACGTTCTCCGGGAGCGCCTCCACGTAGGCTCGACCCTCCGCGTCCCGCACCCGGCCGACAATCGTGACGTCCAGGTCCTCGTCGCTCGCCGCCACCGCCGCGAGGGTGTCGAGCCCCTTCAAGCGCAGGGTGCCCGCGTCGAGGCTCGCGACCGTGAGGACGGAGCCCTCCCGCCGCGCCCCCGTGCCCGGGCGGAAGAACGCGTCGTCGAACCCCAGGGGCAACACGGTGACCTGCGCGTCCGCCGCGAGGCCCTCGATGGCGGCTTCCACCACCGGGGAGACCGCCAGGACCTGAGTGGCCCGCGAGAGCGTCTCCTGGACCTGGGCCCGCCGGCGGGGGACCAAGGTGTACCCATAGGCGAGGTCCGGGACCTGGCAGACGTCCCAGCCCCCCGCCACCACCACGGATCCGCGGCCCATCAGCCCGCCGAGCTTCGTGGCCAGGTACGCGTGGCCCAGCGCGAACCATGACACCGACGCCCGGGCCAGGGCGAGGGCCTTCACCAGCGACGCCACGTCGCCGATCCCCCGGTACTCCAACGGCCGTACGTCCGCGAACTTGGCCAGCAGCGCCTGGTCCGTCTGGATGAAGGTCGACAGGTGCGGATGGAGGTAGGCGACCGCGGGTCGACTCATGCGACTCCCCGCAGGATCGCTTCCACCTTCGCGGCCGTGTGGTCCCAGGTGTAGCCTTCGAGGACCGCCTCCCGACCGCGCGCTCCCATGGCCTCGGCCGCCTCGGGGTCGGCCAAGATATTCACGATGCCCTCCCCCAGCGCCTCGGGGTCATCGGGCGGGACGACGACGCCCGCCCCCGCCCCCCGGACGAGGTCCGAGACCCCCGGGATGTCCGAGACCACGACGGGGCGGGCACAGGCGAGGTACTCGTACAGCTTCAGGGGGGAGAGCTCCGCGCGCACGTTGCGCTCGCGGGTGAAGGGCGCGACGCAGGCGTCCGCGGCGCCGATCCAGCGGGCCACCTCCCCGTAGGGGATTGACCCGGGGAACTGGATGGACTCGCCGACGTCCAAGTCAGTCGCGAGAGCCCGGAGGGACGGCCCCGAGGGACCGTCTCCGACGAGGACGAACCGGGCCTCCGGCAGGGAGGCGAGCACCGAGGGGATGGCGCGGACCAAGACCTCCAGACCCTGCCACGCCACGAGGTTCCCGACGAACGTGACGAGCGGCGGTGTCTCCGGGAGGCCGAGATCCCGACGAGACGCCGGGCGGTCGGCGGGCGCGAAGAGCTCCGGGTCCACACCGTTCGGGACCACGCTGACGCGGGAGGGGTCCAGGCGATACGAAGCTACGAGGAACCGCCCGATCCCCGGGGAGACGGCGACGATGGCGGCGGCCTTCCGGTACGAGTGTCCCCGGGCGGCGGCCTTCACCCGCCGGAGGCCGGGGGCGCCCTTCAGCGTCCTCCCCTGGGCGGCGACCTCGTCCTCCACGATCCCGTTGACCTCCACGACGTACGGGAGGCCCACCTTGCGGGAGGTGCCGTAGGCGATTTTGGGGGAGTACCGCCGCTCGTAGAGGAGGTCCGCGTCGACGGCCTTCGCCATTTCGGCGCACGCGCCGATGGTCGCGAGGTCCCCCCCGGGCGGGATTTCGCGAATCCCCAGCCCGTCGTGGGTGGGTGCGTCCGACGCGGGTCCTCGGGCCACGACGAGGGTGATTTCATTCCCGCGCTTCGCCAGGGCCCTGGCGAGGTTCAGCGTGTGCGTGGATTCCCCGCGGGCCTGCCTCAGGTCCACATCCAGGGCCAGGAACAGGATGCGCATGGACGCGCGTGTCGAGACACTCCTCCCTCCATAAAGATTCCGACGCTAGTCGCCCCGGTCACTCCGACGTGGACGGACGCTGGGGCGGCCCAGGCCCCTCTCGGTATCGCCGGGAGCACCGTCCCAGATACGCTTATCAGGGCCAGGTCGCATGCGGCGCGCATGGAGCGGCCCCTGGAGGCGTCGTGGGGCACCCTCCGGCCTCAAGGGACCTCCGCGCGCGAAGGGATGCTGGGATGAAGGTCGTTCTCATCGCGAACTACCAGGTGGAGTACGCCGCGGCCCTCGCGGGCGCCTTGAGCCCGCTGCACGACGTGACGTTCCTCGTCTGGGACCGCCATGCGCGGATCCTCAACGGCGCCGACATGAGGGACGTGGCCGTCCGGCGCCTCCCCTCCCCCCGCCCAGGCCGCCCCTGGAACCTCCGCGACGGCGGCCGCATCCTTCGCGCCCTGCACCGCGAACGGCCGGACGTGGTCCACGTGCAGAACCCCTACACCTGGCACGCCCCCTGGGCCCCCCTCCTCGGCCAGTTCCCCCTCGTCCTCACGGTCCACGACCCTTTGCCGCACCTGGGCACCGTGCAGCCCCACTGGAAGCCCGTGTTCCGCTGGACCCTCCGGTGGACGGACGCCGCCATCGTCCACGGGGATGCCATGAAGGTCCTCCTCCGCGACACCTACGCGGTGCCCGGGGAGAGGGTCCACGTGATCCCCCACGGGCTCTTCCAGCAGTACGCGGCTCCCGAGGCCCCCGCGGAGCGGGCGGGGGACGTCCTGTACTTCGGACGCATCCTCCCCCACAAGGGGCTGGACGTGCTGCTGAAGGCGGACCCCCTCATCCGGGAGCACCACCCCGTCTACAGGCTAACCGTCGTCGGCGAGGGCGATCTCTCCCCCTACGAGGCGCTGGTGCCGCGGAGCCCCCACGTGCGGGTGGTGAACCGGTTCGTGACCCTGGAAGAAGCGGCGGGCTACCTCCAGTCCGCGCGGCTCGTGGTCCTCCCCTACGTGGACGCTTCCCAATCGGGCGTCGCCGCGGCCGCCTTCGCGACGGAGACCCCCGTCGTGGCCACGACGGTGGGCAGCCTCCCGGAGGTCGTGAGGGACGGGGTGACGGGCCTCCTGGTCCCCCCGCGGGACCCCCGGGCCCTGGCGGACGCCATCGTCCGGGTCCTGGGCGACGACGGACTGCGCAGGCGGCTGGTGGAGGGGGTGCGGGCGGCCTCCGCGGACCTCTCGTGGGACCGGGTGGCGGAGCGGACGAGCGCCGTGTACGAGGCGGTTCGATGAGAATCGCCCTCGTGAACAACTACTTCCCGCCCCCGACCGTGGGCGGCGCGGAGACCTACGTGACGAACCTCGCCCGCGGCCTGGCGTCGCGGGGCTGGGAGG
>CAYFXO010000025.1:354-7748 GCA_964347125.1 uncultured Methanomassiliicoccales archaeon | reverse complement strand
GTCATCACCTCGGGCGCGAACCGGGGTCGGGAGGACCAGGACGGCGTGCGGGTGCACCGGGTCACCCAGACCCCCCCGCTCTCCCGGGCCACGGGCCGGCTCCTCGGCTACACGTACAACCCCATGGCCCGGCGCATCCACCGGGTGTTCGCCGCCCACCCTCCGGACGTCATCCACCTCCACAACCTCCACTCCACCATCCTCCTGTCCCCCCTCGTCCACGCGCTCCGGGCGCCGACGGTGGCCCACCTTCACGACCACTGGCCCGTGTGCAACCGCGGGATGCTCTACGATCCCGTCGCGAAGGAGGCGTGCACGGCGGAGAGCGCGCGCTGCTGCTTCGACCCGCCCCTGCGGCTGTGGGGAGGGGTGAACCTGAGGATCAAGCGCCGCCTCGTCGCCCAGCTCGCCGCCAAGGTCCGGATCTTCATCAGTCCGTCCGAGTTCCTGGTCCGCACCCTCCGGGAGCGGGGCTTCCCCGGGGCCGACAAGGTCCGCGTCCTCCCCCACGGCGTGGAGGTGCCGCAGGCTCCCCCACCCGGCGGGTCCGCGAGGCCGCCCTCCTTCCTCTACGTCGGCCGCATGGTGGACTACAAGAATCCCTCCCTCGGGCTGCGTCTCCTGAAGCGGGCGAAGGACGAGGACGTGGATGCCCGCCTGGACCTCGTGGGGGACGGCCCCTCCCTGGATTCCCTGAAGGCGCAGGCGACGGCGTGGGGACTGGACGACCGCGTGGCGGTGCACGGGCGGCTCCCCCACGCGGAGACCCTGAACCGGATTGGGCGGGCCCGGGCCCTCCTCCTGCCCTCCCTGTGCGCCGAGAACTCCCCCTTCGCCGTCTACGAGTCCCTGGCCCTGGGGACGCCGCCCCTCGTGTCGAGGTCGGGCGGGGCGGAGGAGCTGCTCTCAGACGGCGAGCAAGGCCATGTCCTCGACCCGCTCGACGAGGACGCGTGGTGGGGACCCCTCCGCGCCCTCCTCACGGAGGACTCCCTCCAGGCGGAGATGGGCGCGGCCGCCCACCGGCACGCCGTGGCGCGCTACGGGATGGAGGACCACCTCCAGAGGATCGAGCGGCTTTACGACGAGGTTGTGTGAGGGGCGGTCTTCGGGTTTGGCCGCGCCAGCGTTACCTTTAAGGGAGCCCTGCGACCTCTACCCCCTACCGGCGGCCATCCGCCCGTTGTGCGCGATGGGCCTGAAGGTGGGGTTCGGCTCTGCCGGGCCTCCCGGGGAGGCGGGGTCGTCACGGGTGGCATCGAGAGGACAGGGAAATGGGATTAGTCTCCCTCATCGTCGCGTCAAGGAACCGGGGGCACCATCTCGCGCCCCGCATCCCCATCTGGACGAAGGCGGGCTACGACGAGGTCATCATTGTCAACACCGTCACCAACGAGGAGACCGCCCGCTTCATTCGCGACCTCTGCGTCGAGCACGAAGCGGACTACGTGGAGGTCCCCTCCACCGTGCGCGACACCCGGTCCCGGGCCCGGAACCTGGGCGCAAAGCGGGCCACGAGCGCGTGGGTGATCTTCAACGATGACGACGACGGCGTCGTGGCGCGCCTCAACCAGGAGACCTTCGCCCGGCTCGCCCACGGCGCGGACTGGATGGCGGCCTCGCAAGGCGAGCACATCCACATCCACCGCCGCGAGGCCTTCCTGCGGTTCGGCGGCTACCCCGAGGACATGGTGAACTCGGAGGACATGATCATGTCGAACCGGGCCCGCCGCTTCGGGAAGGGGCAACTGGAGGACGGCATCTACGAGGAAGTCGTCCCAGCCCCGAAACCCCCGCGAGAGGATCCGCTCCTCCGGGCGCCCGCCGTGTTCTGGTACAGCTACACCACCCCCCTCTACCACTTCCGGACGCCCAAGCTCTACCACACCGTCGTGGGGGACCTTCGGAGGTTCTTCATCCATCTGAAGAAGGGATGGAAGCAGCCGCGGCACCTGGTGTACTTCGTCCTGTACACCGCGGGGCGACTGCTCTCTCCCCTCCATCTCCTCGGGGTCCTGATCCGTTCCGGTCGGAAGGGGTTCGAGCGGGAGCCCCACTACGCCCCGTGGGCCCCCGTCCGGCCGGACCCGCCGAGGCGGGAGGTGGAACCGACCCCGAAACGGCCCCGCCCCATCAGGGCGCGATCCGCCGAGGCGGCCCACCGAGACCGGTGAGGCAAGGGCGACCCCACGGCGGGAGCGCCCTTTCGACCGTGACGGGGTTGACGATGGCCCTCAGCCCAGGTACCAGAGGGTTTCCTCTGTCGACTCGAAGATCTTGTAGCGGAAGTCGTGGGTCGTGATGGAGAGGAACCGGTCCCGGTAGAAGTTCCCGTAGGCGTAGTACCCCTCGTAGAAGCCTTTGACCTCGTATAGGTGGGTCACGTTGTACTTGTCGTAGGCCCGTGGGATCTCACTCACGTTGTGGTTGTACATGAGGGCCCAGTCCAGCTCCGCGTGCACCCCCACCAGGACGAAGGGCGAGTCGGATTCCACCGTGAGCTCGACGAGGGGCACCTGGACGATGTTCAGGTCACCGGGGCTCTCGAAGCCGAACACGAGGAGCTCGGGGGACTGGAAGGGGGTGGTCGCCCCGCCCACGGGGAGGTATGCGGCCCCGGCGATCGCGCTGAGGCGGGCGCCATGGAGGCCGTCGTTGGCCAGGATGCTCCCCGCCACCCGGTCGTTCACGTAGAGGGCCGTGCCGTACGTCTCGGGGGAGAGGGTGGTCCCGACGGACAGGTCATAGTCCACAATCATCACCGTGGAGGCCAGGAGGAACGTCACCACGCCCGCGGCCGCGGCCATCCGGAGGCGCTTCCGGCGGGTCCGGAGGAGGACCGCTAGGACGCCGAACCCGATGAAGAGGGACGTGAATGGGATCGTGTAGTACCCGGTGTACTGCCGGAGGAGGAGGGTCGGGATGAGGCAGAGGAGGATGATGAGGATGAGGGGCTCCCGTAGATCCTTGTTCCGCCGCCGGGAGACGGCGACGACCCCCACGAGGACGAGGGGGAGGAGGAGGCCGGCGCTCCGCATGAGGCTCACGGAGAGGTTCAGGAGCTGAGTCGGCGGGGCGTCCCCGCTGCCGAACCGTCCCTCGGAGTACTCCTGCAGGACGTCGGTGGCGAGGAACACGAGGACCACGATGAGGAAGAAGACACCGAGGGCAAGGTAGGGCACCCGCCGCCGCCAATCCGGGCTCAACAGGAAGGCGGGGAACCGCAGGCGGATGACCCGCGCAGTCACGAGGAGGAGGTACGTGAGCACGTACGCGATGACGACGATCACCATGAGGACGGTGAGGCGGTGGAAGGACATCATCAAGAGGAGGGCGAGGACCGCGATGGCCAGATACCGCAACATCCCCGTCCGGTGGGTCCGGACGAGGGCCCAGAGGAAGAACGGGATGAGGGCGGTGAACATGATGCGGGTGGGCATCTGCCAGATCAGGGAGATGACGAACTCGGGGGCGGTGGAGAAGAGGAGGGCGACAAGGAGGCAGAACGCGTCGTTGTCCCAGAACTCCCGGGCCAACATGAAGCCCCCGAGCATCCCGATGAGGGCGACGACCAGGTTCAGGACGTAGATGGACCACTCCAGGGGGAGGCCCGAGGCCAGGGAGAACCCGCTGGACCAAAAGAGGCTCCCGCTCGGGTGGCTCAGGGGGTAGAGCCCCAGGTAGGAGAGGGGGTTCAGGACGAAGAGAGCGTTGCCCGTGCTGGCGATGGACGTGGCCAGGCCGTGCCACACGAAGCTGTCCACCCCGCTCTCATGGGTGGCCCGCGGCCACCGCAGGAGCAGGTTCAGCAGCCCGATGGCCAGGAAGATGAGGTAGCTAGTCTTCTTGGGCAGCTTCATCGCAGACCTCGACAATATCCCCGATCAGCGCATCCCAGCTGTACCGCTTCGCGGTCCCCACGCAGTCCGCTGTGCAGGTGCCACGAAGGGACACCCCCTTCTTGATTCCTTCGCTGATGGCCTCCTCGTTGGCCTCGACCACATACCCGGTTCGGCCCTCGTCGAGGAATCGGGGCACATCTCCCACCTCCGTGGAAACCACCGGGACGCCGCACGCGAGGCCCTCCAGCACTACGGTAGGCATAGCCTCCCGGCGCGACGTGAGGACAAGCACGTCCGCGGCGTTCATGAGGGCGGGGATTTCCGGCCGCGGCCGGTTCCCCAAGAACCTCACCCTCCCCGACACTGACTGCGATGCGAGGGCCTCCAGACGGGAACGGTCGGGTCCGTCCCCCGCGACGAGCAGCAAGAGGTCCTCCTCGGAGGCCGCCAGCCTTCGAAAGGCGCCCACGACGAGGTGCACCCGCTTCTCCGGCGCCAGGCGACCGACATAGAGGACGATCCTGGCCGCCGGGTCCAGATCCCACCGTTCCCGAGCCTCGCGCTGGGCTCTCGGAGCGAAGAGTATCGTGTCCACTGGGACCGGGATGTGACGGATGCGGTCCCGGCGAGCCGGGTACTTCTGGCGGTAATACGCGTATGCCTCCGTGTTAACCGCAACGATTCGATCCGCGCGGCGGGCCACGGGACGCTCCACGAACCGCTCGTACAGGGATGAGTACAGGGCGCTCTTCCGTTGGCGCATTGTCGGCCCGACAGCGCCGTGGGCCACCAGGACCACGGGACAGAGCTTGCGGGGGGCAACGAAGGGGAGGCAGTAGTGCTCCGCGTTTCCCAGGACCACCGACTCGTCGGGGAGCCTCTGAAGGGCCTTGCGCCTGCCCAGGACGAGGCGCAGGGTGAATCGGGCCTCCGACTGGGCTCGCCCCGCGATGGCGAGATGCGTGACGTGTCCGTCGTCTTTGCGAGGCGCGGCCGCCGCCCCGACACCCGCAACGCGCACGTCCACCCCCTTCCGCGGCAGGTGCTTCACGAGGCCCCGGACGTAGGACTCGGTGCCACCAGCCGCGGGCCGACGGAAGTCCGTGGATGTCGGGAGGACGACGGTCTTCACCATGGGTTCATCTCAGAGGCAGTAGACCCTGGGGCATGGGTCGAGCCGACGCTCGCAGTGGGCCGATTGAGCCTCCACAGTAAGGGGATGTTTCTCACCATCAAGCCTCCGGCGGCTCCCGACTCTCAGCGCGCCGTGGAAGGCCGAGGAGGGCCCGGTAGGCCCCTTCCAAGCGACTCCCCATCACCTGCCAGCGAGAGGCCTCATACACCTTTCTCGCTCTACGCTGCAACGCGCCCACATCGACCGTTTGCTTCCATATCGAGAGTATCTGGGCCCCCAGATCGCGGGCGTCCCCCGGGGCGTAGAACAGGGCCCCTCCCTCGAAGAGCTCGCGCAGGGTGGGGAGGTCGGGGAGCACGAGGGGCTTCCCCGCTTGGATGTACTCGAAGACCTTGTTGGGGACGGCGACTTCCGTCAGAGGGTTCCTCTCATAGGTGACCACCCCGACGTCAGAGGCCCTCAGGAACCGCAACACCTCCTCCTGGGGCACGGAGTCCCCGAAATGGATCTTCTCGCCCAGGCCGAGGTCCGCCGCAAGGCGACGCAAGACCTCCACGTTCTCTCGAGCGCCATAGCCCACGATGTGCAGCTCGACGGATTCGGAGGCCGCCACCGCCGCCGTCGCGCGGACGAGGATTCCCAGGTCCCTTTCCGGGTTGATGCCGCCCACGTAGACGAGGCGCAACCCCTCGTGGGCCTCCTCCATGACGACCCCCGGGCGGTAGACCGTCTCGTCGGGCGAGTTCATCACGACATCCAGCTTGTCCGTCGGGCAGCCCCGTGCGACCAGGATGGCCCGGGTGCGGTCGTTGACGGTAAGGACCCGGTCGGCCACCGACATGCTCGCCGCCTCCAGGAATCGGACGAGGGACGTCAGTGACGCCTTCGGCCCCCGGCGGAAGCGGGCCATGAAGATCTCCGGGAATAGTTCGTGGAGGTCCAGGAGGAGCTTCCCGCCCCACAGGCGGGCCGTCCACGCGGCGAAGACCTCGAAGTCCGGGAGCGAATGGACGTGGACCACGTGGTACCGCCGCCGAAGGCCCAGCTTCAGGAACAGGAGGGCGGACATGAGGAAATGGAGGACGTACTGGAACGCGTAGCGGGCCTTCCCCCCGCGGATTGCCTGAATCGGCAGGCGGTGGACTTGGACCCCCTGGATGTCCTCGCGGGCGGGCTCGCCCTCGGCGCGGAGGCAGATGACGTCCATCTCGACGCCCAGCCGGCGGAGGTGGTCCACCTCCCGACGGACCCGAGGGTCGAAGGGGTAGTAGGAGTAGACCAAGGTGCAGGCCTTCACGCCTGCCAGAGGATGGCCAGGAGAATTGCTGCGATGCACACTGCGGCCTCCACGCCCCAGAACAGCCGCACGAGCTGGGGCTCAGTCACGCGCCTCCGCTTCATGACGAAGTGAGCGAGAGATTCCGTCTTCCCCGTGTAGTGGAGCACCCCCTCCGCGTCCGGGCGCCCGTAGTTCTCCCCGCCAAAGCGCCCCTTGGCCTTCAGGAAGAACTCCACGATCATGGGAGCGAACAGGAGGGCGCCGATGGTCTTCAAGGACGGGGTGGAGATGATGGTGGCGGCGGCGAGGCTGGCCCCCACGAAGAGGGTCATGGAGTCCCCCGGGAAGATGCGGGACGGGTAGCGGTTGAACCACAGGAACGCCACGAGGGCCCCGAGGAGGGGGAACAGGAGGAAGAGGCCCTCCTGGGCGCCGTAGAGGAGCGAGATCACGATCATCGTGCCCGTCATGAGGATGCCCAGCCCCGCCCCGAGGCCGTTGAACCCCTCCAACATGTTCGCGGCGTTCGCGGCGGAGGTGACCCCGAAGGGGACGGCGAGAATCATCAGGAGGCCGATGTCGAAGCCGAGGAGGGTCGTGTTGCCGCTGGCGAAGACCAGGGCGCCCATGGGGAGGGCGAAGGCGAAGGGGAGGACCGCCTTGATCCGCTGGCGGAGGTTGAAGAGGTCGTCCATCATCCCGACTACCCCCGCCCCCAGGACTGCGAGGAGGGAGGCGTAGAGGTACTCCCCGGGAAAGGCGTCGTCGCTGAGGAGGAGCAGGGCGCTCACCCCGACGTAGAACCCGATGACGACGGCGAGGCCGCCCATCTCCGGGATGAGGGGCGCGTCCGGCTTGTTGAGGTCCCGCCCCATGGCGCTCGTCCCCTGCAGGTTCTTGATCAGCCAGGGGACGGTGAAGAAGGTGACCGCTCCGGACACGAGGGAGGCGGCCAGAAGATACCCTAGCTGGAGGCTCGTCACGGAACCGGGAGCGAAGGAGGAGGGGCTAGTATATGGCAATTTCCTCGCGGTTCTGCCCGTAAGCAACGTGTCATCCCGAGGGGCCTGAGGCCTCGCCGCCCGGCCGATGTCGTTCCGCGTCGCCGGCGACTCGACGGACGGCCTCCCGAGTGCCG
>CAYFXO010000025.1:0-344 GCA_964347125.1 uncultured Methanomassiliicoccales archaeon | reverse complement strand
GGCCTTGTGCCTCGGCCGCGCGACGCGTCGCGGGTCCGAGGCGGAGAGGCCCGCACGGAGCGGCGCAGCCGCGGAGATCGGCGACTCGACGGACGGCCTCACGAGTGCCGAGCGGCGATGGCCACCTTCAGACTCGGACCCGTCGCGGCGATGGACCCAAGGGCCGCCTCGCAACTGAAGAGGACGGCGCCGAGGAGGTGATTCAAAGGCTCCAGATTCCGGCGCAACATCGCGCTCACGATGCGGTGGGCCGTGGCGCTGGCCGTCTGGCTCCTCCGTGCAAGTGGCGTGGCGTAGGTCCCTGCCGGCGCCTCCATCAGGAAGAAGATGGGTTGCACGTCGAG
>CAYFXO010000024.1:4579-21090 GCA_964347125.1 uncultured Methanomassiliicoccales archaeon | reverse complement strand
TCGCCTCGAGGCCGACGAGGTTGTTGCCCGCATCACCCTGACTCACGAAGTTCGCCCCGCCGTCCGTGGACTTGTAGACCAGTCCCGTCACTCGAACGATGTAGATGTCGTCATTCGCGTCGATGGTGATGTCTTCGCCGTTCGAGGCCCCCGAGTACCCGTCGCCCCGCCACGTCCACGACTGGCCAGAATCCGTGGAGAGGTAGACTGAACCGTTGTCGACGAAGGCGTAGAGGTCCGTGTTGCTCCGGTTCGCCACGATTGCGACGAAGGCGCTGCTCGCGTCTCCTTGGTATGTGAAGCTCTTACCTCCGTCCGTGGACTCGTAGACCTCCCCGCTCGTCTCAATGACGAACACGTCAGAGCTACGGATCAGGGCGTTCGTGGAGCTGATGGCGCTGAAGGATGCCACCGTGTCCGGGCTCGTCACCGTGATGTCGGAGGCTCCGTCTATCTTCGCCCCAACGGTCACGTCGAGGGTGGCACTGGCGGAGATGTTGTACATGATGAGGAGGGTCTCGTCCGTCCCAGAATTCACGGTGATGGAGAGGCTTGAGAACGTGTAGACGCCGGCCGAGTACGTCGCGGTCGCGAGGTAGGTGTCCGTCCCCGCGTCATAGTCCCCGTCTCCGTTGACGTCATCGTACAACACCGCTGCGTCGATGTCGCTCGCCTGGCTGCTCGTTCCCGTCTTGGTGACCTCGATCTGCGTCACCGTCACGGAGCTGAGGGACGCGGAGAGGGTGAGGTTCAGCATCTCCGCGAACTTCTCTCCCTGGAATACGACGCTGAAGGCGGCGTCACCGCCGTATACCGAGAGTTCGTTTCCGTTGATCGTCGTGTTCGTCGACTGAATCGGTGAGAAGGAGGATACGGTGGCGGACCCGGAGAGAGTGATGTTGTCTTCCCCATCGATACGCGCCCCAACCGTGACACCCGTGTTCGACGTCGCCGACATGTTGTAGAGGATGAGGAGCCTTTCGGGGGTCCCACTGGCGACGTCGAAGGAGAGTCCGGAGAAAGCGTAGTAGCCGTCCGAATAGGTGCCGGCCGCCAGGAACGTATCCGTACCCGAGTCGAAGACACCGTTGTCGTTCGCATCATCCCAGAGGGTCGCCGCGGAGATGTCGCCTTCCGCGCTGCTCGTTCCCGTCCGGTTCACGTCGATCCCTGTCACCGTGGCCACTCCGGCATTGGCCGATAGAGTGAGGTTTAGCATCAGGACCTCAGTTTGGCCCTGTTCCACGGTGGCAGGGGCATTGTCGGTCCCGGCGACCGTGAGGACAACAGCATTGATGGTCGTGTTCGTGGACTGTAGTGCGGTGAAGGAAGCAACACTGTCCGGGCTCGCCACCGTGATGTTGGTCGCCCCATCAATCCTCGCGCCCACCGTCACGCCGGTGTTGGCCGATTCGGAGATGTTGTACATGATGAGGTACCCGCGGTCGGCCCCCGTGTCTATGACCTCGTTCAGGCTGGAAAACGTGTAGACGCCGTTGCTGTAGGATCCCACCGCGATTAAGTCGTCTACGCCGGGATCGTAGTCCCCATCGTTATTGTCGTCTAGGTAGAGATTGGCGGCGGCGATGTCTCCCGCGCTCGTGCTAGTGCCCGTTCGATTGACCTCGATTTGTGTCACCGTAAGGGAGCCGTAGTTCGCCGAGAAGTTCACCCAGAGCATGACAACGTTGTTCGTGCCCGCCGCGACGCTGGATGGGGCCCGGTCGACGCCGCTGACGGACAGCACGTCCCCTTGTATAGTGGAGTTAGTGGACTGGATGGGAGAGAACGAGGCGACGCTGTCCGGGCTCGTGACGGTGACATTCGCGGCGCCGTCGATTCTCGCCCCCACCGTCACGTCAGTGTTGGCCGTTGCGGAGACATTGTACATCACGAGGATACCCTCGTCGGTCCCCGCGGTCACGCTGATGGAGAGGCTCGAGAACGTGTAGTTGCCATTCGAATACGTCCCCACCGCTAGGAAGGTGTCCGTTCCCGAGTCAAAGATCCCGTTGTCGTTCACATCGTCCCAGAGAGTAACCTCCGACAGGTCGGTTTCGGCCGTGCTGTTCCCCGTGCGGTTGACGTCGATTTCCGTCACGGTGAGCGACCCCCAGGATGTGGACAGCGTGAGGTTCAGCATCACGACTTCGGTCTGCCCCTGATAGATGGTCGCCGGCGCCTGGTCTGTCCCTGCAACGGTGAGCTGGTTCCCTTGAATCGTCGAGTTGGTCGACTGGACGGCGGAGAGGCTGGCGACGCTGTCCGGACTCGACACGGTGACGTTTGCCTCCCCGTCGATTCTCGCGCCCACGGTCACGCCCGTATTCGCACTGGAGGAGATGTTGTACAGGATGAGAAGGTATTCAGGGTTCCCGCTCTGGGCGAAAATCGACAGCCCGGTGAAGTCATAGTACCCGCCGGAGTAGCTCCCCGATGCGAGGAACGTGTCCGTGCCGGAGTCGTACTGGCCGTTGCCGTTCACGTCGTCCCACAGGGTGGCTGCCGACACGTCAGCTTCTGTAGAACTTGTGCCTGTCCGGTTCACGTCCAGGGCCGTTATCTCAATCCAGCCGTAGTCGGCGGTCAGGGTCAGGTTCAGCATGACCACCGTCTGCTCCCCTTGGACCACGCTAGCGGGGGCTTGGTCGGTTCCGATTACCGTCAGCGACGCCAGGTAGTTCACGTGGGCCTCGGTCGTCTGGTCCACATCGGGCCCGCTCGTGTTATCCCAGTCGCTGGCGCTGTTCGTGTCGGAGCTTGACTTGTCGCGGCCGACGGAGTCGCTTCCGGTGGGAGCGTCTAGCGTCCCGGACCAGGAGTTCTCTGAGGCGGGATCCGTGGGGCAGCTCTGGACATCCCCACCCGTCCCGTACTCGACGCAGTCGAGTCCCATGTCGTTCCCTCCGAACTTCAGGAGAACGTCCTCGCCAGTAGTCGAGAACTCCGTCGTGCCGATGTAGATCGTCCCCTTTCCATCCGAGAAGTCCGTGTCATCGGTTCCAGAGCCGTCCTTCAGGACGAGGTACACGCCGTTCGGGACAACGAGGGACGAGCCGCGCTTCCAGGTGAATCCGTCCTGATCGGAGAGCACGATTCCGTTGATGTCGATGGAGTCCCCCCCGTTGTACAGCTCCACCCAGTCCGTGGACGTGAGGGGCGAGACCTCGTTGATGACCAGGCGGGGCTTCTTGTAGAACAGGTCCCCCCACTCATCGGGGCTGTCCTCTCGCCCGTTGGTCTGACCTGCACCGTTCGCGTCGGGCCAGTAGTAGTAGACGTTTCCCGTCGAATTGTAGACGTGGACTGAGAATCCCGCGATGTCCCCTTCTGAGGGGGTGCTCGTGCCGAAGACGTAGGTCAGGCTGATGTTGAATTCATAGGTCACGTAGGTGTCAGTGTCGTCCGCATCCCCTCCCCATTCATCGGTGGTGAACGCCTGGTTCCACCCACTTCCCGTCCCCTGATCGTCGGAAAGGGTGGGGTTCCCAGTTGGCTTGGACAGGCTGAACTTGTAGTCGTCCGTCTGTGGGGCCGTGCCGTCGTCATGGGAGGTGTCGAAGGTGATTTCGGCGTAGTCCGAGTTCGTGCCCGACCCCGTACCCTGCGCTAGGACCTCGACCGCGACGAAGAGCTCTGTGGCGTTATAGACGACGTAGACCCTCAGATTCGAGCCGTATGTGTCCGTTTTCGCGGTCGATGTCCAATCGGTCTCCGAAGCTTCGTCGATGACCCCGTCGATGGTGATGTCGATGGTCCCGCCATCGGGAGCGACGAGACCGTAGCCCCCGTTCGAGTCCGCATAGTGCCGTGTGCCGGTCCCCGGGCTCCCGCGGGTCGTGACGTTCGTGAGCATTGCGTCCGATACGTCCTCCCCAGTCTGGCGCCACGCGACGGTGTGGAAGAAGGCCCCGAACCCGTCCCCGGGTCCTAGGCCCAGGGTGGCGAGGGGCACCTGCACTTCCAGCTGGCTGTAATCGGTCATGGCGGGGGTGTCTCCCGTCGAGGCCCACATCCACTGGCCTGGAGCGGCACCCACGTGCTCGTACAGCTGGCTTCGGTAGACCTCCCCATGCTTCCCTTCGACCTCAATCATGTAGTCCGCGTACCCAGAGCCGATGGCGTATCCGGTCCCAGGAATCTCGTCGACGTCAATGAAGATCCGCGCCACGTCCTCCCCGCGATTCACCGGGAGCGTTTTCGGCCCGATGTACAGGCTCACCGACCGGTTGGCGTAAGGGGCGGGGTAGTTCGCGGGGATGGTCGTGTTCCTCCAGAGGTCTGGGCCAGTGGGGTAGTCGAGGATCCCATCCCCGTCGAAGTCAGAGCCGGATTGGAGGTCCGTGGTCCCGTCGTTGTTGAAGTCGAAGGGACGCGTGCCGTCCCCGTTGGGCCCGTCCTGGGAGTCCGGGACCGAGTCGCGGTCGCTGTCCACAACGACTGGACCGCCGCCGGAGGGCACGGTGGGCGTGTAGGAGGGCACCGCAGCGCCCGCCAGAATCTCCCCGTCCACCCTGAGGTAGAAGGACGCGCTGGCGTTGTCGTTCGAGGCATGGTAGCGGTTCAGATCGATCCGCTGGTGCCCGGACACCTCCGCCTCGTCATCCGAGTCCAGGGCCCCGCCCATCCAGTCCGCGAAGCCGCCGTCGATGACGACGTCCGGCGGCACGAGCTCCACGTAGCCCCGCTCGTAGGTGCCCGGGAGGGTCCTCAGGGTGGCCGTGCCGTTGCCAAGGCGGAGGTCGCCGTTGTGGCGCAGGGAGGCGCCGACCGTCGCCCCGCTCCCGGTGGCAGCCAGGTCGCCGACGACGAGGTATCGCAGCGGCGCGCCCGGCGCGACGGTGAACGAGGCGTCAAAGGAGACGGTGTCCCCGATGAGTATCCGCTGGGACACCACCGTCCCCGTGGCGTCCACGAGCTTCACGGCGCTGATGTCCGCGGGGGTCGCCGTGCCGGAGACCTCCACATCGAGACCCAGCACTTCCACGGTCCCGTGTGTCGCTGTGAATTCCAGCTCGAGGAGGGGCTGGTTCACCCCGCTCAGCGTCTGGGTCGGAACGGCGCTCATCTGTTGGACGAGGAGTAGGCCTTCCGTCGTCCCGAGGACGTAGTCCGCGAAGTCCTCCGAACCGTCCCAGCTCTTCGCATGGACCACCACATCCACGTCCACCGGATCGCTCAGCATCGTGGGCCAGTAGACCTGGGTCTCCAAGGCGGCCTCCACGGCCTGGGCCAAGACGGTCCCCTCCTGCAGCCAGCCGTTCCAATCGTCGCGGTCGGCGTTGGCGTCGAACTGGAGGAGGCGGGCCTTGGACGCCAAGCCGCCCGCGCCGTACACCTCGAGGGCGTAGTCCGCGCCGGTCCCCATGACCCGGTAGCCCGTGTCCGGAGTCCGATCCAGATCGATGAAGATGTGGATGGCGTCGCTCTTCTGCGTGGTGGGGTTTCCCTGGAGGATCGTCCCGCTCACCTCCACGTAGAACGAGAGGTAGTTGCCCTTGTCCTCCACGGAGACCTCGAGGATGTCGATGTTCGGATTGAGGGCCATGTTGGATTGCACGACGGTGCGGCGGACCTCGTCCCAGTCGCTGAAGTTCCCGTCGATGCGGATCACGCCCGTGACCTCGAAGGTCGCGGGTGAGATGAGCGGGGTGAGGAGGAGGAGGACCGCGAGGGCCGGGACGAGGTAGAGCTTCCATCCTTGGCGCCGGCTGTCTCGCTGGTACCGGTGCCCCGCGAGGCCGTTCGTGAACCCGGACCCGTTGGTGAGGCCGTCCTCCAACCCCACCCGGGCGCTCGTGAGGCCGTTCACGACGCCATTCGTCCGCCCGCGGCCGTTGACGAGGCCGTTGGTCCGCCCGCGACCATTGACGAGCCCATTGGTCCGACCCATACCGTTGACGAGCCCGTTGGTCCGCCCGCGGCCGTTCACCAACCCGTTCGTTCGTCCCCTCGCGCCGTTCGTCAGACCGTTCACGCGGCCCTTCGGAGGGGCGAGGCGCTCCCTGCGGAGGCCGTTCACGAGCCCCCGCTCCGGGTCGGGCTTGGGGGGCTCTGGCGTGGGACGCTTCGGCTCGGGGGCCTCCCGCTGCGCCAGGCGGGCGCGCGGTCCCGTGGTGTCCACGCGCTCCTGCCCCATCATCGTGAGGGCCCGCTCCCGGCACGCCTTCGCCATCTTCGGCTTGCCGAGGCGCGCGTACACCTTCGCCTTCAGAATCCAGACTCCCGGGTACGCGGGATCGTGCTTCGTGACGAGGTTCAGCAACTCCGCCGCCTCGGCCCACCGCTCCAGCTTCGCCATCGCGGCGCCCTTCACGAAGAGGGCGTCGAGGTCCTCCTCGTCCCGGTCGAGCCGCTTGTTGACTGTGCTCATGAGGGCGCTGAACCTCGCGTCGTCCACCTTCGGGAGGTCCGCACCACACCCGTAGCAGAAGTCGTCCCTCGTGCTGAGCTCGGTCCCGCAGGAGGGGCATGTGCGGGTTCCGCCCGCCTTTGATTTCGACGGCTTCTGCATCCCGGCCTTCTGACGGGCGTCGTCTGCCTGCTCGTCCAGGCCGAGCTGGTCGTAGGCCTTCGCCTTCGCCCGCCAAGCGTCCTGGTGGTCGGGGTTGAGCCGTGTCACCGCGTCGAGGTACTTCAGGGCCTTCCCCGCGTTGCCGGAGAGGAGCTCCGACCAGGCGAGGGCCATCCATCCTTCGGGGTCCTTCGGATCCTTCTTCACGGCCGCGTGGAGTCCTCCCGTAACGTCCGAGGCTGGCGGGGGCGTCTCCTCGGGTTGCGGGGGCGGTTGCGGCGCGGCCTTCTTCGGCGCGACCTCCGCCTCCGCGAGAGGGACGTATTTCGATGAGGGCGGCGACCCCCGCATCGACGGGACCCCGATCTTCCGCAGGATCTCGTCCCCCTCCCGGACCCGCTCGATGTCGATGACGCCGTCGAAGGGCTGCTGGATGTTGGAGAGGGTCGCGGTGTCGTGGACCTCCTTCTGGATGAGGAAGAGGCTCGTGGCGCCCCGCTTCTCCAGCTTGGCCTTGGTGACCTGGGCGAAGGAGAAGACCTCCTGGAGGTCGTAGGCGTTCAGGGCGGGGGAGACGATGTCGAGGACGGCTCGAACCCCCGCCGATTCCGGGAGGCGGGTCAGGGCCCACGTCACCGCGATCCCCACATTCGTGAGGTCCACGGAGACCTTCAGGACGGACCCCTCGTCCTCGATGTCGGAGACGCTCTCCTTCAGGTAGGAGTACCAGTCCACGATGATCACGCGGCCCTCCCCTTCGAGGGTCGAGATGTCCACCCCCAGCTCCGCCATCCGCTCGCGGAACTTGTCGGGCGACATGGACGAGAGCACCACGAGGGCGCCCTCGCCCTCCTCCAGCCCGCGCTTGAGGAACTGCCACGCCACGGTCTCCTTCTCCTCCCCCGCGGGCCCCTGGAGCACGATGCTGAGTCCCCGGACGATCCCCCCGCCGAGGAGGTTGTCCAGGACCGGGGTGCCCGTGGGCAGGCGGACCGTCACGCGACCACCCGCTCCTCCGCGCTGATCTCCATCCCCCGGGCCGTGATGAACAGGGGATGCTTCGCGGTGTCGTGCTTCGTGAACCGCATCTTCCGCACGGTGACGGTGCGGCGCAGCTCGCCCTTGACCTCGTCCAACCCGAGGACGATGAAGGAGTCCGCGACGAACTGCTCGATCCCATACCGGGTGAGCCCGCCGTCCTCGATGGACTCCGAGATCAAGAGGGGCGTGACCCCCTGGTCCCGGAGGAACCGGGCGAAGGTGAACATCTCCTCCCGGAACTCCTCCGAGTCGCGGTAGTAGAGGCCCACGACGGGGAGGGAGTCGATGACGAGGCGGGTGATCCCCGACGTCGGGATGAAGGCCCGGAGGAAGTCTCGGAGCTCATGAAAGCCCACGACGGTCCGCCCGGAGCCCCGCCGGATGCGCCCGAGATCGATGAGGTGGAGCTTCCCCTCGTCCTCATGGGGGGCCAGGTCCATCCCGAACCCCGCCATGACCCGCTCGATGTTCGGGCGGCTCTCCTCGAGGACCAAGAAGGCCCCCGGGTCCCCGTATTCCGTGTAGCCGTTCCAGAAGTAGTGGAGGGCGAAGAGGCTCTTCCCGCTCCCCGCGGGGCCCGTGACGAGGTTGACGCTGTGCGGGGGGAAGCCCCCCTCGATGAGGTCGTCCATACCCCGGACGCCCGAGGGAACGCGGTCGCCGATCACGCCGTCGCCTCCTCCCGGTAGAAGAGGTCCGCGGGGATGGATTCCAGCAGCTTGTCCTCCCGCAGCTCTTCGAGGGCGGCCAGGAACACCCGCTCGGAGGTGATGGGACCCAGCGCGGTCTCGAAGGCGGCCCGGATGGCCCTCAGGATGCCCACCAGGCGCTCCGGGCTCGCGTTCTCCACGTCGCCCAGGAGGGTGTCCATGCAGTCCTCCCAACGCCCCTGGGGACATTCCGCCAGCTCGTCGGGGAACGTCTCTTTCAGGAGGCGGACCACCCGCGGCCCGATGCCCTTCCACCCCAGGGACTCGGCGTTTTGGATCGCGGCGGCCACGAACCGGCGGCAGGCGTCCCCCGCCGTCCCCGCCTCGTCCGCCTCTCCCAGGCTGAGGGAGAGCGTCACCGTCTCGGACGGGAGGCGGTAGGCGTAGGTGGTCCCGGTCTTCGCCCGGGTCTCCTGCCGCCGCAGGATGCCGGCCTCATGGAGGGCGGCCAGGTGCTTCGTGGCGGTCGAGATGTGGACGTCCGCGTGGGCGGCCACGTCGCTGGCGATGTGCCACTCGCCGTCGCGGAGAGCCCGGATGAGGGCCAACCCTTGCCGGGTCGCCAGGGTGCCCGCCGCCTTTCGGAAATCGTCGACGTCCATGGAGGAAACTCCACCGCGCGTAGACCTTCAGTTCGAAGCTCTTGTCCGCTTGGAGTCTCGGCCGTTAAATACGTTCATTCCAGGTTATCGGGGATGATTCTCTCCCGGAAGAACAGGCGCCCCTGCGGACGCTCAAAGCAACCGTTATCTACCGCGCCACGCTTGCGAGCGCGTGGCCATTGAACACCTCTGGGAGCGGGCGCTCCCCTCTCCAGGGAAGAGCTGCGCCGTCCTGCGGGACGCCGTCGCCTTCCTCACCGCGGACACCATCGTGGCGTACGCCTTCACGGGGGTCAAGGCCTGGAGCGTGGCGGCCACTCCGTCCCTGCCCCGCATCGCGGCCTCGGGCGATGTCCTGGCGCTCCCCACGCCCGCGGGGCTGACCCTGCTCAGCAGCCTCGGCTCCATCGTCGCCCGGGTCCCCCTCGATGCCCCCGTCCGGAGCCTCAGCGGCGGCATCGCCTTCGCGGTGGCAACGGAGGACCGGGTGCTGGCCATCACTCGCAGCGGGCAGGTCTCCTGGGAGCAGGCGGGCTTCGACCGTCCCCTGGCAGCGGCCGCCACCGACGAGGGCGTCCTCGTGGCCCTCCGCGACGCCGTCGCGTGTCTTGGCGATTCCGGAGAATCCCTCTGGCGGGTGGAGGCGGGGCAGCCCGTCCGCGGCCTCAGCGGCGGCAGTCGCCCCCTCCTGTGGACTGAGGGAAGCCTCCAAGCGTTGGGGCACGGCGGGTCCATCGACTGGGAGCGGCCCCTGAGCCCCGACACGGCCGGGGTCCGCAGCGATCGGACCGTGGTGACCTCGGGGCCTCAGCAGCTGCTGGTGTACTCTCAGGATGGCGACCTCCTCCAGGAGCTCCCCGGCGGCTACGTGGACGCCGCCCCCCTCGGACCCCTCGTGGCCGCCGTGGGCGACGCCTCCGGCCACCTCTTCGAGGACCTGGAGGGCAAGGAGGTCTACTACGAGATCCTGTGCATGGGGGAGGCCAAGTGCGGCACCTTCGTCTCCGCCACGTCCGCCCACGCGTGCCCGAAATGCGGGAGCGCCAAGGCCCTCGTCCGGGTCGCTAGGACCGAGGGTCGGTAGCCTCCGGACCCCCCTTCCCCCGTTCTCGAAATATACTTATAGCGCAACCAGAATCCAGAGGAGGGCACTAGCATGGCCGACCAATCCGTGCAGCGAGCGAGGGACCAAGTCAAGTCCGCAAAGGAGGCCTCCCGCCGGGCGGGTCGGGCCGAAAAGGCCGCCAAGAACCGGGAGAAGGCGGCCAAGCTCCGGGCCAAGGCCGCGAAGATGAAGGACCGCGTCCGCGCCATCGAGGCCAAGGCCAAGCAGTGGGAGCAGCGCGCCCTCGAACTAGAGCGGGCCCGACGCTGACATCCCAGGAAGCAAGCTTTTTACTCCTCACTCCTTTGGTCGCCTGATGGCCGCCGCCTCCGCCCCGGGGAAGCTCATCCTATTCGGCGAGCACGCCGTGGTCTTCGGGGAGCCCGCCATCGCCATGGCCGTGAGCGCTCGATTCGGCATCGAAGGGACGCCGGGGTCCGCCCTGACCATCGACGGCGCCCCGCCGGACCCCGAGCGACACCGCTACATCCTGAAGGCGATGGAGCACCACTGGGACGGCGGCCCCCTGACGCTGACCACGCGGTCCGCGATCCCGGACAGCGCGGGCCTCGGCTCCTCCGCGGCGGTGAGCGTGGCGACCCTCGCCCTCCTCTCGAGCTTCTCGACCCCGAAAGAGCCCCCCGCCCTCGCCGAGGCGGGCTACCGGGTGGAGCTGCAGGTCCAGGGCCGTGCCTCCCCCATCGACACGAGCACCGCCGTCCACGGCCAGGCGATCTTCGTCGACTCCCGGAGGGGGGACGACCTCCTCTGGTCCATCGAGGGCCTGGGCAACGTCTGGCACGTCCACCACGTCGACCTGCCGGAGCTCTCATTGGTCGTCGGCGAAACGGGCATCCACGCCCATACCGGGCCCCTCGTGGACGGGGTGAGGCGCCTCGTGGAACGGGATGCGGAGGCCGCGGCGGCCGTCGAGGCCATCGGGGACATCTCGCGGGAGGGCCGCCTTGCGCTGGCCGAGGGCGACTGGGTGCGCACGGGGGAACTCATGGACCGGAACCAGAAGCTCCTGGAGACGTTGCAGGTCAGTCACCCCACCCTAGACAAGCTCATCGCGAAGGCCCGGGAGCACGCGTACGGCGCGAAGCTCACCGGCGCGGGGGGCGGCGGAAGCATGGTCGCCCTCACGGACCAGCCGGAGACGGTCGCGGACGACCTCCGGGCGATCGGCGCCCACGTTCACATGGTGAGGAGCGAGCCCCTGGGGGTGCAGGTCGAGGCATGAGACCCAAGCGCCATCACAAGGTCCTCCAGCCCCGGGACGAGGGCATGCGGGCACCGAGGACGCCACCGGTCCGAGCGCTCCGCCGGAAGACCTCGCCGGAGGCCACCCTCATCCGAAACGCCGGCCAACTCCTCACCCTCGCGGGAGGCTCGACCCCGCGGACGGGCGAACAGGCGGGCGAGCTCGGCCTGGTACCCAACGGCGCGGTGGCCCTGCAAGGGGGCCGCATCGCCGCCATCGGAGCTACCGAGGACCTCGAGGCCGAGTTCCGAGGCGCGGCGGCGGTGGACGCCCGCGGCGGCGTGGTGATGCCCGGCTTCGTCGACGCCCACACCCACCTGGTCTTCGCGGGGGACCGTGTGGAAGAGGCGGACATGAAGGCCCGCGGGATGAGCTACGCGGAGATCGCCCAGGAGGGAGGCGGCATCCTCAAGACCGTGGGGCTCACCGTGGAGGCCCCGACGCCCCGCCTCGTGGAACAGGCCAAGGCGCGCCTCGACGCGGCCCTGCGGACCGGGACGACCACCATGGAGGCCAAGACGGGCTACGGGTTGGATCCCGCGGAAGAGCTGAGGCTCCTGGACGCCATCACGACCCTGGATGGGGCCCATCCCGCGACCCTGGTCCCGACCCTCATGGCGGCCCACGCCCTCCCCCCGCGTTACGCGGACCGGCGGGAGGCCTTCCTCACCGAGGTCGCCGAGAACCTCCTCCCCCAGGCCTCCGGCCACGGGGCGGTCTACTGCGACGTCTTCTGCGAGTCCGGGTACTTCAGCGTGGACGAGTCGCGGGACCTCCTCCTGGAGGCGAGGCGACACGGCCTGGACGCGAAGATCCACGCCGACGAGCTCACCCACACCGGCGGCGCAGAGCTCGCGGGGGAGATCGGCGCCATCTCCGCGGACCACCTCCTCCACGCTTCCGAGGACGGCCTCCGCGCCATGGCCGAGGCCCTGGCCATCGCCGTCCTTCTGCCGGGGACATCCCTCACGACGGGTGGCGTCTACGCCGACGCCCGGACGATGGTCGAGCTGGAGGTCCCCGTGGCCCTCGGCACGGACTTCAACCCGAACTGCTGGGTCACGTCGATGCCCCTCGTCCTCTCCCTGGCCGTCTATCGTCTGGGGCTGACGACGGCCGAGGCCGTCGTGGCGGCGACCATCAACGCCGCCCACGCCGTGGGCGCCGCGAATGAGGTGGGGAGTCTCGAAGTGGGGAAGGCGGCCGACCTCCTGATCCTGGACACGACGGACTACCGGAACATCGCGTACCGGGTGGGGGCGCAACCCGTCCGGGCGGTCTACAAGGGCGGGGTCCTGGTGGCCGGTGGGGCGTGAGGGGCGCTCCTCACTCCATCTCCTTCCGGCGGCGCGTCTTCGCGGACTGCGCCTTCTCGTGCTTTTGCACGCGAATCCGCTGGCGCTTCGCCTCGACGCGGGCCTTCTTCCACTCCCGCTTCTTCTGCGCCTCCATCCGCTTCTCGTGCTTCACCTTCGCCACCTCGAGGGTGGACTTACCTAGGTGACGCTTCTCCCACACCACGACCCCGACGGTGGTGGCGACGACCGTGAGAATGATTAGGATGGAGGTGATGCTCAGGAACTGGGTCTCGTAGGGGGCCATCAGCGGGTGGTAGGCGGTGTAGGCGGCGTTCTGCGGGTCCGTGAAGGCGGGGATTGTGAACGGCACCGACGCCAGGACCGCGGGGGCGAGGCCCCGCCCCATCATGATCCAAAGGGCGGTGCGGTCCCGGGCGGCCTCGGGGCGGATGTGGGTCGTCACCCGAACGGCGATGTAACGGGCGACCACGATGACCAGGAAGAGGACGACGACGCCGATGAGGAGGAGGGTGATGGTGCCGTTGTAGGCGTCCAGGCCCGGGAGGACGCTGTTCACGTCGACGGGCCCGTTGATCTCCAACGCGAACACGAGGCCGAGGAACACGAAGAAGAACGTGCGGACGACGAAGGACAGCTCGGAGTGGAACTGGCGGATCTTCTCGTCCAGGACGAACTTCGTCCGCATCTTGAACATGCGGGCGAACTCTTCCTTGTTCCCCAGGACAAGGCCGAACATGAGGGCCGCCATGGCGCCGCTCCCGCCCACGAACTCCACGACGCCGTAGAGGAGGAAGAGGGCCGCGATGGTGATCATGAACGAGAAAGGCTGCCCGTAGAGCCGCTTGAGGAGCCTCAGCCAGAAGATGCCGAAGACCAGTCCGATGACGACGGCCACGGAGAAGGCGGCCGCGAGGCTCGCGAAGGCCGACCCGGCCCCCTCCGCCTCCCCGCCCTGCAACAGCCGGATGAGGGCGAGGGCCACGATGATGCAGAGCACGTCGGTGAGGACGGCCTCCAGGGTGAGGATCGTCTCCGTCTCGTCGGTGACGCTCATGGAGCGGACGAGGTTGATGACGACGGCCCCGCTGATGCCCCCGAGGATGGCGCCGAGGAGGATGCCGATGACCAGGGGGTAACCCAGGACGAGGGCCGCCACCGCCGCCACGGCGATCACGGTGAGGATGAACGCGATCATCGTATGGATGAAGGCGATGCTGATTCGGCGGAGCACCTGCTCGAAGTTCAGGTTCAGCCCGCCGTCGAACAGGATGATTACCAGGGCCAGAGCCGCGAAGTAGGGGGTGACGAGCTCCAGGATCTCCGTGGGAATGAGGGTGATGCCGAGGACCCCCGCCAGGATGGGGCCGAAGAAGAGCCCCACGAAGATCAGGATGAGGAGGTCCGGGATGCGCGTCCTCTCGAAGATGAGGGTCGCGAAGAACCCGATGAAGATGACCATGGCGATGGCCAAGAAGGCCACGACGATGGTCGGAAGGAACGTCTCCTCCGAGGGTTGGACGAGGACCGAGACGGGCACCTGGAGCGCCGAGCTGTTCAGCCCCGGGTCCGTGACGGTGACGAGCACCTCCCCGTCGATCCGTCCCTCGAAGCCTCCCGCGGGGGTGATGTTCACGTACAGCTCCATGTACCCGGCGGGCGCCAGGGCCCCCGTCGCGGGCTCGACGTCGACGGTCCCCCCCGCCACGACGAGGTCCGTGGTCACGCTCACGTCGTAGGTGTCGTTGCCGTGGTTGACCAGGCCCCAAGCGAAGGTGATCTTCTCCCCCCGCGTCGCGTTCTGTTCCGCGGGGAAGGTGCGGGGTTCGAGGGGGATGAGGGCGACTTCACTGGTCTCGATGGGAATCTGGTCCGCCGCGAGGGCGGAGGGGAGGAGGGCGAACAGGACAAAGGCGACCGCTAAGATGGCACCCCGGCGACCCCCTGACATCGAGCGGGCATGGCCAGTAGCCCTCATATACGTAACCCCCCCGCGGATGTTCCACGGGGCGCACTTCACGTCGGCAAGTATAAGATGCCTTCCGGTATAGAGTGCGACGGAGGGCATGCCGGCCACTGAGGAGCTGAAGACCAAGGTCTGCATGGTGGGCGACAACGCGGTGGGCAAGACGAGCCTCGTCCGCCGCTTCGTCTTGGACGAGTTCGATGACCGCTACATCCAGACCCTAGGCACCAAGGTGATGAAGAAGGAGATCCGCTTCCACGTCCCGACCCTGGACATAGACGTCACCATGGACCTGATGATCTGGGACATCATGGGCCAGAAGGGCTTCCGGGAGCTCTTGAAGGAGGCGTACTTCCACGGCTCCCAAGGGGTAATGGCGGTGTGCGACGTCACCCGGAAGGACACCCTGGACAGCCTGGACGACTGGATCGACGGTGTGTACTCCGTCGCGGGGCGGATTCCCGTCCACATCCTGGCCAACAAGAACGACCTGAAGAACCAGATCGTCATCAGCGAGAACGATCTCGTGCAGACGGGACGGGCCTGGGACTCCCCCTTCGTCTTCACCAGCGCGAAGACGGGGGAGCAGGTGGAGGACGCGTTCCTCCAGATGGGCCTGCAGATCGCGAAGGTCCAGCTCGAAGAATCCGAGTAGCTGCCGCCCGCGGGCCGCGCCCGCGCCGGGCCAAGCCGTTTGCTCCCCCTACTTCAGCTCGACCTTCCCCTTCTTGAGGAGCTTGTCGAGGGCCTCGTCCGCGACGGACTCCGCGCGCGCCGCCTCCGCGTCTGCGCGACGCCGCCTCTGGTCCTTTATGAACTTCCGGGCCTCCCGCCGCTCCGCCTGCTGCTCCCGACGGATGCCGAGGATCTTCTCCCGCATCTCCACCGCGCGGCGGTGGTAGTGGTCCGCCCGCTCCCGGATCTTTAGGAACTGCTCGTGCTTCTTGTTCGACTCCGCGATGAGGTGGGACACCTCCTTCACGAGGTCGATGTACTTCTCGTGGACGTCGTGGGACTGCTGGTACCGCTCCACGACGAGCGCGTGCTCCTGGTCCGCCCGCCGGAAGAGCTCGTCGATGGTGCCGTCCGCCCCCTCGATGCCCCGCAGGATTTTCCGCTGCTCGTCGTAGAGCCGCATGAGCTCGTCGAGGTTCGTCTGGTTTTTCTTCAGGTCGTCCAGGAGCTCGTTCTCCTTCTTCAGGTCCATGGGAACGGTCTCCTGGCGGTGCTCCAGGCGCGATATCTGGCCCTGGAGCGACTGGATCTCCCCGTCCAGGCCCCGCTTCAGGCTCTGCTTCTGGGTGCGGCGGGAGGCGATGAGGCGCTTGGCCTTCGTCTGCAACTCGTTCCGCCGGGCCTTGTGGAGCCGCATCTCCTCCACGAGGGCGTTCCGCTTCGCCTTCAGGGCCTCCATCTCATCCAGGAGCTCCCGCTTCTGGGCGTGGAGCGCGTCTCGCTCCTCCCGGAAGACCCGGGCGTCCGCGTTGAAGTCGTTCCGCTTCTCCACGAGACTCTGGTACTTGAGCTCGGCAATCTGGAGCTCCGAGACGGTCTTCTTCCGTGGCATGCGGTCCCGCCAGTAGGGTGGCGACCATTCCCCCCTCGTTCTTTTAAGGTTTCGTTCGAGCCAGGTGATTCGCGAGCTTGGCGAAGTCCTCGGGGGCCAATTCCTGCGCCCTGCGCTTCGCGTGCGGGAGGTCCGGTCCCGGCCCGCCTTCCGGGAACCCCCGGGAGACGAACCGGTTCCAGTGGGCCCGCAAGGCGTTCTCGAGGAACTTCCGCCGGTGGGCGAAGGCGGCGTCCACCACCATCCGGAAGAGACCCTCATCGGCCACGTCGTAGTCCGGGGGCCGGGGGGTGAGTCGGACCACCGCCGAATCCACTCCAGGCACGGGGTGGAAGCGGGCCTTGGGCACCCGCTCCATGAGCTCAACATCCGCGCGGTGCTGGGCGTTTGCCTGAATATTCTTTTAGGGCGTCATCAACTCGACGG
>CAYFXO010000024.1:0-4569 GCA_964347125.1 uncultured Methanomassiliicoccales archaeon | reverse complement strand
GCGCGGTGCTGGGCGTGCACCGTCAGGCGGGAGTAGTCCCCCGTCCCCGGCGACGCCACGAGGCGCTCCGCGAACTCCCGCTGATACATCAGGGCCCCCGCTCGGAAGGGGCAACGGAGGAGGCGGAAGGTCATCTTGCTGGAGATCCGGTACGGGAGGTTGGACACGACGACGTCGAACTCCGGGAGGGGCACCCGGAGCGCGTCCCCCTCGATGAGTTGGGCGTCCGGCACATGCTCCCGGAGGTACCCGCAGAGACGGGGGTCCACCTCGATGGCGACGACCTGGTCGGTCACTTCCAGGAGCGCCTGGGTCAAGATGCCCAGCCCGGGTCCGATCTCCAGGACCCTGTCCCCGGGGCGGACGACGTAGGCGACCTGCCGCCGCGCCAGGCCCTCCGCCAGGAGGAAGGTCTGCCCTCGCCGCTTGGAGGGTCGGATCCCCAGGTCCCTCAGGGTCTGCTGGACGGCCTCCCGGTCCATGCCCCGCCCCGCCTCATTCTGCCCAACGACACCCACCGTGAAAACACTTTATACCCCTCGTTGGATGATTCCCCGTGCGCCCCCTCTTCCTCGGGCCAGAGGGCAGTCTCACCTGCTGGTTTGTCGCGGCGGTCATCGGAACCCTCATCGTCCTCTACATCCTCCTCTACTTCTACCAGCGCCGCATCGCGGAGCAGAAACCGGTACAGCACCTGTGCGACTACTGCGGCCACATGGTCAGCGTCGTCTCCGACTGCCACCACGCCCCCGTGAAGGAGCGCTTCCTGCACGGGGTCTGCCTCGAGTGCAAGCGGGAGTGCCGCCTCGTGTGCGCGCGGTGCAAGCGTCCCGTGTGATGCGCGCGGAGGTCCGGGCACCCTTCTCGACCCCGTCCTTCAGGCGACGCTGACGCTCTGGATCGGGTGGTGCCGACTGATGAGCCGCCGGGCCATCTTCAGGTTGCGGGCGTCCCGCCCGATCGCCCGCCCCTTCTTCGTCGGGTCCACGGTGACGGTGGCGTGGGTGACGCCTTCCCGCTCCTCGACGGCCACGTCCCGCACGTCGTACTTCTGGAACACGTTGCGGACGAACGTGACCGGGTCCGGGCTGAACTCGATGACCAGGACGTCCTTCCCCGTCATCTTGCTGAACTTGACGACATGCTCGCCCCCCTTTCCCACGGCCCTCCCGGCGTCCCCCTCGCCGACGACGAAGACGACGCGGCCCTCCTGCTCGATGCAGTCCCGCACCGAGGCGGTGGAGAGGCTCTGGAACAGCCGCATGTAGCCCAGGGCCTCTTCATCGAGGGTGATTTCCGCCATGCGTATCTACAGGGAAAGGATGTCGGACTCGCCGGGGTCCAGGATCGCCAGCGCCGAGATGTAGAACGGCTTGCCGCACGCCGCCCCCAGCTCCACGGTGTTCCCCGCGAAGTGGTGGACCCGGTCGCCGTCCAGGGACCGCAACGCGTCGTCCGGACAGTCGTTGGACACGACTACGAGCCTCGCGGCCCCGGACTCCAGGGCCTGACCCGTCTCCTTCACGCCGAAGACCACCCGCCCGGTGTCCACGGCGACGCGCAGCTGCCGGGCCACATCCACCTCAGTCACCCCCCTTCTCCGACCCTGCGGAGCGATACACCAGGTTCACCGCACCGGTGCCCAGGGTCACGGGCTGCCCCACGATGACGTTCTCCGCGACGCCGTCCAGCGCGTCCACCTCTCCCATGATGGCCGCCCGGAGGAGGTGATGACTCGTGATCTCGAAGGCCGCCCGGGCCAGGACGCTGGACTTCCGCCCGCTGATCCCGTGGCGCCCGATGGCCTTCACGTCCCCGTCGTTGGTCATCATGTCCGCGACGAGCATGATGTGCCGGATGTCCACGGTGAGCCCCTGCTCCGAGAGGGTCGCGGAGGCCTCCTGGATGATGGTGTTCCGGGCCGCCTCCACCCCCAGCACCTCGTAGATCTCCTGGATGCTGTTGGACACGGTGCGGGTGGGGTCCACGGAGTCCATCTGCAGGACCGCTGAGAGGTTGGAGCCCTCGGTGTAGATGACGAACTCGGGGCCGTCCCGCCGGATGATGGCCCGCTTGATGCCCTCGATGCCCTTGACCTTCTGGAACCGGACCTGCTCCACGAGGGCCTGGAGCCGTTTGAAGGAGGGCTCGCCCGACCTGAGGGTGATCACGTCGTCCTCCCGGGTCACCTGGGTGCTCTTGGCGCTCGCCCGGCCGAGGCGGACCTTCTTCAGGGCCGCCTCCAGGTCTTCAATGGAGATGGCTTTCGCCGCCGCCTTCTCCGGGTCGGGGCGGACGACGACCTGCATGTTCACCATGTCCGCGGTGACGTCGGCGATGTCGTCCACCTTCGTCATCTCGATGTCGCTGGCCACGCGGCGGGTCCGCTCCAGGTCCGGGGCGTCCTCCGGCTTCAGGCGCACGGTCATGAGGGGGGTGCTCGGCACGCGCCGGGCGTCGACGATCTCGATGAACCGCGGGAGGCCCAGGGTGACGTTGATCTCCGCGACCCCCGCGTAGTGGAACGTCCGCATCGTCATCTGCGTCCCCGGCTCCCCGATGGACTGGGCGGACACGATCCCCACGCTCTCGTTCGGGTCGACCACGTGGGAGTCGTACCGAGCCATGATGCCCTCGAGGATGGACGCCAGCTTCGTCTTCGTGACCTTCAGCTCCGCGAGGCGGTCGCACAGGGCCCGCACGACGGACCGCGGGAGGGTCCTCCCCTGCTTCTTGAGGAGGCTCTGGACCTGCTTCTCCAGGGCCGTGGGCCCCTCGAACTTCTTGGGGATGGTGGGCTTCGGGAGGGGCTCCTCCTTCTTCGCCTTCTTGGGGGCCTTCTTCTTCGCGGGGGCCTTGGCAGGGGCCGGTTTCGCGGTCACCCCCAGCTTCTTCAGGACAGCCTTCGCGTCGCCCTTGGAGATGTGCTCCTGCAGGTCCTCCACGGTCGCCTTCTTCAGAGAACTCACGGTGTGGCCGGCGTCCACGAGGATGGCCGCCAGCTTCGCGCCGATCTTCCGTCGCTCCAAGGCGTTCAGGGTGTCCTTCCGGGCCATGCTCAGTCCTCCAGGTCGTCCTCGATGGGGCTCTCCTCAAGCTCCACGATGAGGTCTTTCTCCGTCTGCCCGTAGCCGGTCATGTCCCGATCCTGGACGAATCCCGCGTACGCGTCCCCGAGAACCTCCGTCAGGACGTCGTCGATGTCCACGGCGTCCCCCTGCACGCTCCGGGAGGGGTCCACGCCGTCCTCCCCGAACAGGAACTGGATGATCGTGTCGGCGGTGTTCCGCACCGTACCGTCCTCCTTCACCTTCAGGTCCTCCAGGGCGTTGATGAGCCGCCGCTGCATGTAGCCGGACCGGGAGGTGCGGACGGCGGTGTCCACCAGCCCCTCCCGACCTCCCATGGAGTGGAAGAAGTACTCCGTCGGGGTGAGGCCGCTCTTGTAGGAGGACGTGATGAAGCCCTTCGCCTTCGCGCCCAAGTCGCCCTTCTGGAAGTGGGGGAGGGTGCGGTTCCAGTATCCTCGGGACAGCCGCTCGCCCCGGACGGCCTGCTGGCCGATGCAGCCCGCCATCTGGGAGAGGTTCAGCATGGACCCGCGGGCGCCGCTCCGGGCCATGATGACCGCGGAGTTCTCCAGCCCCAGGTGCTTGCTCGCGATCTCCCCCGCCCGGTCACGGGCCTGGCCCAGGACCTTCATGGCCTCCACCTCCAGGGTCTCCTCCAGGGACCTGCCGGGCATCTGCTCGAGGATGCCGTCCCGGTAGGCCTGGACGAGGTTCCCCACGGTCTCCGTCGCTTCCCGGAGGACTTCCCGAATCTGCTTCTTCTCCTCCTCCAGGATGTCCTCGTCGTCGATGCCCGTGGTGAAGCCGCGGGTCATGATGACCGCGATGGCGAGGTTCGTGGCGTCGTCGATGAACTGGCGGGCCCGGTCGGGGCCGTAGTCCCGGGCGATGCGGTCCAGGATCTTCCCCTTGAAGGCCCCGATGGAGTTCTCGTCCACGGTCCCCTGGGCGATCTGCCCGCTCTTGATCTCCACCCACGCGTCCTCCGCCGCCGCCTCCTCCCGGGTGCCGCTGGCGATGGACGAGCGGAAGCTGATCTCCAGGTCGTCCGGCAGGATGAGGGAGAACAGCTGCTTTCCCGTCCAGTACTCGTGGCCGTCGTCCTCGATGGCGGGCGGGGGCGTCTCCCGCATCCCGATTCGGGACAGGATGAGGGCCGTCTCCTCCCGGGTGAACTTGGCGTCGCGGTAGGTCATCAGGAAGGCCCCGGTGATGTGGTCGTGGATGGCCCCGATGACGGGGCCGCCGAAGCGCGGGCTGAGGATGTGCTCCTGGACCCGCATGAGGATCTTCGCCTCGGCCCGAGCCTCCTCGCTCTGGAGCACGTGGAGGTTCATCTCGTCCCCGTCGAAGTCCGCGTTGTAGGGCGGGCAGACGGAGAGGTTGAAGCGGAAGGTCTTGAACGGCATGACCCGGACCTCGTGGGCCATCATGGACATCCGGTGGAGGGAGGGCTGCCGGTTGAAGAGGACGATGTCCCCGTCCACGAGCTGCCGCT
>CAYFXO010000023.1:1352-21188 GCA_964347125.1 uncultured Methanomassiliicoccales archaeon | reverse complement strand
AGGAGCCCGGAGTCCTCCAGCATGTAGAACACGTCCCGGTCCTCGGGTTCCAGGACGTTGTCGATGATCCGCTCGCTGTAGCCGAAGAAGTTCAGCACGTGCTGTGCCCGCTCCATGGCCTCCTCCTCCGCCATCCCGGAGCGGTCGATGCTGTTCTTGATGGCGCGAGCGAGATCGTCGACGGTGATGGTTCCCGCTGGCCCCCCTTCAACCTCCGTCATAATCGACAGGGCAATCCCTCGGACTCGTTATATGGAGGGGTGGTGCTATATGAACGTTCGTTCCAGAATTCCCACCGCAATACGGAGGGGGCCAGACGGAAAGGGTTTTGGTGCGACAGTCCCATAGGTGCACCGCCCTCCCAGGACCCGCTGGCGGGGGTGGGGGAGGGCAGGTGGAGAGATGCCGAAGAAGTCGGCCAAGGAGGAGCTGGAGGACGAGCTCCACCTGGTCCGGAAGGAACTGGAGGACCTCAAGTCCCGGGTGAGCGACCTGAAGCCCGGCCGGCCCCCCGCGGAAGGTCGGGTGAAGACGTACATCGAGGGGTTCGACGAGGCCCTCGGGGGCGGCATCCCCGTAGGGCACGTGGTCCTCCTGGCGGGACCCTCGGGGACCATGAAGTCCTCCCTGGCGCTGAACATGATCCACTCCAACCAGACGAACGGGGAGGCGAAGGGGGTCCTGGTCTCCCTCGAGGAAGGGCGGGAGAGCCTCCTGCGGACCATGGAGGGCCTCGGGCTCAAGGTGGGCGGTGAGGACTCCATCGTCGACGTGGGGAAGATGCGGCTGGAGCACGAGGAGACGGGGGAGACCCGGGAATGGTTCAGCGTCCTCCAGGAGTACCTGGAGCGCCGGGTGAGCGGCGACGGCGTCGGCCTGGTCGTCGTGGACTCCCTGACGTCCCTCTTCTCCCTCTCCGAGGTGGACGACATGCGGGACGAGCTCTTCCGGTTCTTCGGCTTCCTGCGGGGCCTGGGCTGCACGAGCGTCCTCATCTCCGAGTGGCCCGACGAGGGGGGCTTCCCCCACCACGAGGACTACCTGGCCGACGGCGTGGTGTTCGTCAACTTCCTGAAGAAGGAGGCGGGGGAGGTCTCCCTCACGATCCGCTGCGCGAAGATGCGCCACTCCCCCCACTCGCGGGCGTACTACGTCCTGACGTTCCGGGACGGCAAGTTCCAGGTCGAGCGGATGGCGTGATCAATAGGACCCTTTGATCTTGTTCCGGTCGATCTTCATCCCGCCGGGCGTGGCCATGAGCATGTTCCGCCCGATGCCCGCCACGTCCCCGCCCACGTCCCGGGCAACGGACTTCAGCTCGTTCGTAATCCGCTTCAGCGCGAGCTGGTCGTTGGAGATGGAGTTGTAGTCCACGATGAGGATGTTCCCCTCGTAGAGGTGCGTCGTCAGGTCCGAGATGTCCTCGTACCGATACACTTCCGCCACGCGGACGTAGCTGTCCGCGGCGCCGCCGAGCAGGGCCCCTTCGTCCTCGAAGTTGAGCTCGCCGAGGTCGATGTACTCGTCGCCCTCGATGGCCCCGCCTTCCTTGAATTTCCTGAACGGTTTCTTTAGGAAAGCCATCCCTATCCCTCGATGCGCTGGTATCAGGGACTGGCCATATAAACATTCCCCGGTGGCCAGGAGGCCCCTCAGCCGGGCTCTCCGAGCTTCCAGAGGCGGTCCCCGACGTGGTGCACCGTCTTCACCGCCTTGCCCTCCCGAGAGCGAGCCATCTCGCCCCCAGGGAGGAGGGCCCGCCCCACGGCGAGGGGGGCGTGGTTCCGCTCGTCCCGGATCCAGCAGAGGTCCCCCGGGGCCAGGTCCGGGTCCGCCGCCACGATGCCCGGGGCCATGACGTCCGCGCCGTTGTACACGTAGGGGACGGCCCCCATGTCCACGGTGACGGCCCGCCCCTCGGGACGGTACTTCAGCAGCCCCCGCACCGTCAGGAAAAGCGCGCCCTCGACCTCCAGGGCCAGGACCTCGCCGCGAACGAGGACGACCCGCTGCCCCTGGAAGAGGGCCTCGTCCACCTCGTCCTCCGGGCCGAAGACGGGGGCGCCGAGGGAGGCGCGCAGGGACGCGGCCAGGGCCTCGATCTGCTTCCGGCGGAGGCGCCGGCGGCGCTTGAGCTCGCCCATGGCCTACCGTCGCCTCCGGCGGCGGAGGGCGACGGGCACGAGGACGGCCAAGGTGGCGGGGACCGCCAGGAGCCCGAACTCGGGGATCGTCAGGTTCGCCCAGTCCGTCGGGTCGTCATTGCTGTTCATGAGGCTGTCCCCGAACCACCAGTTGTCCCCGCCGCTGGCGTTGTAGAAGTGCATCCCGAAGCCCGCGGTGTCCGTCGTCGCGCAGTTGGGCGGGGCCCCGCTGGAGTCCCACACGTCGTCGCACCGGATCTTGAACTCGTAGCTCTGGTTGTTCCCGAAGCTGTTCGCGCCGTCGTCCTCGGTGGGACAGGTGCGCACGTTCCACGTCCCTCCCGTGCCCTCATGGCACTCGGTGATGTCCGAGCTCCCGTCCGTCAGGTTGAACTTGAAGTCGTTCGCGTCCAGGCCCCCGCCGTCGTGGTCCGTGTCGAACATGATCTCCGCGAAGTCCCCGGCGTCGTCCGTGGTGTCCGCCCCCACGTAGATGCAGACGTAGAGGAACCCGCCGTCCTCCCCGTACCAGAACGTGTAGTTGGTCTTGTCCTTGAACTTGCCGTTGTTGAAGTAGACGGCTTCGCAGCTCCCGTCCACCGTCGGGGCGGAGCCCAGCGCTGGCACGTCCTCGAGGGTGTCGTCGCCGTGGCGCGGGGACGGGGGGTCGCCGCCCCGGGTGCCGTCGCCCGCGTCCTTCCCGTGCCCCCGGCCCCCGCGCATACCCTGGGCTACGTCTCCCTGGTCGCGGGGCTGGGCCCAGTCCGACGTCACGATGAGGGCCTGGGGGTCGTCCAGGGGCGGGAGGTCCGCCAGGGCCACCCCGACCTCGACCTCCCTCTCCCCGTTGGCGGCGGCGAGCGTCGCGGGGACGCGGACCCAGTCGCCCTGCCAGGCGTAGAGCTCCCGCGTCCGGATGGCGCCCCCGTAGCCCGTGACTGAGAGGAGGTAGTCCGCCCGCAGCCCGTCCACCCAGGTGCCCGTCGCGTCGGAGGCGTTCGTGTCCAAGTACACCTGGAAAACGTCCTCGCCGGAGCGGCGCTCCACGCGGATCACCGGGGGCGGGGCGCCGGGGGCGGCGGGGGCCTTCGCCGGGGCGCGGGTGACGGGGGCGGGGCTGCCGCCCAGGAGGGGCCCCGCCGTGCGGGCGTAGAAGAGGGCCTCCGTGGCTTCGAGGGCGGCCCCGGTGTCCACCAGGTCGAGGCCGCTACGAGGCGCGTCCCCCGCGGGGTCAGAGGTCGTCTCGCCGAGCCAATCCAGGAAGACCCCGTCCACGGTCTTCGCGGGCGGGGGGATGTCCACGTAGGCCCGGGCGCGGGTCCCCAAGATCGTGGCGGGGCGGTCCGCGGCGACGAGGGAGAGGTCCGCGGTGACCAGGCCCCCCGAGACGGCGCCGGACGCGTCCACGGCGACGTCGACGATCCGCGGGACGCCGGGCTCCAGGTCCATCGGGAGGCCAGGAAGGGCCGGCGCGCCCAGGTTGTCGCTCACGGCGACGCCCAGGTCCGTGACGGTCACGGGGCCGCCTACGGCCTTTAGGGTGAGTCGGAGGAGGGGGGTCGCGGGGGTGGCGGTGACCACGGGCTGGACCGCCTCCCGCCGGACGAGGAGGGCGCCGTGCTCCAGGCCCACCGCGGGAACGGACGAGCTGGCGCCCCCCTCGTGGTCCTGCAGGAGGAACCGCACCGCGGTGGCGGAGCCGAAGTCCAGCCCAGCCACCCCGACGGCGGCCTCGACGGACGAGGCGGAGACCGCGATCCTCGCGCCGGAGACGCGGGTCCACCCCGACCAGTTGAGGGCGTCCGTCCCCACGAACTCCTGGAAGCTTGCGGAGGCGACGGTGGCGTTCCCGCCGTAGGCCTCGACCAGGTACTCGGCGCCCGAGCCCATCGCCCGGTAGCCCGTGGAGGGGTCCCCGTCGGCGTCGATGAAGGCGTAGAAGGAGTCGTAGCCGCCAAAGTCCCCGAACAGGATGCCGTCTACGCGGGCGTAGATAAAGAGGGTGTTCCGCTCCAGCAGGACGGCGTACTCCCGGAGCTGGATGTGGGGGTCCACGGTCGCCGTGACCTCGCCGTACCGGGGCACCCCGGCCCAGTCCTCGAAGGCGCCGTCGATCTGGATCGTCAGGGTCGGTCCCGTCTCCAGACCTGCCAGGAAGAGGTACGCGGGGCCCAAGAGGAGGAGGGACAGAAGGAGGAGGCTGAGGCCCCACCGCAGGTCCTTCTGGGCGACCACGCCCACCACGTTGCGGGGGAGCGGGGGGCGGGGCACCCCGTTCGTCAGCCCGTCCGGCGCGTGGACCCCGTTCACCCGCCCGAGGCCGTTGACGAGGCCGTGGCCCCCGCCGGGGGGCGTGCCGTTCACAAGGCCACGGTGCGGGTCCCCGCCCAGACCGTTGACGAGACCCGGGGGCCGGGCGGGACCCCGCGCGGCGCTGACGAGGGTGCGCGGAGACCGGCTCATGGGACCTCCTCTCCTTCGGCCACCACGCCGCCCCGGAAGGCCACCCACCACAGGGCGAGGCCCACCACGAGGAGGAGGAGGCCCAAGATCAGGTAGGGGAGGTGGAGGGGGCCGAAGACCTCGAACCCGGAGCCGCCTACCGGTATCTGGAGGGGGTCGTGGGCCAGGGCGGCGAAGAGGAGCCCCGGACCGCCGATGATGATGAGAAGCAGTCCTACGTAGAAGAACAGTCTGTCCCGCTGCGTTGGGGCGATGGGTTCGTCCTCCGTGCATCCCGGCCGTTTCGCCGGCCCCCTGAGGATGGACTCAGGGGGGATATAGTTACCGCGGCCCCGTCTCCAGGTCGCCTTCCAGGCCCCGGGCGACCCGATGGCACTTCTCCGCCCGGGCGGCGTGCCCGAGGGCGTCGAGGGCGCGCCCCTTCGCGGCCCAAGCCTCCGCTAGGGAGTCGTCGAGGGCGATGGCGGCGTCGAAGCAGCGGAGGGCCTCCCTGGGGCGGCCCGCCCGGGCCAGGGCGTCCCCCTTCGCGAGCCAGAGGGCGACGTCCCCGGTCCGTACCTCCAGGGCCGCGTCGTAGGCCGCCAGGGCGTCGTCCAGCCGCCCGCCCGCCTCGTAGGCGCGCCCCCGGATCACGGCCGCCTCCGCGACGTCCGCGCCGTCGATGGAGGCCGCGGCGACGGCCTCCTGCCAGCGGCCCAGGGCCAGCAGGGCCCGGGCCACGTCCAGGGCAATCTCCGGCCGCGCCTCCAGGGCCAAGGCCGCCTCGAGGGGGCGCAGGGCCTCCTTCGGCCGCCCCCGAGCCAGCAGGGCCGCCCCCTTCAGGTGGTGGAGCTCCCAGCTCCGGTGCCCCTTCGTGAGGGCCAGGGTGCACACCCGCGCGGCGGCCTTTGGCTGGCCCAGGGCGAGGTACGCCCGCGCGAACTCCGACCACGAGTCGGTGACGGACTCGTCGTGGCCGATCGCGGCCTTGAAGAGGGCGACGACCTCGTCCGGGCGGCCCAGCTCGAGGAGGAGGTCCGCCTTCCCGCGCAGGGCGTGGGTGTCGCTGGGGTCCGCCTCCAGGCGCAGGTCGAAGGTCCGGAGGGCCTCGCTGAAGCAGTACGCGGCCTCGTCCTGGCGGTCCATCTCCCGCATGAGCCGCCCGCGGAACACCCACGCCTCGTCGTAGGCGGGGTTCAAGATGAGGGCGTTGTTCAGCGCGTCGCGGCACTCGTCCTGCCGCTCCACCATGTGCAGCACGTGGGCCTTCGCGAACCAGGCGTGGTCGTAGTTGGGATTGAGGTCCAGGGACTGGTTGATGAGCTCCAGCCCTTCGTCGTGCTTCCCGAGCTTCGCCAGGGCGTAGCCCTTCGCGTAGAGGGCGTAGTCAAAGTCCGGCTTGATCTCCATGGCTTGGTCGTGATACTCCAGGCTCTCCCCGTGGCGCCCCATCCGGTCCAGCGCGTTCCCGATGTTGTTCCAGGCGATCTCGTAGTCCGGGTTCACCTGGAGGGCCTCGAAGAAGAAGGGGATGGATTCCTCGTACCGCCCCAGGTTGTAGAGGGCGTTGCCCAGGTTGTTCCACAGCACCTCGTCCTTCCGATCGATCTCCAGGGCCTCGCGGTAGCAGACGATGGCGTCCTCGAGCTTGTCCATCCCGTGGTACGTGTAGCCCTTGTTGTACCAGGCGTGCTTGTAGCGGGGACGGATCGCGAGGGCCTCGTCGTAGCACCGGATCGCCTCGTCGTAGATGCCCAAGACGAAGAACGTGAACCCCTTGTTGTTCCAGGCCTCCTCGTCCCGCGGGTCCGCCTCCAGGGCCTTGTCGTAGGCGTCGATGGCCTCCTCGTACCGCTCCAGGGCGTAGAAGGCGTTCCCGAGGCCGTTCCAGGCGTCCCCGAGGGTGGGGTCGAAGGTCACCGCCTCCTGGTAGGCCTCCACCGCGCCCGCCAGGTCGTCCATCTCGGCCAGGAGGATGCCCTTCCGGTACCAGGCCCCCGGGTCCTCCGGGTGGCGGCGGAGGATCCGCTCGTAGGTCGAGAGGGCCCGGCGGGACTTCCCCGCCTGGGCCAGGGCGATGCCCAGGTCGTACTCCGCCATCCGGTGGCTGGGGTTGATGTTGAGGGCGCGCCGGTAGCAGTCGACGGCGTCCTCGTAGCGGCCCAGGTAGGAGTAGGCGTTGCCCAGGTTGTGCCAGGCCACCTCGTACTCCGGGTTCAGCTCCAGGCTGCGGCGGTAGGAGGCCGCGGCCTCCTCGTGCCGCCCCAGGGAGTCCAGGGCCACGCCCCGGTTGTTCAGCACGACCTCGTCCTCAAGGCCCGCGGAGAGGGCCTGGGCGTAGTGACTCACCGCGTCCTCGTAGCGCCCCTCGTTGCAGAGGGCGTTCCCCCGCAGGAAGTGCTGCTCCGCCTCCGCGCTCGCCGGAACCGTGGTTCGCTTCGCGAGGGCGGCCGTGAGGCCGAGGAGCAGCGGGAGTCGCACCGGCTTTTCATCAAGGGAGGTCGCTTTAAAGCTATCCTCCTGAGTCCTCCTGGATGACCCCGAGCCAGGCGGGCAAAGGGTTCAAATACGCCCACTCCAATGAATCGCCCTCGGAGGGATGGCCCTTTGGCCAGGACCCTTGACAACGGTGAGGAATTCTCCAAGTCGAAAAGCATGGAGCTCCCACGCCAGATCGTCGTGGGGCACGACGCCATCCACGACGTGGGGGCGGTCTGCGAGCGGCTCCGCATCGGCAAGCGGGCCCTGATCGTCGCGGACCCCACCACGTGGAAGGTGGCGGGGCAAGTCGTGGCCCAGGGGCTCGCGGAGATCGGGATGAAGACCGCCGACCACCAGATCGCCGAGGCGAGCACCGAGGAGGTGAAGGCGGTGAGCCAGGAGCTGGCGGACCAGGGGATGGACTTCGTCCTGGGCGTCGGCGGGGGCCGCCCCATCGACGTGGCGAAGTGCGCCTCCCACGACCTGGACATCCCCTACCTCAGCGTGCCCACGGCGGCGAGCCACGACGGCATCGTCTCCTCCCGGGCCCCCATCCTGGTGAACGGGGGGAAGACCTCCATCGACGCGCGATCGCCCATGGCGGTGGTCATGGACACGAACATCATCGCCCAGTCCCCCTACAAGCTCCTCGCGGCGGGGTGCGGGGACATCATGTCGAACTCCACCGCCGTCAAGGACTGGGTCCTGGCCCGCAACCTCCGGAACGAGTACTACAGCAACTACGCCGCCTCCCTCTCGGAAATGACGGCCCAGATGCTCATCGAGAACGCCGCGATGATCCGGCCCGGGCTGGAGGAGAGCGCCTGGTTCGTGGCGAAGGCCCTCGTCTCCAGCGGGGTCGCCATGTCCATCGCCGGGTCCTCCCGCCCCGCCAGCGGCGCGGAGCACAAGTTCTCCCACGCCTTGGACCGCTCCGCGGCGAGCCCCGGCCTCCACGGCGAGCAGTGCGGCATCGGGACGATCATGATGATGTACCTCCACGGGGGCAATTGGCAGACCATTCGGGAGAGCCTCATGACCATCGGCGCCCCCACCACGGCCCGGGCCATGGGCGTCACGGAGGAGGAGGTCATCCACGCCCTCGTCAAGGCCCACGAGATTGCCCCGGAGCGGTACACGATCCTGGGGGACAGCGGCCTCACCTACGAGGCGGCGGAGCGTCTGGCGACCATCACCCGCGTCATCGGGTGACCCGCGGGCCTAGAAGAGGACGACCTCCACGGACTCGCCCTTCTCAACCAGGTCCACGTTCGCGGGGATCACGATGTAGCCGTCCGCGTCCGCCATGCTCGTGATGGCGCCGGACTCCTTGAACGCGGGGACGGCCCGGTCGCCCTCCACCCGGACGGTGTAGAACTCCGTGCGCCCCACCGCGGAGAGGATGCGCTTCGACAGGGTGAGGCGCACCACCCGCGCCGGCGCGGGGGCCCGCCGGGCCATGCGCAGGAGCATCGGCGTGAGGATCATGTAGGCGTTGGAGAGGCACGAGGTGGGGTACCCGGGCATCCCCAGGACGGGGGTGTCGCCCACCCGCCCGAGGACCGTCGGCTTGCCGGGCTTCACGGCGATCCCGTGGAAGAGGACCTCTCCCAGCTCCTCGATGACGTCCATGATGAGGTCCTTCTCCCCCACGGAGGAGCCACCGGAGAACACGACGAGGTCGTGGGCCGCCGCCTCGGACAGGGCGCGCTTCAGGGCCCCGCGCTCATCCGGCGCCTGGGGCATCAACACCGGCTCCCCGCCCGCCCCCCGGATGACGGCCGCCAGGGTCGTGGCGTTGATGTCGTATACCTTCCCGGGCTCTAGAGGGGTGCCGGGGGGGATGACCTCGTCCCCCGTGGTGAGCACCGCGACTGTGGGCTTGGCGTAGACCGTGGCCTCCGCCCGCCCCACGGCGGCGAGGGCCCCCAGCTTGCTGGGGTTCAGCTCCTCGCCCGCCGAGGCCACGGTAGCCCCCGCCTCGATGTCCTCCCCCACCTCCGCCACGTGCTGCCGGGGGTGGACGGGGCGATGGACCTGGATCCTGTCGCCCTCCGAATCCGTGTCCTCCACCATGACCACCGCGTCCGCGCCTTCCGGGAGCATGGAGCCCGTGGCCACCTCGGAGCACTGCCCGGCGCCCACGGCGACCTGCGGGACGGAGTCGGCGTAGAGAACCTCCACCCGTTCGAGGACCACGGGGGCGTGCTTCCCCGCGGGGAACGTGTCCTCCGCCCGGACGGCGTAGCCGTCCATGGCGGCGCGGGAGAAAGCGGGGACGTTGATCGTGGAGACGACGTCCTCGCTCAGGACCCGGCCCAGGGCGGCGTCGAGGGGGACGGTCTCCCTCCGCTCCATGGGGCGGGCGACCTCCATCACTTGGGTCATCGCGTCTTCCAGGGAGATGAGGGCCGTGAAAGGCTTCAACGGGAGGCCTCCGACACGATGTGGGCGAGCTCAGGGAGGATCAGCCGGTCCATCGCCAGAGCGGCGGCCTTCGGGGAGCCAGGGAGTGCGACGATGAGCTTCCCGGCGTGGATGCCCGCCGTCGCGCGGCTCAGGATCGCGGGAGACCCGATGGCGTCATAGCTCAGGCGTCGGAAGGCCTCGCCGAACCCCTCGAGCTCCTTCTCCAGGTAGGGGGCGACGGCCTCCACGGTGACGTCCCGCCGTCCCACGCCGGTGCCGCCGTTCAGGATGAGGGCGTCCGAGGCCTCCAGGGCCCGGTCGAGGGCGGTTCGGATCGCGGGGATGTCGTCCGGGACCACCTCCCGGGAGGCGACGCGATGGCCGGCGGATTCAAGAGACGCAACGATGAGGCTGCCGCTCTCGTCGTCCGCCTCCGAACGGGTGTCGCTGACCGTGACCACCGCGCAGGTGACGGACCGGGGAGCGTGCCCCTTGTGCGCCTCGTGGACGGAGGGGGCCACTCACTTCACCTTCTCCAGGACCTGTAGGTCCGTGATGCGGGTGGACGGGTATTGGCCCGCCTCGTCCTTCTCCAGGTACTTGACCATGTCCCAGACCGTGAGGAGGGCGAGGGCGGTCCCGTGGAGCGCCTCCATCTCCACCCCGGTACGATGGTCCGCCTCCACGGTGCACGTGCACCGGACCCCCTCCGTTTCGACCTCGAAGTCGACTTCCACGACGTTCAGGGGGATGGGATGGCAGTGAGGGATGGCGGCGGCCGTGCCCTTCGCGGCATGGAGGGCGGCGATCCTCGCGACCTCGAAGGGGTCGCCCTTGCGGACCTTCCCGGCTTGGATGGCCTCGAGAGACGCGGGAGAGAGGTGCAACAGGCCGGAGGCGGTGGCCGTCCGACGCGTCACCGGCTTGTCCCCGATGTTGACCATGCCCTTCACGCTTGGAACACCTCCTCCTTCCAAATGGGAACGACCCGCTTCAATTCATCCATTGTCCAGCTGCACGCTTCGAACGCCTCCTTGCGGTGGGCGGAGGCGGCCACCACCGCGACCACGCGCTCACCGATCTTCAGCGGGCCGCTCCGATGGACGATAGCCAGGTCCACGAGCTGGAACCGGTCTATAGCGGCCTCCCGGAGTTTGGCGAGCTCTGACTCGACCATCCCCTCGTAGGTCTCGTACTCGAGGCTGCGGACGCCGGGGTCTGCCCGGACAGTTCCGAGGAATCCAACCATGGCGCCTGCGGCGGGGGATTGGACCGCGGAAAACAGGTCGTCCAAGGAGATGTCGTCGCGCTGCACCCGGATCATTCAACCACCGCTCACGGGGGGCAGCAGGGCCACCTCGTCCCCCTCGGCGAGCTCTGTGTGGGGATCGGCGTACTCCTTGTTCACGGAGAGCATCATCTCGTTCAGGAAGGACCGGAGCTCGCCGTGCAGATCACAGAGGATGTCTAGGAGATCTTGGACAGTCTGCCCGTCATCGAGGGCTAGGAGCTCCTGCGACAGGCCGGTTGCGTGCCGGTAGGTAGAGAAGTACTTCACTCGAACCTTCACGTCAGCGTCCCCCGCGAAGGGCTTCAAAAGAGGACTCGGCTTTAAGGCTTAGGGACGGGCCCTCCAGATAGGCCTAGAGAGAGGGGCCCCATCATTTCCACTGGAATGTGAAATCGCCGTACCGGTGGGTTGTGCAGCCGGTCACTTCACTCGGAGCTCTCGCTTTCTCTCGAAAACCCGCCGCTCATGCTCCTCGGAGAGGAGCCAGGCGAGCTCTTCGATGCGATCTAGGTTGCGCACGAAGGTTGCCTTGCTCGTCGTGTCCATGAGGCGATTGAATTCCCTTCGTTTCACGACTCCATCGCCTACAATCCAGATGCCGCCCAAAATGAGGATGGGACCGATGACGGACAGCCACGCCGTCCAGCCACCGAGGTCCCGCGCGAGGTCAGCGATGATGGGGATCGCTGGGTCATCGAAGAAGGTACCTTGGAAACCAATCAATGTGATAAAGATGCCTAGAATGAGGACGAGCGTGGAAACCTCAAGCTTGTATTCCCTGATGACTCTGGCCCGCATCTGGGGGTGAATCCCAACGATCGTTATTTAGCATCTTTGTGCCTCGAGAGTTCACAGCATCGCCTCAAAGCACAAGGATAAAAGTTTAGCCGCCTAGGGCATCATCCTACCAGTATGCGTAGAACGGCCCTCTACAACGATCACCTCGCTCTAGGAGCCAAGATGACGTCGTTCCAGGGCTGGGACACACCTCTACACTACGGGAGCATCCTACGAGAGCATCACGCGGTTCGAACCGCCGCCGGTCTCTTCGACGTCTCACACATGGGGAAGATTTGGATCGTAGGAGAAGCCGCCCTCGAAGGTTTGCCGTCCCTCTCGCCGAATACGATTCCAGATACGTCTGGTCGGAGCGTCTACACTCACCTATTACGCGAGACGGGTACCGTCATCGATGACGTCATTCTTACCCGAGTGACGGGCGACCAGGCTCTGTGCGTCTGCAACGCTGGAGCCCGGGACCAGGTCGTACCGTGGCTCCGAGCGCACTTGCCGAAAAACAGTGTCATAGACATCACAGAGAAGACTATGTGCCTCGCCCTACAGGGCCCCAACACCGATCAGATCGCTCGGAAGATTTTCCGTGGTGTCAAGTTGGACGAATTAAACAGATTCCATGCTGCGTGGAGCAATGTTGGGGACCTATCACCTACTCTTTCTCCAGTGGAAACCAAGGGGGGCCCCGCATCGGAGTCCTCCCTACCATCCGCCTTCTCTGATGCTATTCTCCTATCAAGGACGGGCTATACTGGCGAACTGGGCGTCGAGTTCATTTGCGCGAATCCCATCGGCGTCGCCCTATGGCGCGCTCTTCTTCGTACCGGAAAGTCCTCGGGCCTCCTCGCTGCCGGCGTAGGAGCCCGGGACATCCTCCGCCTGGAGAAGGGTTTCCTGCTGGCAGGACAAGACTTTGACGGTTCCCAGACGCCTCTCGAAGCGGACTACGCATGGATTCTTAAATGGGATCATGAGTTCGTCGGACGGGAAGCCTTGCTCCGCCAGAGGCAGCACGGGGGGTACGCCCGCCTGCGTGGGCTACGGCTCGACGGTCCGGGAGTACCCCGAAAGGGCTCGCTTGTGTACCTCTCAGAAAGGGAAGTGGGGTATGTCACAAGCGGAACGCACTCCCCTGGGTTGGGAGTCGGGATCGCGCTAGCCTACCTCGTGTCCGGCGCACACGCCTATGGCACCCAGGTCCAGGTCGGCATCCGCAAAGGTCTGGCCCCTGCCACCGTCGTCAAACTGCCTTTCGTCTAGCCCAACGGAGAGGCTCTCCCGGACCTATGCATCTTCATCTGCAGTATTGCTCGCAGAATCCATAACAAGGTGTGCCCTGCCGGTAACCGATGGGGTTTAAAAAACCCTTTATCTCATCCTTACTATCGCCCCCCTCCCCCCCAAAGCTATATTCATCCAAGCCCATAGATGGGATGCGCCTAGGAGGGCTGAGGCGAAACAATGGTAGCGACGCGCATCGAAGCTGGACTGCTCAGTCGGAAGGACTGGCACCTCTCCGATCCCGATCTCACGGACAACGCCATGCGGGTCCTGCAGAGGCGATACCTGAAGAAGGATGAGGACGGGAGGGTCGTCGAGTCCCCTGGGGAGATGTTTCGAAGGGTCGCGGAGAACCTCGCGGAGGCCGACGCCCTGTACGGCGCCTCCGAAGAGGAGGTCGCGCGCACCGCCAAGGACTTCTACGAGCTCATGGCGAGCCTCGAGTTCCTGCCCAACAGCCCGACGATCATGAACGCCGGGAACGAACTCCAGCAGCTCTCCGCGTGCTTCGTCCTGCCCGTCGAGGACAGCCTCAAGGGAATCTTCGAGACGCTGAAGCATCAGGCCTTGATCCACCAGTCGGGGGGCGGCACCGGCTTCGCCTTCTCCCGCCTCCGACCCAAGGGGGACTTCGTGCGGAGCACGATGGGGGTCGCCAGCGGTCCCGTCTCCTTCATGAAGATCTTCGATGCGGCGACCCAGACCGTCAAGCAGGGCGGGAAGCGCCGGGGCGCGAACATGGGCATCCTCCGGGTCGATCACCCGGACATCCGGGAGTTCATCCACTGCAAGACGGATCAGACCCAGGTGACAAATTTCAACATCTCCGTGGCCCTCACGGACCGGTTCATGGCGGCCTACAAGAAGGACGAGGAGTACGAGCTCGTGAACCCGCGGAGCGGGGAGGTCGCCGGCCGCCTGAAGGCGCGGGACGTCCTCGACGAGATCGCGGCGGCGGCCTGGCAGAACGGGGAGCCCGGCCTCTTCTTCCTGGACACCACAGAGCGCAAGAACCCCTGCCCGCACATCGCCCACTTCGAGGCGACTAACCCCTGCGGTGAGCAACCCCTCCTCCCCTACGAGTCCTGCAACCTCGGCTCCATCAACCTGGAACGACACCTGAAGCGCGAGAACGGCGGCCGGACGGTGGACTGGGAGAAGCTGGAGCGGACGGTCCGCCTCTGCGTCCACCTGCTGGACAACGTCATCGACATGAACGCCTACCCCGTGTCGGAGATCGAGGAGATGACGAAGGCCACCCGCAAGATCGGCCTGGGCGTCATGGGATTCGCCCGCCTCCTCTTCCGGCTGGGCCTCCCCTACGACTCCGAGGAGGGGGTGGCCATGGGCCGCGAGGTCATGCGGTTCATCCACGACACGGGCTGGGACGAGAGCCAGCGGCTCGCGGAGGTCCGGGGCGTCTACCCCGCGTGGGAGGGCGGCTCCGTCCACGAGAAGCTGGGGCTCCGGATGCGGAACTCCTACGTGACCACCGTCGCCCCGACGGGCACCCTCTCCATGATCGCGGACACCTCCGGCGGGTGCGAGCCGGAGTTCTCCCTCGTGTGGTACAAGAACGTCATGGACGGGGAGCACCTCCCCTATGTCTTGGAGATGTTCGTCGAAGTGGCCAAGGCGGAGGGCTTCTGGTCGGAGGACCTCCTGGATCAGATCATCCGGAACCACGGGTCCGTGCGGGGCCTCGAGGGCGTGCCGGAGAAGTGGCAGCGCGCCTTCGTCACCGCCCACGATGTCTCCCCCGCCTGGCACGTGCGGATGCAGGCGGCCTTCCAGGAGTACAGCGACTCCGCCGTCTCGAAGACGATCAACCTCCCGGCGGACGCCACGGTGGAGGACGTGAAGGAGGCCTACCTCCTCGCGTACGAGCTGGGCTGCAAGGGCATCACCGTCTACCGGGACGGGAGCCGCTCCGGGCAGGTGATGAACGTGGGCGTCTCCGAAGCGGGCGAGGCGGCGGTCGAGGAACCCACGGAGCTACGTGCGGAAGCGATCCGCGTCCGACCCCGACCGGACGTCATCGTGGGGAAGACCCAGAAGATCCTCACGCCCTACGGGTCCCTGTACGTCACGATCAACGAGGACGAGCACGGGCTCTTCGAGGTGTTCGCGCAGATTGGGCGGGGCGGCGGGTACACCGCCTCCTTCACCGAGGCCGTGGCCCGCCTCATCTCCCTGTGCCTGCGGAGCGGGATTCCGGTGGAGCAGGTCGTGGAGCAGCTGGAGGGCATCCGGAGCCCGCGGATCTCCTGGGACCACCAGGAGCGGGTATACTCCGTCCCCGACGCCCTGGGGAAGGCCTTGAAGCGGCACATCGCGGGCGGCCTGCAGACGACGCTGCAGCCCCGGGTGGACAGCTTCGACGAGAACGAGCTCCTCTCCCCGGACTTGGAGAAGGAGAAGGAGGCACGGGACGACCTGGAGCTCTTGGTGCGGCAGGGGCACAACCCCGAGTGTCCCGAGTGCGGGTCCATGCTGATTTTCGAAGAGGGCTGCGTGAAGTGCCACGCGTGCGGGTTCTCGGAGTGTTGAAGGGTTCGGCGCTTCAGGCGTGAGCTCCGTCTAGGGTGATCAAAGGGGAGCTCTCCGGGCCCTCTAGAAAACCCACTGCCCTCGCGGCGCCTCACTGTAGCTCGCATTTCGCGGTCTGGGCTCCTCTTTATAGTGCCGCCGTCGATGGGCGTGGCCATGCTAACGCCCCTGAGTCGGGAGGAGTTCCAGTCCATCGTCCAGAGAGTGGTTTCTGAGCTTCAACGCAAGTACGGGGGACGCCTCCTCTACGTCGGCGCCTACGGTTCTCTCGCCCGGGGCGCCGAGACCCCTCTCTCGGACGTCGACCTCCTAGCCATCGTCGATGAGGGGGAGGCGGAGGAACGGGGTTGGCTCTATGGCACGACTCCCATCGACGTACGCGTCCTCCCCCTGAGGCAGGTCAGGGAGCGCATCCTCCAGGTGGATGGCTTCTGGCCGCACGTTGCCGGCGCCTTCCTCAGTCACAAGGTCTATCTCGATCAGGGAGGGGTCGCCCAGCAGCTTCGACGCTGGCACGTCGAGGCGCTGGAGAACGTGAAGATGGAGACCCATGCTGGATTCTACGAATACATGGGCAAGATGCAGCGGGGGTGGGAGGAACGAAATCCGGAGGTCGTTCGGCGTGCCGCTTGGGAACTCTTTTTCATGTCCTGCATGGACGTCGCCCTCCTGAACAAGCGGTTCTACATCGACCACATGAGGATGACGGAGGAGATCGAGGGCTTCGACCTAGTCCCTGAGGGGTTCCTCGAGCACGCGAGGAAGCTGTTCCACTCGGACCTGGAACAGGCCTACTCGGCGGCGAAAGGCCTCTTTCAGATACATCTCCGTCTCGCCAGAGAGCATGGGTATGAGATGGAGTCCTTGAGCCACGTGGAGGAGATACGGATCGACTAGCCAATGGAGAGAACGGAGCGCGAGGGGGCTGAGATGTCGGAAGGCGTCGAGAAAGGGCTGGCCACCTCTCTAGAGACCATTCCCCCGAGATTCGCCCGGTTGGTCCGCCGCCTCCCCGTGATAGAGAACCCTCCCCTTCCCCCCGAATGGCTCCGCCTCGAGACCGTTGAAAGGTACAAGGTGCTGAGCCACGCCGGAATTCGAAAAGGGACTGACCTGCTAGAGGTGGGTACGGGTCCCCACGCCATCGCCACGGTGGTCCTGGCCCATCTCGTCGGTCCGAAGGGACGGGTCACCACCGCCGAGCCGGAGAGGTGGACCCACGTCGAAGATGTGCTTCGTGTCGCTAGCCTTCGCGGCCGAGTCCGCCCGGTGGCCTGCGACGCCCGTCGACTCCCCTTCAGCTCAAACGCCTTCGATCTGGCGGTGACTGTCCACAGTGTACGGAGCTTCCGGAATGAGGAGACAATCGTCGGCATCTTGAGGGATATGCTGAGGGTATCCCCCCGGCTCGTTCTTGCGGAGTCCCTTCCCAGCGCCAGGACGAGGGCCCAAGAGGCTCACCTGGAGATGTACAACCTGAGGGAGGAGATCTTCGAGGCCCTCACCGGGAGGAAGGACGACATCCACTACCTCCCGCTGGAGAAGCTGGAGGCGCTCGTCGAGGAGGCCGGTGGTGAGGTCGTGGAATCGACGGTCCTTGACATCGACCAACCCCATTTCCTGGCCTTCATTCCGAGAGAGTATGTGGAGGGGGTCAAGGACGCGGGGAGGAGGGAAGACCTGCTGCTTCGGTGGGAGAGAGCCGAAGAGGGACTCACCAAATATGGTGAGGAACATCCTCCCGTGGGGGTAATCAGGGCCAGGCGTGAGGATTCTCAGTACGCTAGAGGGCAGTCCCTTGAAGCGTGAGGTGGAGTCTACCGTCGAAGGGAGTCTAGGAAAAGAAAGAGGGGGAGAGAGCCCCTAGGGGCTCGTCTCCTTGTGGACCCAGATGATCAGGTCCTCGTTGTCCATGGTGCCGTCCTGGTCCACGTCCTCGCCGGTGTACTGGACGACGACCCAGTGCTGCAGGTTCGGGGTCCCGTCGTCGTCCGGGTCCTCGTAGTGGTAGTACCCGAACTCGGCGACCACGAGCTCCACGACGCCGTTGCTGTCGGCGTCCGTGGCCTCGATCTTGAGGACCGCGGCGGTCTCCGCCTCGAGGATCCCGTCCTGGTCCTCGTCCGTCCACTCGTGGGCGGCGGCCCGCAGGAGCCGGGTCTCGGGGTTCCCGTCGTCGTCCGCGTCGGTGGCGAGGTAGTTCGCGGCGAGCACGCCTTCGTACTCCCGCCTCCCGTCGGAGTTCGCGTCCCGGGCGTGGCCCGCGACGAAGGTCACGTTGACCTCCTCCGCGAAGCCGTTGCTCGTGGCGTCCGTCACTTCCGCCCGCAGGAGGAGGCCCTTCTCCTCCTCGGGGAAGCCGTCCTCGTTCGCGTCGGCCATCTGGTACGCCGCGACCTCCAGGAGCACGCTCTCGGGGTACCCGTCCTCGATGAGGTCCTGGGCCGTCATCTGGACGCCCGCCACGGAGAGGCTCTGCCACACGCCGTTGCTGTCCGGGTCCCGGGCGACGCCGGCGAACAGGGTGACCTCGTAGGTCTCCGAGGCGCCGCTGCCGTCCGCGTCCGTCGCGTTCGCCCAGCCGAGGAGGGCTCGGACCTCCTCCGGGTGGTCGTCCTGGTTCTCGTCCCAGACCTCGACGGCCCGGATCTCCAGCTGGGCGCTCTCGTAGGTGCCGTCCTCGACCGCGTCCTCGGCGTGGAGCGTCACCATGGCCGCCTTCACGTACTCCGGGGTCCCGTCGCTGGTGGCGTCCAGGACGGCGAAGGCCAGGAAGCTCGCCTCAACGCGCTCCGCGAAGCCGCTGGAGTCCGCGTCCACGGCTTCCAGGGTGAGGGAGAGGCCCCGCTGCGCCTCGGGGTGGTCGTCCAGGTCCATGTCCAGGGCCTCGTAGGCCGCGAACTTGGCCTCGGCGGTCTCGTTGTTCCCGTCGCTGTCGGCGTCCACCGTCTCCAGGGAGAGGCTGGCGACGCCCTCGTACTCGTAGGTGGCGTCCTCGCCGACGTCGTAGGCGTGGTAGAAGACGATCTTCAGCTCCGCGGTCTCCCAGAACCCGTCGCTGGTGGGGTCCGTGGCCACGATCCTCGCGGCCAGGGCCCGGACGTACTCCACGACGCCGCTGTTGTCCAGGTCGAAGTGCTGCTCGCCGTAGAAGCCGATCTCCACGGTCTCCGGCACCTCGTCCTCCGTGTCATCCACGACCTCCAGCTCCCAGAGGCCGAAGGCCTCGTACTCCGGGAGGCCGTCGCTGGTGGGGTCGAGGGTCTCGTGGGCGCCCTGGGTGCCTTCCAGCTTCTGGAAGACGCCGTTGCTGTCGTGGTCGTAGATTTCGATGTCCCGGGCGAGGACGAACCTCCACTCGGGGTAGCCGTCGGCGTTCTCGTCGATCTCGCAGACGATGAGCTGGGTGAAGTGGATCCACTCCGGGTTGCCGTCCCCGTCCGCGTCGTCGTACTCCACGTCCTGGGTCACCGTGCAGTTCTCCAGGTCGAGGTCGTCCTCCGGCATCGGGGCGAGGACGGTCTGCCAGGAGGCCTGGTCGACCTCCGGGACGTCCTCAGGGGGCTCGAACCAGGCGTCCAGGGCCGTCACGGGGTCCTGGCCGTCCTCGAGGGGGCTCTGGACCTCCGTCTCGTCGAGGAGCGCCGTGGCCTCGAAGGCCTCCGTCTCCTCCTCGGTGGGGTCGCCCGTCTCGAACGCGGGGATCAGCCCCTCCGCGAGCCCGCCGGGGAGCGGCGCGCCCTCGCCGTCCGCCTCGGCCGCCTCCGTAGCGTCCAGCTCGGCGTCGACCGCCGCCGTGTCCAGGGTCGCCTCCGGCAGGGCGCCGGGGGGCGTGGAGGTTTCTGCGGAGCCTCGGGTCCGGGTGTCCTCGCCCGAGGACGCGTCCCCCGCGGCCTCCATGGAGCCCGCGTACTGGGGCGCGTGGTACATCGCCGTCTGGTAGTCGGGGTTCGTTCTCAGGTCGTTGTCCACCCATCCCTGCTGCGCCGCAAGGACGGTCAATCCCGCCATGCCAAGGGCCGCCACGAGGACCAGTGCGATGGCCCGCTGCGGCCCCCGGTTCACCAAGTTCGGTTGCATGCGGTTCACCTGTAGGGTCGGGAGGGCCGCGGGGGCGCATATAAGGGGCCGGAAGAGAGTTGGTGAACAGTCTTCCCGCGGTCTTTTTATAGGATGTCCTAGGGCCGCAGACCAGTATCGACCAAGGTGTCCCCTACCGCCATGATCGCCCAGTCAGCCCATCTCGCACAATAGGGGCTTGAGGGAGAATCTTCCACGTTCGTCACTCCCCAGCTACTCAAGTCCGAGTTCCCGAAGGACTTCGTCGTCGGCGAAACGTGGGTCCTGTGTGCGCACCGGAAGGCGATCCGCCGGCCGTGCGTCAAGGGCCACTCCGGCGCCGACTGCGAGCTCTGCGACGGCGAGGCCTGGACCGACCACCCC
>CAYFXO010000023.1:0-1342 GCA_964347125.1 uncultured Methanomassiliicoccales archaeon | reverse complement strand
CATTGGGGCAGGAGGGCCGCGGAGGGCGAGGCGGTTGAGGTCGCACTCCACCCGCGTGGAACTGGCGACGCGGAGGACGGCCTGCACGGTGGCGACGCGCAGGAGGTAGTCGATGTGCCAGCGGAGGGCCTTCCCTTTGCGGAGGTGCCTCCGGACCCGGGCGTCCACACCCCCCAGGGCGGAGCCGGCGTAGACGTACCGCCCGCGGGGGAAGCGGAACCGGCCGAGGCGGCCCACTTGCAGGTCGACATCCTCGGGGACATCGAGGAAGAGGCAGTAGCCCCCCTTCATGACGGGCGCGATGGGGGCGCACCCAAAAGACCATATCGGCGCCACGGCTCTCCCGGGGGACCGTGAAGGAAGTCCTGGTCCTCCTGGACACCGCCCCCGCCCAGCGAACGGCGCTGGCGAAGCGCATCGGCGGGCGGGCGAAGGTCCACTACTTCCAGGACCTCACCCCCGAGGAGCTGGAGGCCGTGCTCCCGCGGGTGCACGTGGTCCTCTGCGCGGGGATGCGGGGGAAGCTGACGTCGGAGGAGATCCGGTCCATGGCGAGCCTGGAGCTCGTGCAGACGCTCCTGGCGGGGGGCGACCACCTGCCCTTCGAGGACATCCCGGAGCGGGCGGCGGTGTGCGGCGCGTCCGGGGCGAACTCCAAGGCCCTCGCGGAGCACGTGTTCGGCCTCCTCCTGGCGGCGGCGAAGCAGGTCGTGCCAGGGACGGACAACATCCGGGAGGGGGTGTGGGACCGGTCCCTGCGGTGCCGGGCGTTGGAGAAGGGGACGCTGGCGGTCCTGGGGCTGGGGAACATCGGCGGGGAGGTCGTGCGCCTCGGGCGGGCGTTCCGGATGCGGGTGTACGGGGTGAACCGCTCGGGGGAGAGCGTCCTGGACTGCGACTACGTGGGGACGCTGGAGGAGCTGGACTCGATCCTGCGGGAGGCGGACTACGTGGTGATCACGCTGCCCCTGACGGTGCAGACCCGGGGGCTGATCGACGGGCGGGCCCTGGGCAAGATGAAGCCGGACGCGGTGCTGGTGAACATCTCCCGGGGCGGGCTGGTGGTGGAGCGCGACCTGTACGAGCACCTGCGGGACCACCCGTCCTTCGTGGCGGCGACGGACGTGTGGTGGACGTACCCGGAGGGGCGGGAGGGGCGGCCGTTCAGCGCGCGGTTCGAGGCGCTGCCGAACTTCATAGGGACCCCGCACATCGGGTACTCGACGCCGGGGCACCGGGAGCGGACGATGGACGCGATGATGGAGAACGTGGAGCGGTACCTGGAGGGGCGGCCGGTGCGGAATGTGTTGCCGCGGTATGATTATGTGGGGTGAGGGACTGA
>CAYFXO010000022.1:16415-23100 GCA_964347125.1 uncultured Methanomassiliicoccales archaeon | reverse complement strand
CGGCCGCGAGGTCAGCTTCGACGCCTACGAGACCTGGCTGAACACGGAAGCGGGGAGCTGAGGGCGCCCCTCCCGCGACCCATCCTCTTATAGCCCCGCGGGCTATGCGAAGGCGGATGCTCTCCAAGGTCCTCGTCGCGAACCGCGGGGAGATCGCCCTGCGGGTCTTCCGGACGCTGCGGGAGATGGGCATCCCCTCCGTGGCGGTGTTCTCCGACGCCGACGCGATGGCCCCGTGCCTGGGCCTGGCGGACGAGGCCGTCCGCATCGGCCCGCCCCCCGCGGAGGAGAGCTACCTCCACATCGACGCCATCCTGGACGCCGCCCGCGCCACGGGGGCCGACGCCATCCACCCCGGCTACGGCTTCCTCGCGGAGAACGCCGAGTTCGCCCGGCGGTGCGAGGAGGCGGGCGTCGTGTTCATCGGACCCACCTCGGAGACCCTGGCGGCCGTGGGGGACAAGGTCCAGGCCCGCCGCACGATGCAGGCCGCGGGCATCCCCGTGTCCGCCGGATCGGAGGGCGCCCTCCCGGACGAGGACTCCGCCCTGGAGGCGGCCGAGGCCATCGGCTACCCCATCATCCTCAAGGCCGCGGGGGGCGGCGGGGGCATCGGCATGTCCGTGGTGGAGGCGCCCGAGGACCTCCCGAAGGCCTTCCGCCTCGCGTCCTCGACCGCGGCCTCCGCCTTCGGCAACCCTGACATCATGATGGAGCGCTACCACCGGGAGGCCCGCCACATCGAGGTCCAGATCCTGGCGGACGCCCACGGGAACGTCGTCCACCTCGGCGAGCGGGAGTGCTCCATCCAGCGGCGCTACCAGAAGCTCGTGGAGGAGGCCCCCTCCCCCGTGGTGGACGCGGCGGCCCGGGAGCGCCTCGGCGCCATGGCCGTGGAGGCCGCGCGGGCGGTGGGCTACCACAACGCGGGCACGGTGGAGTTCCTCCAGGCGGACGGGGAGATGTACTTCAACGAGGTGAACGCCCGCCTGCAGGTGGAGCACCCGGTCACGGAGATGGTCACGGGGCTGGACCTGGTCCGCCACCAGCTCCTCATCGCGGCGGGGGAGCCCCTGTCCTTCACCCAGGCAGACGTCGCCTTCCGCGGGTGGGCCCTGGAGTGCCGCCTCTACGCCGAGGATCCCTACGCGGACTTCGCACCCTCCCCCGGCACCGTCGTCGACTACCGCCCGCCCGGGGGCCCCGGCGTGCGCGTGGACAGCGGCATCTGCGCCAGCGGGGAGATCTCCGTCTACTACGACCCCCTCTTCGCGAAGGTGATCACCCACGGCCCGGACCGGGACGTGGCCATCGCGCGGATGAAGCGGGCCCTAGGGGAGTTCGCCATCTCCGGCGTGGAGACCAACATCCCCCTGCACCTCCGGATCCTCGAGGATGAGGACTTCCTCCGGGGCGCCCTCACGACGGACTTCGTGAAGCGTCGGGGGATCCTGGAGGCCCTGGCGGAGGCGTCGGCGGCCGCGGGGGCCTCCCGCGAGGAGCTGGTCGCGGCCCTGGCGGTGGCCGCCGCGGTGAAGCCCGGTCTCTTCCGCGCCCCGACTGCGGGACCCGAGCTGGAGACGGTGCGCGCCTCCTCGTGGGCGCTGGCGGGGCGGCGGGAACGCATGGGAGGTGACCTGAACGCGGTTCGGCCTCGTCGTCGATGGTAGGGACCACGCGGTGGAGGTCACCCGCACCGAGGGACGGGTCACGGTCACCGTCGACGGCCGGGAGTGGAGCGCGGAGGTCCGCGAGGACGGGGACACGCTCCGGGTCGCCTTCGGACAGACCACCCACGAGATCCGACTCCTCGACGGCAAGGTCATGGTCGACGGGGTCATCCACGAGGTGCACACGTTGCGGGAGCCCGCCCGTGCGCCCGGCGGCCCCTCCCCCGCGGGCGGTCCCGAGCCGCCGACCCCCGGGGAGGCCGCGGTGTACCCGCCCATGCCCGGGCGCATCATCGAAGTCCTGGTCGAGGCGGGCGCGTCCGTGGAGGCGGGCGACCCCCTCCTGATCCTGGAGGCCATGAAGATGCAAAACGAGATCCCCGCCCCCGCCCGGGGGACCGTGAAGGAGGTCCGCGTCAAGGAGGGCGACTCCGTCCTCGCCGACGACGTCCTCCTCGTCCTCGCCTAGCCTTCCCGCATCTCGTCCCACAGGACGTCGTACTTCTCCGGGAACTGGGGGGCGTAGCGCAGGAACTTGGGGATGGGGTACCGGACGCCGACCCTATGGGTCGCCGCCAGGCCCTCCGCGATCTCGTCCACCATCCCCGCGGGGGCCGCGAAAGCGACCTCGTCGTCGTCCACCCCGCCGAAGACCCGGTCGCCGTAGCAGGGCAGGATGACCTGGGGCTCCCCCGCCCGGTAAGTCTGCACGGTGATGTCCGCGCAGTCCAGGCGACCGGAGGCCGTCGTGGTCACCCGCCCACCCCCCTTCCAGAGGGCCGCGTGGACGAGACGCATGACCTGGGCGGGGTTGCCGTACTGGACGTACAGGTGGGGCTCGAAGTTCGTGCGGTGCAGGGGCGCCACGACGAGGCCCGCGAACTCCGAGGGCTCGAACCGGGGGACCTCCGCCTCCGTCCCCGCCCCCGCCTCCAGGGTCTCCGTGTACATGCCCAGGCACGCGTGCCCCTCGAAGAACGCCGCGGGCGGCTCGTCCATCCCGAGGGCGACGTAGGAGAGGGCGCAGGTGACGTCCTCCGCGAATAGGGCGAGGCTCCACCCGTAGCGGCGGGCCATCCCGACGGCCTGGCACGTGGCGACGCCGTGGCCGAGGGCCTCCGAGGGGCGGCGGGCCATCTCCGGGACGGCCTCCCCCGCCTTCAGGAAGCGGACGAACAGAGGGAAGGTCTGTGGTCGGAGGTAGGCGTCCAAGGCGTCGGAGAACGCGTCCAGGTCCACGGGAACACCGCCTCCCGGACCGGCGCCCCCGCTAAAGCCGTTTGCTTCCTCGACCTCGGAGAGGTCCGCGAGCACGCCCCCTTCCCACCGGAACCGGCGCCGTCGACGATTCTTCGCGGCGCCCCGCTGCAGGAGGTAGCCGACGATGAGGGGGAGGGCCACGGTGGCCTCCACGTAGGCCTGCACCATGCGGGCGTGCTTGTGGATCTTTCCCCACGACTGCGCCTCCTGGAACGTCGACCCCGAGAGGCCGCCCCACTGCGGGGAGTCCATCGTCAGGGCCATGGCGTAGTAGTGGGGCTCCGGCGAGTACCCGAGCACCTCCGCGGTGACCTCCGTCTGCTGCACGTAGTTCCGCGGGACCCCGCCGGAGACGAAGAAGATGCCCGTGCGGGGGGCCTTCACCTTGATCTGCGTGATCTCGTAGGTGTCCCGGACGGTGTCGATGGCGATGGGGGTCCGCCCCGCCCGCTTCGCGTCGTGGTAGTGCTTCGCGAGGGAGATGCCGATGGAGCTGTCGTTCAGGGCGGGGACGAAGAAGGGCACCCCGTGGGCCGCCGCCGTCCCCACGATGGAGTCCGGGTCGTCCACCGCCTTCCCGAGGACCTCCATGAACTCCCGCGTGGAGTACCCCCGGGGCTCGAGACCGTCCGCCAGCTCCGCGATGAAGGCGTCCGTCTCCCGGAACTTCTCCTCGTCCGCCAGGGTGTCGTAGACCCGGTCCAGGAAGTGCTCCCGGAGCTTCACGTCGTCCGCGGCGGGGGTGGTCTTGTAGTGGCGGTAGCCCCGCGCCTCGTAGAAGTCGTGGTAGGGGATGGCCCCGTTGCTGACGACCACGTCTACGAGGCCGTGGCGGATCATGTCCCGGAGGACCTTGCGCAGGCCCCCCGCCAAGAGGGCCCCGGCCATGCCCAGGAAGATCGTGCAGTCCGGGTCCGCCAGGGCCCGTTCGTAGACCGCCGCGCACTCACCGAGGGCCCGGCTCTGGAAGGACGCCCCGCGGTACGCGGCCACGAGGTCGGCCACCGACGACACGGCATCGAGGTCGATGTGCTCCACCGGTTCCGAGAGGATCTCCTCCCGCTCCGTCATGAGAATCCCGGGAGGTATGCGGCGCCTCGTTTAAGGCGGTTCGGATGCCTCCGCTTTCCGCGGGCGGGAACACACGGCGTACTCGTCCCCGTCGAAGAACACGTCCAGGTCGGGGTGCTCCGCCTGGATCTCCTGGATCTTGGCCATCACGTCCTCGAGGGTGATGGAGTCGTCCGCCTTGTCGATGCGGTAGTGGACGGTCTTCTTCATCCCCGCGTCGCCTCCGCCCCGTGGCCCCCCTGGCCACTTCGTCGAACATGGAGGACGCTATATAAGCGTTCGTTCCCCGAAGTCCCGACGGAGTCAGCCGAGAAACTATTAATACGCCCCCATGACTATGAACCCCCTGGTCCCCAGAAGGACCACTTCATCCCACGACCTGATGCGAGGCTCTGGATGGCAACCCGCGGCAAGGGGGAAGGCGACGCCGCTGTTTCTGAAGCGGAAGCCGCAGAATGCGCGGTGTGCGGGGGGAAGGTGAACCCTCGCGGCGAGTGCACCGTCTGCGGCACGAAGGTCGAGATGACGGAGACCCGCGCGCCGCCCGAGGACGGCAACGCCGCCGCCATGGAAGCGTTCACAGCGATCAGCGGCGTGGGCGAGTCCAAGGCCCAGATCCTCATCGACGCGGGCTACACGAGCGTGGAGGACCTCCGGCAGGCTAGCGTCGACGACCTGGCGGCCATCACGGGGATCGGCGAGAAGCTGGCGTCCGTCATCCACGAAGGGGTGAACTCCGTCCCCGCGGAGGCGACCCCCGCGCCCCAGCCCCAGTCCGGCGGGTGGCTCGGCGGGAAGTCCGACGAAGGCTCCCTGGCGACGTGGCTCGGCGGCGGCGACGCGGACGCCCCCCTGGTTTCGGAGGAACCCGATGAGAGCCAGGACGCCCTGAAGAAGTGGCTCGCGGGGGAGGCGGACTCCCTCCAGGAGTGGCTGGGCGCGGACGCCAGCGGCCTCGTGGAAGGCGCGAAGGCGGTGGAGGCGCCGGAGCTCGCCGCGAAGGAGCTGGACCTGGCGGAGCGGGAGCGGAACCTGGACAAGATCCAGAACGAGTTGGAGGCCCAGCGCCTGAAGGTCTCCGAGCTCAAGAAGACAATCACCCGCGAGCTGAAGAAGCTCGACACGGGGACCTTCGACCCCATGCGCCTCATCGAGGAGACCGCGGAGATCAGCAAGGACCTCCAGCGAGAGATCAAGCGCCGGAAGCGCCTCGAGGAGGAGGTCGACCACATCAAGAAGGGCACCACCGCGGTCGTGAAGTACCTCAAGGCCCAGATGGTCAAGGGCGGCTCCCCCGACATGAAGCGGCGCCTCAGCCGGGAGACGGCGGAGCGGAAGAAGCTCGCCTCCGAGGCGGAGTCCCTCCGGGGCCTGGTGGACGACCTGAAGGCCCAGCTCGAAGGGAAGATCGAGGAGCTCCCCGAGGACGCGCAGGAGATCAAGAAGAAGGAGCTGGAGCTCGCGGAGAAGGAGAGCCAGCTGGAAGCCCTGGAGGGCGAGCTGAAGGACAAGGAGCAGGCCCTCCTCAACGGGGAGGCCGCCGCCATGGACGCGGGCGGCGAGGAGTTGCAGGCCCGTTTCCAGGAGGAACTACGGGAGAAGGAGGAGGACTTCTTCAACAAGGAGGAGGAGCTGAGGAAGCAGATCATCCTCCTCGAAGAGGAGATTTCCCGTTACCGCATCGACGAGAAGCTCCGCAAGGAGAGTGAGGAGCTGCGGAACCTCCCGCAGGACGAGATTTCCGATGTCCTCGTGGACAAGGAGCGACAGCTCCAGTCGAAGGAGAAGAGCATCCTGATCCGGGAGGAGGAGATCCAGCGTCTCAAGGACGAGCTGGGCGAGAAGGAGTCGGAGCTCAACAAGATCAAGGAGCCCCTCGCGTACAAGGAGGAGGAGCTCCTCAGGCGGGAGGAGGACCTCATCTACCGCGAGAAGAAGATGTCCGCGGAGCGCCGGAAGCTGGAGGAGGCCCGGGCCCTTGGCGGCACCGTCGAGGAGGCGGAGCTGAAGCAGCGACTGGAGCAGCTGAAGTCGGAGGTCAATCGCAAGGAGGACGAGGTCCGGTCCAAGGAGAAGTACCTCAAGGCGAAGATGGAGGAGCTCCGCCTGCGGGAGCAGGGCCTCATCGAGGAGGAGCTGGAGCAGTCCGACGTCCTCATCCAGGCGGAGATTCAGCAGGAGAAGGCCCGGACCGGCACGCCGCGGCTCGACGACCTCCTCCTGGGCGGCATGCCCTTCGGCTCGAACGCCCAGGTCTACGGGCCGCCCTTCGTGGGGAAGGAGATCGTGGTCAACGCGTTCATGGGGGAGGGCCTGAAGAAGGGCATTCCCATCGTCTGGGTCCTCACGGACAAGATGCCCGGGGACATCCGGGAGGAGATGGAGTTCGTCATCTCGGGCTTCGAGGAGTACGAGAAGCTGGGGCTCGTCCGCTACGTGGACACCTACTCCAAGTCCATGGGGGAGACGGAGGAGGACCCGAACACGGTGTACGTGGACGACCCCACGGACTACGACGCCGTCCTGGAGGCGGTGGACAAGATCGCCAAGGAGCTGGGGGAGAAGTACCAGTACTACCGCCTCGCGTTCCGGTCCGTCTCCACCCTGGTGGTCCTCCCTGGGCGATCCCCGGGTCGTCGAGCGCGCCGTTGGAGATGGTCGTGTATTCGGACTTCGAGTGTCCT
>CAYFXO010000022.1:5899-16405 GCA_964347125.1 uncultured Methanomassiliicoccales archaeon | reverse complement strand
CTGGTGGCGTACCTAGACACCCAGACCCTCTTCAAGTTCCTCCAGTCCTTCGCGGGCCGCCGCAAGCGGGACCGGGCCATCTCCCTCTACGTCATCGAGAAGGGGATGCACGGGGAGCAGGAGATCCAGATGATCGGGTCCATGATGGACGGCATGCTGGACTTCAAGGTGGAGCAGCTGAAGACCTACCTGAGCGTCAAGGGCATCTGCGACGTCCAGTCCCGGAGCTGGATCCAGTACTTCTACAGCAAGAGCGGCGTCTCCATCGGTTCGTTCTCCCTGGACCACATCCGCTAGGCGGCGCGAACCCTTTATCCCGCGATTCCATCCCCTAGCCGCGGCAAGGGCTCATCATGGAACTGCGGCCCATCGGGCGGGTGCGGACGTCGATCCCCCGGGACGAGGTGAAGGCCCGGGCGGGCATCAGCGAGATCGTCATCGACCCGGACTTCGAGGCGGGCCTCGACGGCCTGGAGGAGTTCTCCCACCTCTTCGTCCTGTTCTGGCTGCACGAGGTCGGGAAGGGCCCGCGCGCCCTCAAGACCCACCCCCGCGGGCGGGAGGACCTCCCCCTCGTGGGGATTTTCGCCACGCGCTCCCCCCTGCGACCGAACCCCCTCGGCCTCACGCGGGTGCGGCTCTTGCGGCGGGAGGGCCGGGTCCTCACCGTGGAAGGCCTGGACGCCTACGACGGGACGCCGGTGGTGGACCTGAAGCCCTACGACCCCTGGGACGCCGAGGAGGACGTCACCGTGGCGGACTGGTGGCGGCAGCTCGCGGAAGAGCGGGAGCGGCGCTAGGCCAAGGTTTATGTCGCAGGCCCCGCGTCGATGGCCTGGTGCAATTCCCATGGGCGAGTTCGTGACGGTGGCGAAGGTCTCAGAGATTCCTGAGAACGGCGGCAGGGTGGTCACCGCGCAGGGTCGGACCCTGGCCCTGTTCAAGGTCGGCGGCAATGTCCACGTCATCGACAACACCTGCGTGCACCGCGGCGGCCCCTTGGGTGAGGGGGAGGTCAGCGGGATGATCGTGACGTGCCCCTGGCACGGCTGGGAGTACGACGTCGCCACGGGCGAGAACCCCCTCGACCCGTCGCTGAAGGTGGAGCGCTTCGAGGTGCGCGTCGAAGGCGACGCAGTCCAGGTCGGCCTCTAGGCGACTTCCGCGCCCGTCGACGGCTTCCCCTTCCCCTGGATGTTCACCTGCGGCACGGGGATGGGCGGGGGCAGGCGCAGGTCTCGGGCCAGCATCACGGCCTCGGGGATGCAGTTCGTCATGATGGTCGTGTGGATCTCCGACGCCACGTCGTCGGGCATGTTGCCCTGCGTCGCCCACTGCTGGGCGATGGCGGGGGCGTCGCCCTCGAAGATGAGGGAGCCTTCGATTTTGATCACCCCGACCCCGGAGTAGGAGGCCGTGAACCGGAACTGGACGTTCGCCTCCCGGTCGTTGGACTCCGTGATCAGGGTGACGGTGCTGTTGTGGTCGATGCGCACCTTGGGGATCTTCTCCCCCGCCTTCGTGAACCGCTTGCCGTCGATGGACGAGATTTCCAGGAACTTCACAGGCATGGGAAACGCCGCCATTCCATCCCGCGGGGCGGCCATTAAGATTTCGGTAGCGACCCTCCGGGCCTGCTTTTCTTTCTCAAGAAAATATTTATTAGGAACTTATAGTATTCGCCCCCCGGTGAATGCCTGATGGCAGCAGCTGGTCCTCCCCCCGTGTCCCCCGAACCCGCGCCGGAAGCACAGCCCATGTATGCCGCCCCGATGGGTCCCCCGAAGACGGCGAAACCCATCATCGGTGGCGCACTGCTCCTCGTCGCCGGCATCCTGGCGATGATCAACTGGATCTGGTTCGTCCTGATCTGGGCGGTCTTCACGGACTTGACCGCGGGCCTCCCGGTGGCCATCCCCGGCCTCGAAGGACTAACCACGATCTTCCTCGTGTGCGGCATCATTGGACTCATCTTCGGGCTCATCGCGATGCTCGGCGGCATCATGGCCCTCCGGAGGTCCGGATGGGTCATCGCCATCCTGGGGTCGATCCTGGGCCTCCTCTCGATGGGCTTCGTCTTCACGAGCAGCATCCTGTCCCTCGTCGCGCTGATCCTCATCGCGCTCTCCAAGGACGAGTTCACGTAGGTCCTCGCGCCCGAGGGGATTTAACCGCCCGCGCCGATTGAGCTGCAGCCATGCCTCTCCTCGTCGGGTTGGACGACACGGATTCCACGGCCGGGGGCTGCACCACCCACGTCGCCCTGGCGGTTCTGGGGCGGCTCCAAGGCGTCGGCGTCTGGGGCCAGCCGCGCCTGGTCCGCCTGAACCCGAACATCCCTTGGAAGACCCGCGGCAACGGGGCGGTGGTCCTGTGCCTTGCCCCACTGGACGGTCAGGGGACGCTCCTCGGGGAGGCGGAGGGGCGCCCGATCCTCGGAACCCAGGTCCGGGCCCCTCCCTCTCGTGAGGCGGTGACGGAGGCCCTTGAGTCCGTGTTCGAGGAGTTCGCCCGCGTGGAGGAGCCGAACACCCATCCCGCCTTCGTCCTCGCGGAGCGGCGACCCCCCCGTAGCTTCTACGAGAAGGCGGTGCGCTCCGTGGTATCGATGGACGAGGCCCTGGCCATGGCGGAGGCCATCGACGCGGAGTACCGCCTCTACAAGAAGGGACGCGGCCTCGTGGGGGCCTTGGCGGCCCTGGCCTGGACTCCGCGGGACAGGACGCACGAGGTCATCACCTACCGCCGGCGCGCGCGGTGGGGGACGCCCCGTCAGCTCGACCATGAGTCGGTCGTCCAGATGGATGCCGCCTTCCCGTCGACCTTCAACAATCACGACCCCCTCAACGGCCGGGTGGCCATCGCACCCAACTCGCCCTGTCCCGTCCTCTTCGGCATCCGCGGGGACGACCCGCGGGACCTCGCGGCGGCGCGGCAGGCCGTCCGGAGCGAGGCCTACGACGACTGGCTCCTGTTCGAGACGAACCAGGGGACGGACGACCACATCGTGCCCACCGATGTCGGCGCGCTGCGGGCGTATGCGTCCGTGGCCGCCTCCGTCGAAGTCACGAGTCCCCCTCGCGACCTCCCCGGGGGCCATGTCGTCTTCAGGGTCGCCGACGGGACGGGGGAGGTGGACTGCACCGCCTACGAGCCCTCGAAGCAGTTCCGGCAGGTCGCGCGGGCGCTCGTCCCGGGCGATCGCGTGGAGGTCGCGGGCGCGGTGCGGGAGACCCCGCGGACGATCAACCTCGAGCGCCTCGGCGTGCTGGCTCTCGCGGCCCCCAAGGTCAAGGGCCACAACCCCGCCTGCCCCCGTTGCGGGCGTCGGATGAAGTCGGCGGGTCGGCGGGCCGGGTACCGGTGCCGTCCGTGCCACGCCCGCCTGCCGGAGGAGGCGGCGACGGTGGAGGCCCTGCCGCGGGCCCTCGTCCCGGGCACCTTCGAACCCCCCGTGTGCTCCCGGCGCCACATCGCGAAGCCCCTGAAGCGGATGGGCGTCGTGCCACCGCCCTATCCAGGTCCGCCTCACGGAGGCGGTTGAGGAGCCCGGTTCCCCCTACCGCCGGCGCCGGTAATAGAACACCCGGATGCCCCGACGCTCCACCCGGACCGTCCCCAGCTCCTTCAGCCGTTCGATGTGGTAGTTCACCGTGGGCTGCGTCACCCCGAGGAAGCTCGCGATGTCCTTCTGGCTGATCCCCGGGGTCTCCTCGATGAGGCCCAGGATGGTCCGCTGGATCTCCGTGGGTTCCCCGTTGTCGGACACCCGCATCTCGAAGGGGTAGAACCGTCGGAACTTCCCGTCCTTCTTCGAACGGAGGATCTTCTCCCGCTCCAGCACCCGGAGGTGGTAGGCCAGGGTCCCGTTCGTGAGGCCGAGGCTGGCCTTGATGGCGTTGAAGTGGTCGCCGGGGTTGGCCACCACGTAGCCGCGGATCATCCCCCGGGTCTCGTGGTCCAGGATCTGCTCCCGCTTCAGCTTCGTGTAGAGGGGTGCGAACAGCAGGAAGAGGCCGAGCTTCGTCGACTCCCGGTTCGCCGCGACGGCCGCGACGAGGGTCGCGAGGGCCGCGGTGCCCCCGATGGTCAAGACCGCCGGCATCGCGTCCGGTGCCGCGACGTCCACCCCCGCCCCCGCCGTGGGGGCCACGTAGCTCCGGCCGTCCACGTCCGTGTAGACGGCGGTGGCCTCCAGGGTCAGGAAGGTCCCCAGGGGGATGTCCGCCGGCACGGCCAACGTGAGTCGATAGGAGGCGGTCCCGGGCTCGACGCCCTCCAGGTGGTACCGCCCGGCAGACCATCGGTGGCCCCCGCCGGAGAGGACCGTGTCGGCGACGACCGTCACGCCCGAGGGGAGGCTCAGGTTCAACCAGACCTCCGAGGCGGGCCCGTCCCCGGCGTTCGTCACGGTCAACCGGACCTCGACCTGGGACCCCGGCGGGGTCGCGGAGGGGGCGACCAGCTCGAGGCGGATGTCGGGCTTTGGGACGTAGACGACCCGCACGGCGCTGGCGAAGGACGGGTTCATGACGGCTCCGGCCGCGTCGGTGTAGACGAGGGACACCATGTCGGTGATGAAGGCCCCCTCGGGGGCGTCGACGGCGATGCGGAGCTGGATCTGGATCCTGTGGAGGCCGACGGCCACGTTCTCCAGCCGCCACTTCAGGTCTCGCCCGTGGATGGCATTCGGAAGGAGGGGTTCCGCCCCCACGTAGGTCGCCCACTCCGGGATCGTGTTGTTGATCCACACGACGGCCGCGGGCTCCGCGCCGAGGTTGTCGTACTTCACCGTGAAGGTCAGCGGGTCGCCCCGCTGGACCGTGGCGCGGTCCGCGGTCACGCTGACGGTGATGGAGGGGCCCACGCTGACCAGGGTCTCGGCCTCCGCCGTGACGGGTTCCATGGGGTGGCCGGAGCGGTCCAGGTAGACCAGCGTGGCGGTGTTGGCCAGCACCTCGCCGCCTTCCAGGTCCGTGTGGACGGTGAGGCGGACCGCCACTTCGAGGGTCCCCGGGGAGACCTGCTCGAAGACCCATCCCACCGCCTCAGGGCCGACGGAGGCGGGGGCCGGGTCGCTCGAGGCGAACGCCACGCCCGCGGGGAGGGTGTCGTTGAGCCAGGCCAGGGGGGCCACGTCGGAGCCGTCGTTGGACAGGGTGATCGCGTAGGTGAGGGCGTCCCCCGGGTGGACGGTCTCGCGGCTCACGGTCTTCGTGAGGACCATGGCGGGGGCGGAGGCCGTCGCGGTGACCCGGGCGCTGGAGCCCGCCAGGGAGGCCCCGCCCGGGCTCGTGTAGTCCAGGTGGACGGCGGTGGGCAACGGTGTGCCTTCGAGGCTGCCGGGCTTCAGCCGGGAGATTACCTTGAACGCGTGGTCCCCGGGGGTGACGGACGAGAACTTCCACGACGTGGTGCCCGTCTTCGTGGCCCCGACTTCCGTCGCGGAGTCCGCGGCGAGGGCCAGGGCAGGGGGCAGGGTGACGCGCACCCAGACCTCCTTCGCGGCATCGCTCCCGACGTTGTCGAATGAGACCGTGTGGGTGAGGATCTCCCCCGCCGCGAGGTCGTCCCGGTCCTGGGAGAGCCCCACCGCGATCACGGGGCGGGTGACCGTCATCAGGACGGTGCGGGAGAAGGACAGGAGGACGCCGGAGTCGGGGTCCTGCACCGCGAGGAGGGCCTGCACCTCCAGGTAGGCCCCGTCGTCCACCGCGGACCCGAGGCGGGTCATCACGTGGAACGTCAGCGCGCCGGGCTCGACCTCGTGGAACTCCCAGCTGTAGGCCTCCGCGGGCGCCTGGCCGCTGTCGTCGCCGAGGTACTGGAGGCCCGGAGGGAAGGTGAGGTTCGCCCAGAGGGCGGGGACGTCCTGGGGCCCCGGGTTCTCGAACTGGACGGTGAGGACAGGGGTGTCGCCGGGGCGGACCGTGGTGAGGTCCGCGGTGAAGCTGAAGGAGAACTGGGGGGCCGCGAGGCTCGGCGGGGCGACGAGGAGGGCGAGGGTGAGAGCCGCGGGGATGGCGGCGGGCAGCACGCCCTTTCCTCCCCTCTTCACGGCCTTGCGGATGCTCATGGCCGACCCCGCAGTTGGGTCATGGGGCAGCACACGAGACGCCCATAGAATCCTCCTCCCCAGTGTGATATCCCGTGGGCTGCCATCTAGTGGACTACCTGGCGAGAGTATTAATAAAGATTTGTTCGGTCCTCGAAGTCCGCGGGAGGGGCGGGAGGTCGCAACCCTTATGGCGGTCCCCTCCGTTCCGCGGCAACCGGGCCGTCGTCCCATGCCCGTCATCACGAAGTCCGTGGAGGTCTACGCCCCCGTCGAGAGCCTGTGGCGGTACGCCAACGACCGGGAGAAGGACCCGGAGTGGATCAAGGGGTTCGTACAGCGCAGGGCGTTGAACGACAGGGAGGGGGAGGCGGGGGAGCGCTACCTCGTCGCCTACGACTTCGCAGGGCGGCGGTACGAGTTGACCTGCGAGACGGTGGCGCTGGAGGAGAACCGCCTCATCCGGTCCCGCCAGGTGCGTGGGCCCTTCCAGAAGTGGGAGTCCACCCAGTGCTTCGAGGAGATGGAGACGGGCGTGCGGTACACCCACACCTTGGACTACCTCCCGCCCCGGGGCGGGCTGGCGGGCCTGCTCGGCGGCGCGAAGAAGCTCCACGAGGACATCGACCGCAAGCTGAACGGGAGCACCTGGAAGATCAAGGAGTTCGTCGAGGCCGTGGACTGGTTCTAGCCGCCCGCGGCGGTCATGGCCTCTTCGAGGACGTCCAAGCCCGCCTCGAGCTGGTCGTCGGGGATGTTCAGGGCGGGGATGTAGCGGATTGTGCTGCGGCCCGCGGGGAGCAGGATGAGGCCGCGCTTGTAGGCCGCCTCCACGATGCGGTTCCGGAGCTCCCGCGCGGGGGCCTTCGATTCCGGGTCCTTGATGAACTCCGTGGCCCGCATGAGGCCCAGGCCGCGATTGTCCCCCATGACGGGGTGGCGCTCCTTCATCTCTTCCAGGCGGGCGTGCATCACCTCCCCGAGGCGGGTCGCGTTCTCCATCATCCCCTCCTCCCGGATGGCCTCCAGCGTGGCCAGGGACGCGGCGCAGGCGACGAGGTTCCCGCCGAAGGTGTTGGAGTGGGCCCCCTGCTCCCCGAAGTCCAGGGACTCGTCGTACACCGCGGCCCCGATGGGGAGGCCGGAGCCCAGGGCCTTCGCGAGGGTCACGACCTCCGGGTTGGTGCCCGTGTGCTCCGCCGCGAGCATCTTCCCCGTCCGACCCATCCCCGACTGGACCTCGTCGTCCACGAGGAGGATCCCGTGGTCCTTCGCGATGCGGTGGACCTCCTCCATCCATCCCGGCGGGGGCACGATGTAGCCGCCCTCGCCCTGGATGGGCTCCACGAACCACGCGGCCACCTCCGCGGGGGGGACGACGCTCTCCAGGTAGAGCTCGTCGACGATCTTCGCGCAGTACAGGTCGCAGTCGGGATACGTGAGCTGGTAGGGGCAGCGGTAGCAGTACGCGTAGGGCACCTGGGTCACCCCGGGCATCATGGGGAAGAACCGCTCCCGCTGCACCGTCTTCGACCCGGTGAGGGACAGGGACCCCATGGTCCGACCGTGGAATGCGTTGATGAACGAGAGGAAGCGCTTCCGCTGCGTGGACCACCGCGCGACCTTGATGGCGGCCTCGTTGGCCTCGGTGCCGCTGTTCGTGAAGAACGTCACCCGGGGCTGGTCCCCTGGCATGATGCCCTCCAAAGCTTCCGCGAGGCGGACCTGGATGTCGTAGTAGAAGTCCGTCCCCGCGAAGTGGGCGAGCTCCTCGACCTGCCGCTGCACGGCCTGGACGACGCGGGGGTGGGCGTGGCCCACGTTGACGACGCCGATGCCGCAGGTGAAGTCCACGTACAGGTTCCCGTCCACGTCCTCCACGACGCTCCCCGTGGCCTTGCGGGCCACGACGGGTGAGGTCTTCGTGGAGGTGGCCACGTACCGCTCGTCCCGCTCAACGATGGCCTTCGCGTTCGGACCTGGCGGCGTCGTCTTGATGTGGGGAACCTTCATGTGCGGACCTCCGGCGTCCCGTCCATGCCGGGGCGGGTAAAAGGCCTTTCGCACCCCCCGGGGGCGCCCGTCGCGGGGCCTCTCGCCGAGGGCGTCCGAGGCCCCTCCCGCACCCTTGCTGGACTGAAGGGATAGGTTTATCTACGCGCCGCTATTGTGTCTCCGGCTCCGGGGCCCCCCATGCAGTACACGCGCTTCGAGATAGCTCGCATCATCGGCGCAAGAGCGCTCCAGCTGAGCATGGGCGCCCCGGTGTTGACGAAGATCCCCGACGGGATGATCGACCCGATCGAGATCGCCCTCCTCGAGTTCGAGAAGGACCTCATCCCCATCACCGTGAAGAGGGAAGTCTGATGCCCGCCATCGAGCGGGTTCGCATCCGACGGATATTCGACAGCCGCGGGGACCCGACCGTGGAGGTGACGGTCGCCGCCGGCGGCCACATCGGCGTGGCGGCCGCCCCCAGCGGCGCCAGCACGGGGGCCCACGAGGTCCAGGCCTTCCCCGACGGCGGCGTCGCCCCGGCGATGGCGCTGTTCGACGCAGAGGTCGCCCCCTCCCTCATGGCCCGGGACGTCACGGACCAGGCGGACATCGACGCCCTCCTCCACGAGGTCGACGGCACGGACAAGTTCACGCGGATCGGCGGAAACGTCGCCGTGGCCGTCTCCCTCGCCGTGGCGAAGGCCGCGGCGAAGGGCGGGGGCGTGCCCCTCTACCGCTACGTGGGCGGCTCCCTCGCGGGGGGCCTCCCGGCCCCGATGGGCAACGTCATCGGTGGCGGCGCCCACGCCGTCGGCGGGACGGACATCCAGGAGTTCCTCACCGTCGCCCTCGGTCCCTCGGTGGCGGAGTCGGTGGCGGCGAACGTGTCGGTGTACCGCGCGGTGCGGGACCTGCTCCGGGCGCGACGCCCCGGCGAGCCACTGGGCCGCGGGGACGAGGGCGCCTGGGTCGCGGGGGTGGGGAACGAGGAAGCCATGGAGATGCTGACGCAGGCCTGCGCCACCGTCTCCGACGACGTCGGCTTCCGGTGCGCCCCCGCCCTGGACATGGCCGCCTCGGAGTTCTTCACTGACGGCCAGTATGTCTACCAGGAGGGCCAGCTCTCCCCGGAGGACCAGGTGGAGTTCGTCGCGGGCCTCGTGAACGACTACGACCTCTACTCCGTGGAGGACCCCCTGGACCAGGACGACTTCGAGGGGTACGCGACCCTCACAGACCTGGTGGGGGACCAGGCCCTCATCATCGGGGACGACCTCTTCGTCACGGACCCGGACCGGGTCGCGAAAGGGATGGAGATGGGGGCCGCGAACGCCGTCCTCATCAAGCCCAACCAGATCGGGACCCTGACGGAGACGGCCGAGACCGTGCGGTTGTGCCGGTCCAAGGGCTACCAGACGGTGATGTCCCACCGGAGCGGGGAGACCACGGACGACACCATCGCCCACCTGGCAGTGGCCTTCGGCTGCCACGCCATCAAGACCGGGGCGGTGGGGGGAGAGCGCATGGCGAAGCTGAACGAGCTCATCCGGATCGAAGAGGACCTGCGGGAGGGTGACTGATGGCGGCGGAAGGCGCGGAGGAGACCACCACCCTGCTCCCTGAGGAGGAGTACCTCCAGGGCGGCGTCCACATCGGCACGCAGCAGAAGAGCGCCGACATGAAACCCTTCATCTACAAGGTCCGGCCCGACGGCCTCTACGTCCTGGACATCAAGCAGACGGACCAGCGGTTGCGGGTCGCGGCGGCGTTCCTGGCCCGCTTCGCCCCCCACGAGATCCTCATCGTGGCGGCCCGGCAGTACGGCCAGAAGCCCGCCCGCGTGTTCGCCAAGACCCTCGGCGCGAACGTGTTCGCGGGGCGGTTCGTCCCGGGGACCCTCACGAACCCGAACATCGAGGCCTACGTGGAGCCCCGGGTTCTCCTGGTCACCGACCCCGCGGCGGACCAGCAGGCCCTCTCCGAGGCCGTCAGCGTGGGCATCGCCGTCGTGGGCCTCTGCGACGCGAACAACGAGACCCGGAACGTAGACCTGGTCATCCCCGGGAACAACAAGGGGCGCCGGTCCCTGGCCACCCTGTACTGGCTCCTCACGAGGGAAGTGTTAAAGTCGCGGGGCGAGATTGAGGGGGACGAGGCCTTCGAGCTCACCATCGACGACTTCGAAGCGTCCCTCTAGGTGCCGGGATGAGGTATCCTGCGGTCGCCGGGCAGTTCTACTCGGGCCATGAGACGACGCTGCGCGAGGAGATCTCCGGCTGCTACAAGAGCCGCCTGGGCCCCGGGCGGCTGCCGGAGGTCGCCGAGAAGGGCGCCCGCCGGATCCGCGGGGTCGTGGCCCCCCACGCGGGCTTCATGTACTCCGGCCCGGTCGCCGCCCACGACTACCTGGCCATCGCGGAGGACAGCTACCCGGAGACCTTCGTGATCCTGGG
>CAYFXO010000022.1:3823-5889 GCA_964347125.1 uncultured Methanomassiliicoccales archaeon | reverse complement strand
TGATGTACTCGGGGCGGACGGCGGGGGCGGTGTACGCCCGCCTCCAACCGCCGGAGACCTTGGTGATCCTGGGGCCAAACCACCACGGGAGCGGGAGCCCCGTCGCCACGACGACCCAGCCCTTCAAGACCCCCCTGGGGGTCGTGGACATCGACGAGGAGATCGCGGGGGGCATCACCCGGGGAATCATCAAGGACGACCCCGCCTCCCACCGCATGGAGCACAGCATCGAGGTCCAGCTCCCCTTCCTGCAGTTCCCCCGCCCCGAGGTGCGCTTCGTCCCCATCTCCATGCTCCTCCAGGACATCGGCACGGCGACGGAGGTGGGGAAGATCGTCAAGGAGGCCATCCGTGGGCGGGACGTCGTCGTCATCGCGTCCACCGACTTCAGCCACTACGTGCCCCACCGGGTCGCGATGGAGAAGGACCGGATGGCCATCGACCAGATCCTCGCGATGGACGTGAAGGGCTTCTGGTCCACGATCCGGAAGCATGACATCTCCATGTGCGGGTACGGACCCGTCATGGCGATGCTCACCGCCGTCGGCGCGGGGGAGACGGAGTTCCTCAAGTACGCCACGTCCGGGGACGTCCGCCCCATGGCGCAGGCCGTGGGGTACGGGGCCATCCTCGTGCGCTCGCAGGCCTAGTCCCGCCGGGTCTCCGCGTCGATCCACTCCAGGTAGGGCGGGCTTCCCGCCGCCATCTCGTAGGCGACGGCGCACGGGACCTCGTAGGGGTGGACGGCCCGCACCGCCTCCACGGCCTCCGCGGCCAGGTCCCCCCGTGTCTTCATGACCGCGACGTACTCCGGTTCCTCCTGGATCTCCCCTTCCCACCAGTAGTAGGACCGGACGGGGAAGACGTTCGAGCAGGCCACCAGCCGCTCCTGGAGGAGATGGAGGGAGACGCGCTTCGCCGTCGCCTCGTCGGGGGCGATGACGTACACCATGGCGTGCATGCCCCGCCTATCCGACGGGTCATTATAAAATCTGGTAACGGCGTCGGCACGTATTATACGGACCGCCTCCGAGAACCAGGCGGTCCCCTTGGCCGTGGTCACCCTTGAGGAGATGCGGGAGGCGCTCCGGAAGACCCTGGGTAGGAAGGGTCTCGCGGAGGAGGAGGTCCTCCGGTTGGCGGACTACATCCTCTCGTTCTTCGGGTACGCCGCGGAGGTCGTGGACAACCGCCTGGCCGTGGACGACCGGGACGTCTTCTACACCCTTGAGGAGGAAGGCCTCCTCACCACCCGCCGGGAGGAGGTCCTCCTGAAGCGGGGCAAGCGGTGGCGCATCCACTACTGGGTGCTGTGCATCGCCCGCATCAAGGAGCTCGCCCGGGCCCGGCGGGACGACGGGGAGGAGGACTACGCCTCCGTCTACGGGGAGATGTCGGAAGAGGTGTGGACCCGGGGGCAAGGTTAAAAGGGTCCTCCATCTTGGGAAGGGGGTCCATGTTCCATGAGCTTCTAATCGCCCTCCTCCTCATCGTGGGGTGGATCGCGGCGGTCATCCTCTCGTACCAGAAGGCGTCGCGCCTCGCGCGGCTGCCGGCGGTCATCCTCCTCCACCGGTCAGGCTGGCTGGAACGCCACCGCCTCAGCCCCCTCGGCCCCTTCCTCATGTGGAAGACGAAGAAGGGCCGGGAGTTCGTGGACCGGATGGCCCGCCCGAAGCGGTTCTGGGCGGTCATGGGGGACTTCGGCATCTTCCTCTCCGTGGCCTCCATGGTGGCCATGACGGTCCTCCTCCTGTGGGTCGCCACGCGGGTCGCCAGCATCCCGGCGGAGCGCGCGCCGACGCCCGAGATGATCCTGGGGATCCCCGGCCTCAACCCCCTCATCCCTCTCTGGTACGGCATCCTCGCCCTGGCCATCTCCATCATCGTCCACGAGTTCTCCCACGGCATCATGGCCCGGGTGGCGGACATCAAGATCCGCTCCATGGGCCTCCTCATGTTCATCTTCCCCGTGGGGGCCTTCGTGGAGCCCGACGAGGAGCAGGTGCAGGCCATGCCCAAGCGCGGCCGGGCCCGCCTCTACGCCTCCGGCTCCGCCTCCAACC
>CAYFXO010000022.1:1285-3813 GCA_964347125.1 uncultured Methanomassiliicoccales archaeon | reverse complement strand
GCGCGCGACTTCACGGCGCACCGGATCGAACGCGCTGACCACGACCACGCCGGGCGTGTCGTCGACAATCACGTCGACGCCGGTGGACCGCTCGATCGCGGTTTCGAACGATTCTTCGGCATGCACGCCTCCGGCTCCGCCTCCAACCTCGTCCTCGCCCTCGTGTTCGCGGTGATGTTCTCCGTGGTCTTCATGGGGGCCGTCTCCCCCGTCGCCCAAGGGAACGGCATCCTGGAGGTGCTGCCGGGCACCGCGGCGGAGGCCGCCGGGCTCCAAGAGGGGGACGTGATCACGTCCCTGAACGGCACCGCCATCACGAGCCGGGTCGCCTTCCAGACGACCATCGGGGACACCCTCCCGAACGCCAGCGTCCCCATGACGGTGTTCACCGGCGGCGGAACATCACCCTCGGGTGGAGCGCCGACCGGGAGAGCGGCTACCTGGGCGTCCGGAGCATCTACACGGGGACGGAGTCCTTCCACCCCATCGGCGGGGCGGAGGCCCTCGGGGGCCACTTCAACTCGTTCCTGATCTACATGAGCCTCCCGCTGGCGGGCCTCTCGCCCCTCGACGCCCCCCTCACGGACTTCTACGTGGTCAGCGGGCCCTTGGCGGCTCTCCCCCCGGACGCCTTCTGGATCCTGGCGAACGTCATGTACTGGCTGTTCTGGATCAACCTCATGCTGGGCCTCACGAACGCCCTCCCCGCGGTCCCCCTGGACGGCGGGTACATCTTCCGGGACGGCATGGACTCGATCCTGGCCCGGGTGAAGCGGGGCCTCACCGCGGCGGAGCGGGAGAAGTACGTGCGAGGCGTGAGCTACGCGCTCGCCCTGCTCATCCTGTCGTTGGTCCTCTGGCAGCTCATCGGGCCGCGGCTCTAGTCGCCCACGACCTCGAAGCCCGCCGTGTCGAAAATCAGCGGGTGGTAGCCCCGCCGGTGGGCGGTCTTCCGCATCTTCACCGTGCTGAGGAAGAGGTTGACGTTCCGGTCCTCCCGCCGGAGGTCCAGGTGGAAGATGCCGTCCGCGAGGAAGTCCTCCCCCGTGTCAGAGAACCGCTCGCTCCCCTGCTGCATCTCCGTGATCACCATGGACGTCATCCCGAGGTCCCGGAGCCACTCGAAGAACCGGAAGAGGTCGTCCCGCGGGTCGTCGAACTTCGCCATCACGTTCAGGACCGGGAGGGAGTCCACCACGAGGAGCTGTGTCCCCATGCTCTTCTCCAGATTCTCGATGTACATCTTGAAGACCTCGATCCAGGACTGCTTCGCTAGCTGCTTCAGCTTCTTCCGGATCACGCCTAGGTCGAGGACGCTCAGTTTCTCCTCGATTCCCTCCAGGGACATGCCCATGCCGGTCATGTTGTCCAGCATGCTCTCCTTGGACTGCTCGAGGGTCACGTAGGCCCCCGCCACGTCGTTCTGCTTCGCGTTGTGCCACAGGATGTTGTAGGCCAGGGAGGACTTCATGGTCCCCGGCTTCCCCGCCACGAGCACCACGTGGCCGACGGGGATGCCCCCCTCCAGCTGCTCATCCAGCCCGCGGACGAAGGTCCGAATCCGTTCTACCGCCATACCCTGCCCCCGCTACACCGCGGAAGGGCTGGGGAATAATAAGCCTTACCGCCTCCCCTCACCCTTTCTGGAGGGAGCCCATGGCGAAGACCATCTCGTCCCTCCCGACGGGCGGCTCGCCGTGGGCCATGAGGACGACGCGGTACACGTCGCCGAACCCCCGCGCCTCCACGGCTTCGAGGGCGGCAACGTTCTGGGCGGGGATCGTCATGGAGACCTCCGTCTCCCCGACCGCCGCCAGGACGGCGTCGAGAAGGCCCTCGCAGTCGGCCGCGGCGTTGGGCGCGCAGATCCAGGGGCCGATCTCCCCCTCGCCCTCTCCACGTGGACCCACGGCGTAGGCCACGACCTCCTCCCCCTCGCGGGCGACGTGGAACGCCTCCCGGTAGCGGCTCCAGAGGTCCTTGAGCACGAGGTCGCGGGGATAGCCCATGGCCTCCCGGTCCATGCGGAGAACGGCGTCCAGGTCGCCGTCCTCGGCCAGCGCCGGGCTGCCGCCCCTCGCGGTGCCGCGACCCAGGACCCGCACCGCCTCCCCCTGGGTCTCGAAGCCCAGCTTCGCGTAGAAGGCCACCGTCTCCTGGTAGGCGTAGAGCAGTACGCTCTCGACCCCGACCCCGCGCAGGTAGTCCACGGCGGCATCCACCAGGGCGGCCCCGAACCCCCGCCCTCGGACCGCCTCCTCCGTGACCACGTTCCCGATCCACCCCACCGGCCCGTAGGCGACGGTGGTGAGCATCCCCACGGGTGCCCCGTCCTCCGTGGCCACCAGGCAACCCTCCGGCTGGTAGGCGTGGAGTTCCGCCAGGTCCTCCCGCGTGTACCCCCACCCCACCGATTCCGTCAAGGCGAGGGCGAAGTCCAGATCCGTTTCCCTCAGGGGGCGGATGTCCAGGGAGGTGTCCGCCAAGCTCAGGTGGTCGACCTCGTCGCAGGGGTGGCTGCCATGGGT
>CAYFXO010000022.1:0-1275 GCA_964347125.1 uncultured Methanomassiliicoccales archaeon | reverse complement strand
CCGTACCACATGTGGCAGTCGCGGCAGCGGTGGGGCACGGGCTACCGCCCCCAGAAGGGCGCGTCCCTGCGCTTCAGCTTCGCCACCTCTTCCAGGACCTCCTCCTCGTCCGGGGTCAGGCGCATCTCGCCCAGGCGCTTCGCATCGCCCTCGGGGATGTCCGCCAGGAGGACGTCGCCCTCGGAGATCTGGCGGCCCACGGTGACCCCGTCGATGGCGATGGCGACTTCGTCCCCCGCCCGGGCGGCGGGGAGGGTCTCCTCGCCGGAGCGCATGCTCTTCACCCGCCCGATTCTGCGGCCGTCCCGCCGCAGGAGCCCGACGCCCGGGCGGAGCCGGCCCGCCGTCACGCGGACGCCCACGATGGCGGGCTTGCTCACCCGGAACGTGTGATCGGGGAGCAGGAGGAGCCGTGCGGGGAAGACCAGGTCCTTCTCCAGCGCCGCCTCCAGGTCCTCCCGGCGGGCGGCCCGCCAAGCCCGGTAGTCCTCGATGAGTTTGTAGACCACGTCGCTCTCGAACACCTTCATCTCCGGGTACGTGAGGAGCTCCTCGGACGCGTCCTCCAGGAGGGGGACGTTGAAGGCCAGGATGACCCGGCGCAGGGGGTCGGGGAGGGTCGCCGCGTCCACCACGTCCCGGCGGGTCACGGGGCCGATGGCGGCGGAGAGCACCGGAATCTTCGCGGCCTCCAGCTCGAAGGCGAGGGCCTCCAGGGAGCCCAGGGCGTCCGCCTTGATGAGGACCCCCTGGTCGGAGGTCTCGATCTGGATCTGCGTCTCGTCGAGGATCTTGCGGGTCGCCGCCTCCGGGTCGTCGGTGACCACGCGGAAGGGGGCGCCAGGGAGGGCGGCCTCCAGGTCCCGGGCGGCGATCTTCACCCCCGCGGCGGCGGTGACCCTGTCCACCGCGTCGAATCGGTCCTGCGGGTCCCGGATCTCGTCCAGGGGCTTCGGCTTGAGGATGCTGCGCACCTTGCGATGGAGGGGGTCGCCCTTCGCCCCGATGACCAGGGTGTCGCCCTTCCGGAGGGTGCCGGAATGGATGATGGCGTCCAGGGTGGTGCCGAGGCCCTTCTCCTCCTTGACTTCCAGGACGGTGCCCTCCGCGGGGCCCTCCTCCGTGGACAGCTCCTCCTCGAGGAACCGCTGGGCGAGGCCGATGAGGGTGAGGAGGACGTCCGCGATGCCCTCCCCGTGCTTCGCGCTGATCGGGATGATGGCGATGGTCTGGGTGAAGTCCTCCACCTTGTCGTAGCGCTCCGCGGGGAAGCTC
>CAYFXO010000021.1:23433-23723 GCA_964347125.1 uncultured Methanomassiliicoccales archaeon | reverse complement strand
CTCGAAGTGGAAGATGGAGCTGTTCCCACCCCAGGCGAATCCATCAAAAGCGGCCACCCGCCAATAGTACGTGCTCTCCTCCTGGGGACTCGCCGTGTGCGCCGTTCCGGATACCCAGTCCAGAGAGAACGTCCCGAACTCAGGGTCCGTGGATATGAACACGGCGTAGAGGAGCGGATCCCCCTCCGAATCGACCAGAGTACTCCAGAAGAGGGTCACGGGGGCCACTTCCTGGAAAGTGGACCCATTGGCGGGGAGGAGGAGCACTGGCGTTCCCGGTGGTGTATTGA
>CAYFXO010000021.1:22454-23423 GCA_964347125.1 uncultured Methanomassiliicoccales archaeon | reverse complement strand
TCGGTGCAGTAGGGCGCTTCTCGCGATAGAGAAGGCGCCCGACGACGCGCACGTAGTACGTCGTTCCCTGATTCAACGGGGCTCCGGCATAGATGGCCGAGGTGTTGCCTCCTGGGAGTGGGGAGGGTTCCCAGAGGGACGTTCCGGTCCCATCGGGTCCAGACCACACCTCCAGTTCATGGCCAACGGCCGAACTGGCCTCAAGGTCTGCATAGCTCCAGGAGAAGACGGGACTCCCAGTCAGAAGGTGAAGCGCCTGCGGACTATCGACGGAGAACCCGCCCACCCTCAAGTCAGAGGTCACTGGCGGGCAGTCGACGTCCGGACCCGGGTAGGAGGCAGAGATGACACTGAGTTGGCCGTCGGAGGCTCCCATGGCAAAAGTGGTGTTCGCGACGCAGGATGGCAGGGTCGTCGAGACGGAGTAGTTGGCGCCTGCGACGTAGTCGCCGGGGCCGCCGACCCACGCTGTCCAATTCATGAGGAAGGGACCCGCGAAGGTCCCGCTCGTGTCGTTCAACCACACTATTGGACCCGGGCCAAGTATCGACGATGGCGGGTCGTTGTCGGGATCGGAGTAGGTGACTTGGAAGGCGAAGAGGTCGATGTCGGGTCGGCCCACGGCCGGGGTAGAGGCGCCGCCGGTGAGAGTGGGTGGGCGGTTGGTGGTGGATGATGTGCTGAAAGACCAGGGGTTCGCGCAGTTGGACGTCGCCTCCCATGTGTCATTGGCCTCCACACACCAGTAGTAGTCCTTCCCAGGGGACGTGGCGAAGGGGGTGGAGATGAGCCCGCTCGTACCCCCCTCCGCGACGTAGGGGGGCTGAAGCGGGACGGAGTCATCCACGAACCACCAGAAGGTTACGGGATTCCCCTCGGAATCCGGCCCGGAGACATTCCAGGCAACGGTCTGGGCTGGCTCGACGAAGACCAGGCTCCCGTCCGGGGGATTGACGGGGGGGACGGCTG
>CAYFXO010000021.1:22141-22355 GCA_964347125.1 uncultured Methanomassiliicoccales archaeon | reverse complement strand
TATAGCCAGTCGCTACACAGGTCCACGTCGGAAACCCGAACTCGATAGTAGAGGTCATCCCCGTCCAAGAGGGGGAGCCCCGCGTACACGACGGAGGTCACGTTTCCGACGCCGGACGGGATGCTGAATACCTCGGTGCCTCCGCCGTCAGGACCCGTGCGGACCTCAAGGCGGTACTCCGCTTGCGGGGTTCCGTCGGCATCATAGTACTCCC
>CAYFXO010000021.1:20436-22131 GCA_964347125.1 uncultured Methanomassiliicoccales archaeon | reverse complement strand
AGCACAGGGGTGTGGTCTGTGATGTTCATGCTCCCCGAGGACCCGTTCAGCCAACCCTGGACCGTGAGGTTGGATGCCTCCGGTGGGTAGTTCACCACCGCCACCGCGGTGAAGCTCCAATACCCCACGGGCGGGTTTCCGTATGGCCCGTTCTCCCATCCGTCTGAGGCCCATGCGCGCCAGTAGTACGTCTGGCCCGCGACCGTAGCGAAGGGCGTGGAGTTCGTTGGAGGTCCTCCTCCAGATGCGTACGGGATAGAGAATGTAGAATCGGTGGCCACTTCCCAGGAGTAGGCGATGGGGTCCCCCTCTGGGTCGGGAGGAACCGCTGACCAGGAGACCTGTTGATTGGGGGCGACGACGACCTGACTGCCGTCCGGAGGCGAGACCGGGGTCCCGGGGGGCTCGGGCGCGGTGTTCATGCGGAAGGCCAGCTGGCTCCAGAGCCCGAAGCCCGTGCCGTTCGTGACTCGCACACTGAAGAAGAAGTCGTCCCCATCCCCTAGGATGGATCCCGCATAGGTGACGTCCGTGGCATTCGTGTTGTCGGTGAACGACCACATCAGCACTCCGCTTCCCAGGGGACCAGTGGACACATTCACCTCATAGCCCGTCTGTGGGAGGCCGTCGGGGGACTCATAGGTCCAATTCAGCCGGGGGGTGTGGTTCGTGATGTGGACGAGTCCAGGGGTGCCGAACAAGAAGTCCTGGACTCCCAGCCAAGTGGCAGATGGGCCTGGAATCTCGGGGACGGAGGCCAAGACCAGGACCCCGTAGAGGCCCAGATCCCCTTTGTCGGTGACCAGCAGGTACGGCCACTGTAACTCCCTGTCTGATGCCGCATCCAGGAGTTCCACTCGCAGCCCCAGGCTGTAGTTCGCGGGTACGGGGCTGGGCACGTTCAGGAGTTTCAGGGGGATGCGGAACTCCGCCAAGCGGTGGGCTGAGGGAGTGGCCTCGGAGTCCCCAAAGCCCTGGACGCAGGTCAGGTTGGCGTGAACGCTGTCGAAAGCGGAGTCGCAGGGATCCTCGTGAACCCAGTCGCCAGAACCGGGATGATAGACTCTATGGGTAGCGGCGATCCCATAGCCACCCGTGCCGAACCGATCGTCCGAGTAGTTGGTGGGCTGGCCATCGGAGTCGACGTCGAATAGAAGCATCACTTGGTCTCCGAGATCCTCGGAGTTGTCGCCGACGCCGTCAACGACTACGTACAGGAATTGGGCGTCGTTGGTAGCGACTACGCTACCTACTGTGGGTCCCGGGTGACGTCCCACGAGAGGCAGGGCGTTTTCCGCCTCGAGCCGGTACTCCCCGGGGGCGTACTCACCGTCTGGGTCGGGGGTGGAGCTAGCCCACGCACTGCGCAGGGTGGGCGGATCTCCTGCACCGATGAGTGTCGTATTGGGGGTCATGATGGGGAACCCGATTGGAGACACGTGGTCCGATGTGCCAAAGGGAAGGATTACGTGCGCGGGGGAGGCCACGGAGAGCCCGAGTGAGTTCCCTGCGTTGGCGAAGGGGGCCATATCGTAGGTGACCAAGAGGTGCCGTGGAGCGCCCTGGGCCACGAGCAGTCCCGTAGAGCCCAGCTTCACTGTGACTGCGGGCGGAGTCCCAGGAATGAAGGGACCGCCTCCGAGAAGGGTATCAGACCCTACATCTAGGGCACCGTCTTCGTTTCCATCGAGATAG
>CAYFXO010000021.1:20086-20346 GCA_964347125.1 uncultured Methanomassiliicoccales archaeon | reverse complement strand
TTGAGCATGGGGACGTCAAGTTGCCCGGGGTATGCCTGGGGAGGATTCCGTCCCTCCCAATATGCTACCTTCAACTCGTCGGCCGTGCCGACGGCGATGAGGGTTTTGTTCAGGGGATCGTAGGTGTCCACGGGGAAGCCGGCGGGAGACACTGTATCGGGCTCAGCCACCCCAATGGAGGTCGCATTCCACAGTGAGACTCCTATCCAATTGCCCTCGGTGGCAAATGAGGTCAAGGTGACACTGACGAAAAGGACAGT
>CAYFXO010000021.1:290-20054 GCA_964347125.1 uncultured Methanomassiliicoccales archaeon | reverse complement strand
CGTCCACGTCCTCCCAGATCTTCACGAAGGAGATGTCCGCCGAGCTTGGCGGATCCCCTGTCAGATTCAGGGTGAGATGGGAAAGACTGGTGAAGTTTTCATCGACCGTCAGGTTCAACTGGAGCATCAACACATCTCGCTGCCCCGGCTCAGCGGAGGCGGGGGACCGGTCCCACGCCTCGACGGAAACGGTGGTCTGCCAGGGCAGCATGGCGGGAGTTGCCGGGGGCCGGAATTCGATTGCCAGGGACGCCGATACGGGGTAGGGGTAGTAGAGGCCAGAGTATCCCCGGGCGTCCTCGATCCCCACCACGGGCGCGTGCAGGAGGGCATTGAACGTGTCGTTGTATTGCAGGGCAATGCGGCCGTCACCGCTGCTGAGATTCTCCCAGAGGACTATCTGGAACGTCTGAGCATCGGAGGTCCCATACACGACGGTGGAATTCCATGTGACGACCGCCTTCTTCGGGGACGACGCGTTGTCGATCCAGAGGTGCACATCGTCGCTCGCGGGATCCGCCGGGTTCAGGTCTGCCCGGAAGCCATAGATCGCATTATTCGGCGGCGAGCCTGATGGAGGGTTCAGCCTCGAGTGCGGGCAATATGAGCCGGGCTGGTAGGGCCCTGGCGTAAACGTGACCCAGCCGTTCGAGCAGATGTAGATCATGTCGTAGGTGAGGCCGTAGAAGCTGAAGTTGAATCCGAGGTCGTAGGGGCCGAGGAAGACGTCGTCCGCCATCCCCAAGGAGGTGTTGTTGTTGATGCCGTTCACCCAAGAATAGCTAGCCGAGGGGGTCGTGGCGTTGCTATCAATCATGGTGTAGCCGTACGCGTCCGGAGGGAATCCGCGAGCGGCGGCACTGGGAACTAGACCTACAGTAGGAACGAGGACGGCCGAGAGGACCAATAGGAGTCCGATGACCCGTGCATGGTGGGCGCCTCGCCCCCCTTCGTTCACCAACTGGCTGACCCCTCTTTGCCATTCTCGCGTGCAGATTTATGCTTTGCGCACAGGCCCCCTCGGGCGTTCCAGGCAATGCCGATTCCCCGGGAACGGATGAGGACGCGGTACGGGGGTCCCCACCATATCGGCTCATCACCCCCTTGCGGTCCGCCCTACAAGCCTTTTAGCTCCGGGTGACTATGGGCGCCCGTGAAGGTCCCGCTGGAGTGCGACCCCCTTGATAGCCTCCTCGAGGGTGGTGTGGAGGCGGGGGCCCTCACGCTGTTCTACGGGGAGGCGGGGAGCGGGAAGACGAACGTGTGCCTCCAGCTCGCTCGGAACGTCGCCCGGGAGAAGAAGGTCATCTATATCGACACCGAGGGCGTGTCCCTGGAGCGCCTGCGGCAGATCGCCGGGGACGCCTTCGAGGCCGTGGTGGAGAACATCCTGTTTTTCGAGCCGTACGACTTCGGGCAACAAGAGAAGATGGTGGGGCAGGCCGCGAAGCTCGCCGAGGGGAGCGAGGACATCGGCTTGATCGTCTTCGACTCCGCCACCCTCCACTTCCGCCTCACCCGCAAGGAGGACTCCCGGGACGAGCGGAAGTCCCTCACGGGGCAGATTACGAAGCTCCTGCGGGCGGCCCGCAAGCGCAAGATCCCGGTGGTCCTCACCTCTCAAGTCTACACGGACCTGGACCGGGGGACCTACGAGCCCCTGGGCGGCCACGTGATGCACCACAGCGCGAAGGCCATCGTGCGGTTGGAGAAGATCGGGGAGGGGGTCCGCATCGCGACATTGATGAAGCACCGTCACTTGGCGGAGGGGCGGAGCACCGAGTTCCGGCTCACCGCGAAGGGAGTGGAGTGACCGTGACTCCTCAGGATGCGGCGTAGTACGCGAAGTCGGGACGCTTCCGGAGGTCGGCAAGATAGGCGGACGACGCAGCCGCGAGGAACGACGAGCTGATGACGAACCCGAGGACCGCGAGATTCGGCCCGACGCCGAACGCAAAGCTCGCGCTGAGGGTATAGTTCAGCAGACTCCCCGCGAGGAGAATCGTCGCCATCGCCCCGAGGCGGCGGAACGCCATCGCGAACACCGCGTTGCTCAGAAAGAGGGAGAAGAGGACGATGCCCACCAGGGCGAGGCGGAAGACGGCGACGCTCTCCGCGTTCCCCCCCGCAAGGCCGATGACGATGGGCTCGGCCAGGACGAAGGCGAGGCCCGTGAACGTTACGGAGGCCACGAGGACCCGGAGGAGGAGGCGATTGTGGTACCGGGCCACCTCCCGCGCGAACGGGGCGGGGTCGGTGAGGGAGGCCTCCCTCGAGCGGCGCTCCAAGTACTCTGAGAGGCGGTAGATGAGGGGGTACTTCACCGCCGTAATGGGGACCAACATCAGGAGGGCGATGTCCACCCCGATCTGGTAGGATCGGTTGTAGTTCAATGCGAAGGGCCCCACCCCCGCTCCGAACCACGAGATGAGCCGGTCGCCGAAGAGGAAGACGAAGTAAAGGGTTCCATAGAGGAGGTACGGAAGCCCTTCCAGGGCGAGGACCCAGAACTTCGGCGGGTTCACCTTCGTCGGCTGCTCCCGCCGCGCATAGAACGGTGGGTCTTCGGGTCGCCTCGCCACCTCCGGCTCCGAGAAAACGAAGGCAATCATGAACGCCAGGCTGACCGTGAGGAGGAGGCCGAGGCCCACTACCTGGGACCCCACGACGGCGGGCACCCGGGCGGCGCCGGCCGCCGAGAAGGCCTGATAGGCGGCGAACATCCCCGTCAGGGCGACGACGGACGTCACGATGAGGGCGACGTACTTCCGCAACGCAAAGACCGGGGCGACAAGGAGGCGGTAGAACCCAATGAGCACGATGTACAGGGCGCTCAGGACGGCCATCTCCACGGGCAGGCCGATGAGAGCCACTTCGATGAGGGCGAGGGTGCCGGCGACGGAGAAGACGACGACGCTCCCCAGGAGCAACTCCTTCCGCATGACGAACCGGGCGAGGGGCCGGTTTCCCTGAAGCTGGTAGTAGGTGACCTTCCACGAAGCGAACTGCTGCAGGCCCCCCGTCGAGACGAGGCCCAGCACGACCCCGAGGCCGATGGCGGTGCTCACTTCCACGGGGAGGTCCTTCGCCGCCCACAGGGACTGGCCTCCCAGTAGGAGCGCGACAAGCATGATCACCCATCCTACGTTGTAGAACGTCCCGGCGAGGTAGAGGGTGACACCCCGCAGCTGCCGCCGCTCCACTACCCGCAGCGGCTCCTCCCGGCCATAGGGGTTCGCCACGGCCACCACTGCCTCCGCCAAGCCGAAGAGGTCCTCGTACCCCATCGCCCGGGCATCCTCGTCCTTGTACCCTAGCGCCTCCAGGATCACCGCGCCTTCCCGCCCGTCCTTCAGGTTCGACTCCACGTCGCAGACGGTGCGGGCGACGGCGTCCAGGCTCAAGCCGTCACGAGGCGTCGCGATCCCTCCTCGAACAGAGCGTAGATCCTCCGGTACGCGTCGATGAAGCCGTCCACCGTGTAGCGCGTAAGGGCCCGCTCCCGAGCCCGCTCCCCGAGTTCCTCCCGGAACGCCGGATCCCTCAGCAGGCGGAGGATGGCCTCTCCGAGCCGCTTTGGTTGCCGGGGCGGGACGAGGAGCCCCGCATCCCCAAGGGCCTCCGCCACCCCGCCCACATCCGTGGCGGCGATGGCCTTCCCGCAAGCCATCCCTTCAATGAGGGCGAAGGGGAAGCCCTCTGAGATGCTCGACATGACGACGACGTCCCCCTCGTTGTAGGCCACCTCCGGGACTCGGGTGAAGCCCCGGAACTCCACGCAGTCATCAAGGCCGAGCCGATCACGTTCCTCGAGGCAGAGGCGGGCGTAGTCCGCGTCGGGAGATGGTCCGTAGATGAGGCACTTCGCATCAGGCAGGGCCCGCTGTACGTGCGCCATGGCCTGGATCAGATTCAGGGCGTCCTTCAGCCGGTCCACCCGGATGACGGCAACGACCGTCGGCCCGTCGTGGGGCCGCGGCGTCTCCAGCGGTCGGAACACCTCCCCGTCCACGCCATTGTAAACGACCTGAACGCGCTCTGGGGGCACGCCCAAGGACCTCTCCCATCGGGAATTGAAGCGGCAGACGGGATAGACCCGTTCCGCGTAGTGGTAGTTCAACCTGGCCAACGAGGTGTGGAAGTTTTCCCAGAAGATCTTCGCAGGGAAGCTGAGGGGCTGGTTGATGAGATCCAGGAGTCGCTCGCGGATGTATATTCCGTGCTCCGTGAGGATGTTGGGCGTCCCGTGCTCGAAGCGCGCCATCACCCCGACGATGCCCGCGATGGAGGCGATGGCCGAGTGGGCCAGGTCCGCTTCCGGCGGGCGGACGTTCAGGACCCTCAGGTAGCGGCCGAGGGCGCGTAGGGTGTTGATGGCCTCGTACAGGTCGAGGGTCGCCAGGAGAGGGTCCTCCTCCATCAACGCCCGGTACGCTTCCCACAGGGTCCGCGAGCGCATCGCGTCCCGAAAGCTGTGTTCCAGGAGGAATCGGTGCATTCCGTACATCGCTTCCCCCAGGAGGTCCGGCCGCGGAGCCCCCTGCTTCACTTGGTCGAAGAACCGCTCGAAGTGGGGGAGGAAGGCCTTGTCCAGGGTGGCGGGGGTCGTTCGGGCGCGCCGTCGTACCGTCGGGCCGAGGCGGGCCGGGAGGTATTCCTCCGGGAGTTCGGAACCCCACAGGGGCACGGTGATCACCTCGCGCACATTGGGGGGAAGGGCGTACCGAACCTCCACGTGGGGGTTGCTCACGACGCTCACGATGCGGAACGCGTGCTCCCCCAGGCGGTTCACCAGAAGGTCCGCCCAGGTGGAGACGCCCCCCATGTAGTGGGGGTAGACTCCGGACACGAGGAAGAGGACCCGCACGGGGCGTCACCCGGCCCCCGAGGCCGCGTCCAAGGCGCTCTGCAGGGCCTCGCGGTATCGGGCGGCCTCGGCGGTCCCCTGCTCGTCCCCGGAGCGCCGGTAGCACGCCTCCGCCCGGTCAAAGAGCTGCAGGGCGTTCAAGGGGTTCGACGCCAGCGCCAGCCGCGCCGCCTCCATGAAGAGCTCCGCGGCTTCGTGGAATGCCGTCCCCCCGTCCACTGCGAGCCGGGAGAGACACCGGGCGGCGGACGCCGAACTAAGGGCTGCGCGTGCGTAGCGGTTCCGCCCCAACCAGGTTTCCTTGTCCCGGGCGTACGCCTCCGCAGCCGCGCCCAGATCTCCCTCCAGCTCCAAGCGTCGGGCATGCAACCACGCGTTCGAATCGTCGGTGACCTTCTCGGCCCAGGTGCGCTTCTGGGGGGGTTCGTAAGGATCCTCCTCCGCGCCCCGCATCAGCCGCTCGAGAATGGCCGCTCTCCATCGGCGGCGACGACTCGCCAAGCGATACTCCCCCCCTCAATCTGCCCGACGAGCGATACATTGGTATACTAGGTGCTTAAGGGTTGTGGTGCCGACGCCTCCTACCACTCCCGCTTCAGGGAATACTGGGCGACGGTGTTCAGGGCGTCCTCCAAAGCGGTTGGCGCGCCGCGCAGCGCACCGGTCGCCTTAACTAGGAGCTCCTCACCTTTGGCCCTCGCCGCCCCCGCGGCGCCGTAGCGATCGAACAGGGAGATGACCCAGGCGACCTCCTCCTCCTTCGTCCCCTCCCGCGAGGCATCGAGGATGTCGTAGAGGCGGTCCCGCTCCTCCGGCGTGCATCGCCCGGCCGTGTACACCACCAGGTAGCTCCGCTTTCCCTCCTTGATGTCCGAGCCCCGCTCCGCGCGCCCCTTGGCTTGAGTCAGGTCCAGCGTGTCGTCCGCGATCTGGAAGACGGGGCCCAGGTAGCGGCCGAACTCCTGAATGGCCTTCAGCACACTCTCATCGGCGCCCGCGGCGATGGCCCCGCCCACGGCGGGCGCCGCGAGGTAGTGCCCCGTCTTCTCCATCACGATGTGGAGGTAGTCCTCCTCCGTGAGGTCCCGCCGCGTGCGGGCGTTCAGGTCCATTGCCTGCCCCTCCCCCGTGTGGCGGATGGTGTCCACCAGGAGGTCCACGAGGCGCAGGACCTGTTCCTGGGACAGCCCCGCGTCGGCGGAGCTCAGGGCGGCCTCGAGGGCCTTCACGTATAGGTAGTCCCCCACGTTGATCCCGTGCTCCTCCCCGAACCGCGCCCAGATGCTCGGGCGGCCCCGCCGGACCTCGTCGCCGTCCTGGATGTCGTCGTGGACCAACAGGAAGTTATGGAGGAGCTCCGAGGCCACCGCGAAGGGCAACGCCTGCTCCCGCGCCCCCCCGAGGGACTCGCACGTCAGGAGGCACAGGACCGGCCGGAGCCGCTTCCCCCGCTGCTTCCGGTCCTCCACGTCCAGCCCCAGGGCGTAGAGGGAGGCGTCGTGGAGGTTCGGGATGGGGTCGGCGGCCGCCAGGAAGGTCTCCAACTCCTCGTCCACCAGGCGGGACGCCTCGTCCAGGTAGGCCTCGAACTCCTCGGGCTTCACGGCACGCCTCCAGAGGGCGGGCCCCGGATCGCGCGCGCCTCGTGAAGGCCCCGCAGCCAGTCCGCCGAGGGCCCGCGGAGGATGTGCTTCCCTTGTCGCAGGGCCTCCAGGTCAGCGGCCCCCGTGAGGAACATCGCCGCCCGGACCTCCTCCAGAATCGTGTTCAGCTCGTCCACCACAGCGTGGTACGACTCCTTCGCGGCCTTCAGGAGGCCCGAGGCCATCCCCGCCGCCGAGGCCCCCATGGCCACCGCCCGGGCCACGTCCACGCCGTTCCGGATGCCGCCGGTGGCGAAGACCGGGAGGCCCACGTTCGCTTCGAGGACTGACACGGGGGTGGGGATGCCCCAGTTCCAGAACGTGATGCCGAGGCGCTCCCTCAGCGGGTCCGTCTCCTCCCTGGCCCGGAAGTGCTCCACGGCGGAGAAGCTCGTGCCGCCCAGGCCCCCCACGTCCAGGCCCGCGACCCCCGCGTCCCTGAGGGCGAGTGCCACGTCCCGCGAGAGGCCCGCCCCCGTCTCCTTCGCGAGGACGGGGAGTTCCGCCGCGACCCGCCCGATGGCGGACAGCACCCCCTTGGCCTGCCGGTCCCCCTCGGGCTGCACGACCTCCTGCAGGTAGTTCAGGTGGATCGCCAGGACGTCGGCGTCCACCATCTCCACCGCGTGGCGGGCGTCCTCCAGGGTGAAGGGCTCCTTCCCCCGCTGGGGGATGAGCTGGGGCGCCCCGAGGTTCGCGATGCGCAGGGGCATGTCGTAGTCCTTGATGACCGCGTACGTTTCCTCCAGGGCCGGGTCCTCCAGGGCCTGCCGCTGGCTCCCGACGCCCATGGCGACCCCGACCTCCGCCGCCCCCGCGGCGAGGTGGGCGTTCACCTCCTTGCCCCCGCCGAAGCCCCCCGTCATGGACGAGATGATCAGGGGGGCCTTCAGTGGCCGCCCGAAGACCGTGGTGGCAAGGTCGATGGCGTCCAGGTCCACCTCGGGGAGGGCGTTGTGGATCAGCTGCACGTCGTCCCAGTAGTTGTACGCGGCCCGCACGTCCTCGCCGAGGACGATGTCCACGTGGGCGGCCTTCCGCTTCTCCGTCATCCGGGCCGCCCCCTGGCGAGGGTGCCCAGGACCTCCGCCCCGTTCAGGGCGGCGGCCACCCGACCGGGCGCCCGGCCGTTCACCGCGTAGGCGTCCGCCCCCAGGCGGGCGATGGCCAGCATCACGTTCGCCTTCAGGGCCATCCCCCCCGTGACGTCCACCACGCCCTCGTCCTCCCGGATGTGCAGGTCGTCCATGGACTCCAGCTCCTCGAGGAGGCGGGCCTCCCCGTCGTTCTCCGTGTAGATGCCGTCCACGTCCACCGCGAAGACGGCCCGCTGCGGGTGGAAGGCCCTCGCGAGCTCCAGCATGAGGTCGTCCCCGGAGCAGATGGCCGCGCCCCAGACCTCGTCGGGGACCACGTCGCCGAAGGTGACGGGGGTGAGGCCCAGGTCCAGGAACTGCCGGAAGGGGGCGGGGTCGAAGGCGCCCAGCTTGCCCTCCCGGTACGTGGTGACGAGGCTCGCGGGGACGGAGACCGCCCGGACCCCGGCGTCGATGAGGTGGCTGAGGAGGAGGAGGTTCAGCTCCCGCACGTCCCGCTGCACCTCCGCGACCCCCCGGAGCTGCTCGCGCTCCTTGATGCCCAGGTGGAGGGCGTGCTTGTGGGCGAGGATGTGGCCGAAGGACCCGGCGCCGTGGACGATGACGAGGTCGGCGACCCCGGCGGCCTCCTGGGCGAGGCGGCGGACCGTCTCCTCGTCGAAGGCCTTCATCTCGTCCTTTCGCGTGATCGTGCTCCCTCCGAGTTTGAGGAGGATCATGGTGGGTGCCCGAGGATTCGGGTGGGGTTAGATATAGTTTCGCGGGAGGCCCCCTGGATGGGTCCTCCAACCGAAATGCGGAGCCTTCTTGACGGAGGCGGTGGCTGAGGCCCTTGAGGCTCCCACATGGCCGCACCGCCAATCCGATCCGTGGAGCGGGTCCTCCAAAGCCAACCGACCCTCGAAGGCGCGGGCGTGCGCCTGCGCCGGGCGTTCGGCTTCCGCGAGGCCCCCACCCTCGACCCCTTCCTGTTGTTGGACGACTTCGGGTCCCACGACCCCCACGACTACCAGGCGGGCTTCCCCTGGCACCCCCACCGGGGCATCGAGACCGTCACCTACGTGCACGACGGGACGGTGGAACACGAGGACAGCATCGGGAACGCCGGTTCAATCCGGTCCGGGGACGTCCAGTGGATGACGGCGGGGAGCGGCATCATCCACCAGGAGATGCCCCGGCCCGACGAGAGTCCCCTGAAGGGGTTCCAGCTGTGGGTGAACCTCCCCGCGGGGCACAAGATGATGGTCCCCCGCTACCGCGACATCCATCACGCGACGATCAAGGAGGCCACGGTGGGCGAGGGGGCGGCGGTGAAGGTCATCGCCGGCGAGGTGGCGGGGGTCCGCGGGCCCGTGCAGGACCTGGTCGTGGACGCGGAGTACCTGGACGTGGCGGTGGAGCCCGAGATGCGGTTCGACCATCCGATTCCCGCCGGCCGCCGGGCGTTCGCGTACGTCCTCCGCGGGGACGCGCGGTTCGACCCGACCTCGCCGGGACGCATCGGGAACGGGAACCTGGTCATCTTCCAGGACGGAGAGGGGATCTCCGTGCAGTCCGGGGAGGAGGGCGTGCGGTTCCTGTTGGTGTCCGGGACGCCCCTGGGCGAACCCGTCGCCTGGTACGGGCCGGTGGTCATGAATTCCAGGGAAGAGCTGGAGACTGCCTTCGAGGAGTATCGGAAGGGGACCTTCCTCAAGCATCCGTAGCTGTGCCCCCGGCTTCCTGCTGGCCGCTCCTGGCTGTCTGCCTCCTCTGTCTGGCGGCACAAACGTTATGAGGTACCCTCCCCCTCTTTCCGGACTGACTCCGTCCGTGGAGCTGAGATACCATCAAACAGCTTGTCCTCGTATCGAACCGGCTTCCAGTGACGGTGGAGCGCGGGAAGAACCGATTCAGGTTCCGAGAGAGCATCGGCGGCCTGGCGACAGGGCTAGATTCCTTCCGTCACGCCCGCGAGTGCGTCTGGATCGGGTGGCCCGGTCTCGTCTCGGAGACCCTGCATGAGGACGAAACCAAGGAAGTGCACGCGCGCCTGAGGGAGGAATATTCCTGTCACCCCGTGTTCCTCTCGAGGCGGGAGATGGACGCCTACTACGAGGGATTCTGCAACGGAACCCTCTGGCCCCTTTTCACGTATTTTCCCCAGCACGTCGTGTATGACGACTCCTGGTGGGCCGCCTATCGCCGCGTGAACGAGCGCTTCCTCGATGCCGTTCTGGAGGTCGTCAGCGCGGGAGACACCTTGTGGATCCACGACTACCATCTCATGCTCCTCCCCAAGTTGGCGAAGGAGGCCCTTCCGGGCCTCCGCATCGGGTTCTTCCTCCACATCCCCTTCCCCTCCTTCGAGCTGTTCCGCCTCCTGCCTTGGCGGCGGGAGATCCTGGAGGGCCTCATGGGTGCGGACCTCGTCGGCTTCCACACGTACGACTACGTCCGCCACTTCCAGGACAGCGTCCGGCGTCTCATGGGCGGGGAGCAGACCGGGGACCTCATTACCATGGACAGTCACGTCCTCCGGGCAGACGCCTTCCCCATCGGCATCGACTTCAGCCACTTCGCCGAGACAGCGGAGACCCCGGAGGTCGAACGAGAGGTCGCTCGCATCAGGGAGCGGGTGGGACGCCGCACAATCATCCTGTCCTTGGATCGGCTCGACTACACGAAGGGGACCCTGAAGCGTCTGGAAGCCTTCGACCTCTTCTTGGAGGAGAACCCCCGCTACAAGGAGAAGGTCACCCTGGTACTCGTCACGGTCCCGTCCCGCACAGGAGTGAGTGCCTACGCCGCGCTGAAGAAGCGGATCGATGAGGTCGTCGGCCAAATCAACGGGAGGCATGGGACTATCGGCTGGGTCCCCATCTGGTATCTGTATCGGGCGGTGGATTCCACCACTCTCGTCGCGCTCTACCGCGCGGCCGACGTGGCGCTCGTCACGCCCTTACGCGACGGAATGAACCTCATCGCCAAGGAGTTCTTGGCGACCAGGACCCACGGGGAGGGCGTCCTGATCCTCAGCGAAACCGCCGGCGCCGCGGAAGAACTCGGCGAAGCGCTCCTAGTCAACCCGAATGATCGCGGCGAGGTCGCAGCGGCCCTGCGGCGGGCGCTTGAAATGCCCCTCGCCGACCAGCAGCAGTCCAACGGGATCATGCAGGAACGTCTCCGCCGCTACGACATCCTCCGATGGGCCGAGGACTTCCTGGACAGGCTGGCGGACATCAGAGAGCGGCAGCGAGAGTACTATGCGAAGCGGCTCACGGCGGAGATGAGGCGGTCCCTCCTCGAAGCGTACCGGGAAGGTCAGGAGCGGCTGCTCCTCTTCGATTACGATGGGACATTGACGCACTTCCACCGGCGGCCCGAGCGAGCCCGTCCCGATCGGACTCTTCTTCAACTGCTCCGCGAGGTCGCCCGCGAGCCCAGGAATGAGGTCGTCCTCGTGAGCGGGCGGGACCGGCGTACTCTGGAGGGTTGGTTCGGGGAGGAGCCTGTCGGTCTCGTGGCGGAACACGGAGCCTGGACCCGTGTGAGTGGTGGGCGGTGGCGGCGATTCAAATCGGTCAGGGACGACTGGAAGGCCGAAATCCTTCCGATTTTGGAGTGGTACACGGATCGGACGCCTGGGTCCTCCGTCGAGGAGAAAGACTTCTCGCTGGTGTGGCACTATCGTGGAGTCGACCCTGAAATGGGCACGCTGCGTGCGCGGGAGCTCATGGATACCCTCCACCATCATACAGTGGACTTGGGTCTCGGGGCAATCCAGGGCAAGAAGGTGGTGGAGGTCAAGAACATCGGGGTGGACAAGGGTAGCGCTGTCTCCAAACTCATGACGGGGGGGAGCTGGGACTTCGTGTTGGCCGTGGGTGACGACGCATCGGACGAGACCGTGTTCGCGGTCCTCCCAGAGGATGCCTACGCTGCGAAAGTTGGCTACGGTCTGACGCGCGCCACATTCAGCCTCGAGTCTCCCGAGGCGGTGCGGGCGCTCCTGGCGGACTTCCTAGCGTCCGCCCCGGCTGGTCCGGAGGGTCAGTGACCTCGTGAGCGGGGCGGCTTGCCAGCTGGGATTCACGTGGCCGAGGAATGAGGATGTGTGAAGCGCCCAGGTGGCCCGGGTAGTCACCGGAGTCGCGATGGACGACCCGACTCACCAGGTGCCGATCCCACTCGTCGCTACGCCATGGAGGGATCAGGGCCCACGACGCCCGGAATCCCTTCCCACAAGACATCGTACAACAAAGCCTAAATGCGCTTCTCTTTCATCCTAGACCCATGACCAGCGCGGGCCCTGGCCGTGGCCTGGGCGAGGCTGGGGCCCGTCGTCGCAGACGGACGCTGCTCCTCTTCGTGGCGCTGGTCGCCGTCTTCTCCCTCCTTTTGACGTCCGTCCCCGCAGCCGCCCAGGAGTCCACCCAGCGCATCCCCTTCCCGGAAGGCTCGTTCGTCATCCCGATGGACGACAAGCAGGCGGACCGGCTGCAGGCCTTCGGCCTCGTCCACTGGCTCCTCCGGAACGGCGTGCCCATCTACCGCATCCTGGCCCCGCCGGAGGTCATCCTGGCCACCACCTCCGTCCAGAGCCTCGACACGAGCGGGCTGGACCACGACGTGTTCGCCGGCGGCCCCGTCCTCGTCTGGAGGGCCTACCGCACGGAGATGGACGCCGCCCGCGGCGCCTTCCCCACCGTCACGGTGGACACCCTCTACGTGACCACCACCCTCTCCCAGACCCTCCCCGTCCGCGAGCCCACCCGCATCCTCCTCATCAAGGGCCCCGTGAACTGGGGGCGGACGGAGGAGCTCCTGGACGACATGGGCATCCCCTACGACATCCTGGGCATCGACGCGGTGGAGGCGGACCTGCAGGCCCTCGACGCCTACAACCTCATCGTGGACGACTGCCCGGGGTGGGACGGGGACGTGCCGCCGGCGGTGGCGGAGGCCCTCCGGGCCGTGCCGAGCCGCGGAGCCCACCTGATCTTCACGGACCGGGCCCTCGGGGACCTGGTCGCCGTCTTCCCCGACCGCCTGAGCCTCGGCCTCACCGCCCAGGGCACCTACACCTCCACCGTCCACGTCCTCCCCGAGTCGCCCGCCCAGTTCACCGGCGCCGAGACCCTGGAGATCTACACGGAGCGGGGCGGCCGCATGATGCGAACCGCGCAGTCCCAGTTCGTGCGGATCATCCTGGACACCGACGAGTACCCCTCTGACCCCTGGGACGAGGTGCCCTTCCACTACCGCATCCTGGCGGCCTACTTCTTCGAGGGCCGGGGGACCGTGGAGGGCTTCGCGTACCACCCCCAGGAGCAGGCGGCGGACGCCTACGTCCTGGCCAGCGTCCTCTACGGCAACCGGTTCGTGTACACGGGCATGGTCCTGCCGCCCGCGCCGCCTCCCCCCGTGCCCCTCTCCCCGCCGACCCCCGTGACGGTGCCGCCCGCGCCGCCCCCGCCTCCACCGCCCGCCCTGGCCATCGCGACGGGGGGCGTGGCCCCGGGCCTCGCCGCCGGCCTCGTCCTCCTGCCCGTCGCCGCCGGGCTCCGAATGCGCGCGGACCGCCTGCGGCCGCGTGTGCGCGTCGCCGTGACCGCGAGGTGAACCATGACCCGACCCACCGGCACCGTCGTCCTCATCGCCGCCCTCATCCTAAGCGCCCTCCTCGCCCCCCTCGCCGCGGCGGACCCGGTCCCCGGCACGCGCGGCGGGGATTCCTGGGACCCGGGCGGCTTCGAGGCCAACCTGCTCCTCGAGTACACCCCCAGCGAGCCCAAGGACCGGGATACGGTCACCGTGCGGATCGAGGCCCTCAACGACACGGCGATCATCGACGCCGTCCTGGACCTCCAGGTCAACGGCGCCTACCAGGGCGGCATCTCCTTCTTCCCCGCCCGCGAGGACCTCACGGCGGCGACGGCCGTCATCCCCGGCCACCCCCGCGGCGCCCGCATCACGTTCAACGTGACGGCGTGGGACGCCCGCTACGTCCGCCTGACGTCCCAGGACATCAGCTACGTGGTGCAGGGCTCGGGCCTCGGCTGGCGGTACGAGACCTTCCAGGAGAACGTCCTCGTGAACGTCTCCGAGAGGCGCCCGGAGCCCTGGGAGCCCGTCCAGGTGACCATCACGGGCACCGATGGCGTCGTCCTCACGTCCGGCATCCTGTGGATCGTCTACGAGCTCCCGGACCGGGGGAACAGCTCCGGGGCCATCCCGTTCCGGACCCTCAACGCCTCCGCCCTCGTCGCGGACATCCCCGGCTACCCCCTGGGCACGCGGGTGGAGTACTGGATCCACGTCTCCGACGCGGACAACGTGACCATGGAGTCGCCCATCTACGCCTACGGGGTGACGCTCCGGGCCTTCGACTACCCGCAGGAGCCCTTCCCGGTGGCGTGGGACTTCGCGGGCCCCGCCGCGGCCCTCGTCATCCTGCCGCTGCTGCTCCTCCAACTCTGGCGGCGTCGCCGCCGGGAGGGAGCGTCATGAGCCCGGAGACCGCGCGCGCCGGCGGCCTCGCGTCCCTCGGCCCGCGCCTCCGTTCCATCGCGGGCACCACCTGGGCCCGGGTCCGCTCGGATCCGGAGATCGCCCGGGGCCTCGCCCTGGGCCTCCTCACCCTCGTCGCCCTCAGCTGGATCCCCTTCTACCCGGCCTGGGTCCTGGTGCTCCTCGCGGTGGGCCTGGGGGGCATCGGCACCCGGGCCCCGTACCTGGCCACGGTCCTCGTGGGCGTCCTGGCGGTCTTCCCCGCGGGGCACCAGAACGGCGTCTTCGGCTTCGCGATGCTGGGGTTCGCCCTCCTCGTGGGCGTGGCGGCCTTCTTCGACTGGCGGTTCGGCTTCCTCATCTGGCTCACCGTCTCCCTGGCCCCCTACGGCCTGGCCCCCGCCGTCCCCCTGGTGGCGGCGTTCCTCTTCCCGGGGCTCCTCGTCCTCAGCTCCAGCGTCTTCGCGGCCGCCTTCCTGGTGTTCCTGGCGGTCTCGGGCACCCCCCTCGCCTTCGGGTTCTTCGTGAGCCCGCCCCACGATTACAGCTTCGTCCTCTTTGCGAACCCTGCGCCCTCGCCCTTCGTGCCGGGGGCCATGGTGGCCGCCTTCGAGGCCATCCGGACCGCCGACGCCACCGTCCTGGTCGAGGTGGCGGTGGGGAACGTGGGCCTCTCCGTGGTCCCCGTGCTCCAGGCGGTGACCTGGGTCCTGGCCACCCTGTTCGCTCTCCAGTACGCCGGGAGCCCCTCCCGCCGGTGGCGGCTGGGGTGGGGCCTCGCCGCCGCCGTCGCCCTCCTCGTCGGCTTCTTCGGGGCCTGGGGGGCGGCCGGCTACGCGTTCACGGCGCCCGTCCTCCTCGTCGGCCTCGGCCTCGTCCCCGTGGTCCTCGTGGCCTTCACGGTGGGCCCGGAGATGCGGGAGGCCTTCGCGCCCCTCCTCCGGGGCCGCGCCTCCGTGGGCACCCGCCTCGGGGGCCTCGCCGCCCGGGCCGACACCCGGACGGTGAAGGTGGGTGGCCTGGAGGACGTGAAGGAGGACCTGCGGGACGCCCTCCAGGTGCCCCTCCTCCACGCGGAGCGGGCCCGGCGGTACGGGGTGGAGCCCACCCGGGGCCTGCTGCTGTTCGGTCCTCCCGGGTGCGGGAAGACCTCCCTGATGCGCGCCCTGGCCGGCGAGCTGAACGTGGAGATGCTGGCCATCAAGTGCAGCGACCTGATGTCCAAGTGGTACGGGGAGAGTGAGGAGCGGATGGTCTCCCTGTTCCGGGAGGCGCGGGAGCGGGTCCCGTGCATCCTGTTCTTCGACGACGTGGACGCGATCACGAAGAGCCGGGACCTGTACGCGGGGGACGACGTCACGCCCCGCCTCCTGAGCCTCCTCCTGTCCGAGCTGGACGGGCTCGACCGCACCTCAGGGGTGGTGGTCGTGGCCTCCACGAACCGGCCGGAGCTCATCGACCCCGCGTTCCTCCGCCCGGGCCGCCTGGACAAGTCCCTGTACGTCCCCTCCCCCGACCTGCGGGAGCGGGAGGCCATCCTGGCGGTCCACGCCGAGGGCCTCCCCCTCTCCCCCAAGGTGGACCTGGGGGCCATCGCGAAGCGGACGGAGCACTTCAGCGGGGCGGACCTGGCCTACCTGGTGCGGGAGGCGTCCACCCGGGCCCTCAAGCGCTCTCTCGCGGGGGAGGAGGGCGACGTCATCACGATGGCGGACTTCGCCGCCTCCCTGGAGCGGGCCCACCCGAGCATCACCCCCGCGATGCGCGAGGCCTACGAGAAGCTCCGCATCCGGTTCGAGCGCAAGGCCCACGAGATCGAGCGGACGGAGGAGCGGGACCTGGTGGGCCTGCGCCTCGTGGGCCAGACGGCGGCCTTGGTGCGCCGCCTGGACGAGGGCATGGGGGTCCTCGTGCGGAACCCGGACCTCGTCCGGGACCTGGGCATGGAGCCGTCCCCCTCCGCCCTCCTCGTGGGCCCCCAGGGGTGCGGGAAGGGCACCGTGGCCGAGGGGCTGGCGGAGGCGCTGGACGTGGACCTGCGGACCCTGGAGGGGGCCGCCGTCCTCGCCGCGGACCGCCCGGGCCTGGCGATCCTGGAGGCCTTCGAGCTCGCGAAGGAGGCGGCGCCCTGCGTCCTGCAGATCCGGAACGTGGAGCAGCTGGCGCAGAACGACCTCCTCTCCACCCTGCTGAGCGCCCTCTCCGCCCTCCACGCGGAGGACCGGGTCCTCGTCGTGGGGACCACAACCCGCCCCGACCGGCTCCCCCCCGAGCTGCTGCGGCCCGCGGCCTTCGGGCGGGTGGAGCTGGTGCCGCCCCCGGGCCCCCGGAGTCGGCGCGCCCTCCTGGCTCTACATCTTGACCCCGAGCGGGTGGAAGGCCTTGACGAGGCGTTCCTCGAACGCCTGGTGAAGCGGACGAAGGCCTGGACGGCGCGGGACCTCCTGCTGCTGATCACGAACGCGAAGCTGGCGGCCCTGCAGGCGGTGCGGACGGGCAAGGGATGGGAGGCCGAGCCGGCGTTGCGGCGGGAGCACCTGGAGGCGGCTCTGGCGGGGGCCCGGTCATCCATGTCGGCGGACGAACGGGACGCCTACCGGGCCTTCGCCGCGACGGTGCGGGGGGAGACCCGATGAGCCTCGTGGACACCCTGGTCATCGCGGCGGGGCTGGGCCTCCTGGGCCTGTTGCTCCTCGCAGGGCGCTTCCCCCGCGGGCGGTTCGACTGGCCCTGGGACCGGTCCCGGACGGGGCGATGGTTCGTGTCCCTCTCGATGCTCCTGTTCACCCTGGCGGTGTCCTTCTACGCGTTCTCACAGATTGCTTGGCCGGACGCGGCGACGAACTTCGTCGTCGTCGGGTTGGCGGTCTTGGTCGTCCTCGGGGCCATCTCGCTCCTGTCGCCTCGGGCCGCGACCCGGTGATGTCGCCTGGTCCCACCACCGGACTTCGAGCCGGTCCCCGAGGTCCCCGGACGAATTGAGAGGAGGACCCTGGACCGGGTGGATGCGGCAAATACCCTGTCGGAGAAGCTCGCCCGCGTGGCCTCCCCCACCGTCGACGGGTCGATGGACTATGTGGGCTTCGGCTCCACAGACACCGCCTCCCTCGGATGGAGCCGGCGCCTATTCCTCGACTACTGTCAGCGGGCAGATCCGGAACGGCCGAAGGGATACCCTTCCCCCTCTGACCATTCCTCATGTGGTCGGCGGTGGCTCGAGTCGACCGGGTTCTTCGCGGGCTGACGAGTCCAGAGGACGGCTCAGTCTGGCCGAGACCAGGCCTGCGAGAATCCCACCCGCCATCAGCACCTCGGGACCCCATGCCAACCATCCCTCCCGGAGCCCCCTGAGCACGGCGTAGGTGACAACGCCGCACCAGCCTAAGGCGACTCCACCCTTGACGGCTCTCCTCCCCCTATCCTGGTCTCCGTCCATGAGGAGGGGAACACTCACAGCAAGCATCATTCCTGGAAGGATTCCGAACAGTATCAGTAAGGCAAGAAGACGTAGACCGTCCCAGACCGTACCGAATCTCCCCGGTGGGTCCAGTGTCGTCAAGACTTCAGCGCCCGTCAAGGCTCCGACCAGAATCAGGATGGCCCCGGTGGCGGCCAGTGTCGCGCTAGCGCGTCGCCGGGCGGGGCCTTCCCACCGGTCAAACATGTTTGGCGGCCATCATGGACAGCCCAGATGAACCCTCGGTCGCTCTGACACGTTCGACATGGACTCCTGTGCTCAAGTCGGCCAGCTCCCTTGGGCGGGCCCTCTGTATCACCTAGTTGCCTGGGAAGTGCCCGTTGACGGAGTCCGAACCCTCGACGTCTCCCTCACAGAACACTGGCCCAAGGATTAAATAGCCCACCCTCTTTGAATCGCGGGCCCATGGCGAACAAGCCCGCCCGCATGTACCGCGAGCCCCGCGGACAGGCGTACACGCGAAAGGAGTACATGGGGGGCATCCCGGCCTCCCGCATCGTCCAGTTCGACCAGGGCGACCCCTCCGGGGACTACGACCTCTCCATGAGCCTCGTGGCCAAGGAGGCCTGTCAGATCCGCCACATCGCCCTGGAGTCCGCCCGCATCTCCGCGAACCGCTACATCCAGAAGAGGGCCGGGAAGGCCTACCACCTGAAGATCCGGGTCTACCCCCACCAGGTCCTTCGGGAGAACAAGGTCGCGGTGGGCGCCGGGGCCGACCGGATCTCCGATGGCATGCGGGCATCCTTCGGCACCCCCGTGGGCACCGCCGCCCGGGTGAAGGCCGGTCAGCGCCTCTTCACGATCCGCACGACCCAGGCGAACGCGGCCCACGCGAAGGAGGCCCTGCGGAAGGCGGGCATCAAGCTCCCCACCCCGTGCCGCATCGTCGTGGACGCGGACAACGCGTAGTTGGATAGGGTTTTTTATCGACGCCCCCCGATGGGCGGGAGGATGGCGGAACTCATGTTCGACCTACATACGATGGACGAGGCCGAGGCGGCCTCGTTCGGGGCGCCCATCGCCCTGCTGTGGCGGGCGTCCCGGGACGCGGAGGTGCCGCCGACCCTGGTCTTCCGAGCCGCCGACTTCCCGGAGCGGGAGGAGGGCGGCCGTCTCGCCTGGGACGCGGAGCTGAAGCTCTCCAAGGCTTTCGACGCCGCCGGCGGAGAGGGGGCTGCCGTCACGACGTGGGACGAGGGGGCGACGCGCGGCACCGCGGAGTTCATCGCCGACAAGCGCACGCTGCTCCAACGCCTCCCAGCCATCCTGCGGGAGGCCTCCACCGACGCGGTGCTCACGGTGGGCTTCCATCCCGCCCCGTCCGCCCGCGGACGCGCCCGGGTCGAGAGGAGCGCCGTGGAGCCCGAGGAGGGGAGCGACCTCCTGGAGGCCCGGCTCTGGGAGGGGGCCATCGATGCATGGCGGGACCTCGCCGCCTCCCTCGAATCCGACCTCCTCCTGGCCTGGGCCCGCGTCGAGGACCGCGTCTTCCTCACCCGCGTGGAGCGGCGGGAGCCCGCCCCCGAGCCCCTGTCCCTCCCCGCGAAGGGCATCCCATGGAAGGACGTCCAGGCGAGGCTCCGCACCGCCCAAGAGGCGGACCTCAAGTTTGCCGATGGCCGCATCCTCGGGTCCATGTGCACCGCGCCCCTCCCGGAGGCGGTGCGGGCCGCGAGCCTCTTCCCGGAGGCGAACCTGGGGAACCCCGGCCTGTCTCCCGGTACCGCGGCGCTGGAGGAAGAGGTCATCCGGATCCTCGCGGCCCTCCTTCACGGCCCCCGGGCTTTCGGGCAGATGATCTCCGGGAGCACCGAGGGGAACATCACCGCCCTCTGGGTCGCCCGGAACGCCACGGGGAAGAACGAGGTCCTCCTCCCGGAGAGCGCCCACTTCTCCCTCCACAAGGCCTGCGACATGCTCCGGATGACGCCCGTCGTCGTGGCCCTCGACGAGGGCTACCGCATGGACGTGGACGACCTGCGCGCGAAGCTCACGGAGGACACCGCCGCCGTCGTGGCCATCGCCGGCACCACGGAGCTCGGCCTCGTGGACCCAGTCCCGGAGATCGGGGCGGCCCTCGGGGAGGACGTCTTCCTCCACGTGGACGCCGCCTTCGGCGGCTTCCAGCACCGCGTCCAACACGCCCGGGGCGGGAATGAACACGCACGATGCGTCGGCACCCGT
>CAYFXO010000021.1:0-280 GCA_964347125.1 uncultured Methanomassiliicoccales archaeon | reverse complement strand
CGCCGCCTTCGGGGGGTTCGTCCTGCCGTTCCTCGAGGACCTGGGGCGGGACGTCCCGCCCTTCGACTTCCGCGTGCCCGCGGTCTCCACCCTCACCCTGGACGGCCACAAGATGGGCCTCGCCCCCATCCCCTCCAGCGCCCTCCTCGTCCGGGACCCGGACCTGATGGGCGAGATCGTCCACCGGTCGCCGTACCTCACGAAGCTGGAGCACACCGCTCTCCTCGGGACCCGGGCCAGCGCCGGCGTCGCCGGCACCTACGCGGCCCTGATGACCCTC
>CAYFXO010000020.1:19269-24678 GCA_964347125.1 uncultured Methanomassiliicoccales archaeon | reverse complement strand
TCGGTCTCGTCGCGGCTGTCCCCGCCGAGGCCGCCGTAGTTGTTGTTCCCCTGCCGATGGGACACCGCCAGGTAGAGGCCCCCGTAGAGGTTCGTGAGGGGCGCTCCCAAGGTGTTCTCCACGGCGAACTCGAGGATGGCCCAGGACTTCCCCTGCACCGTGTAGACGGCCTGGGTGACGTCCACGTCGTTCACGGCGGAGACGGGCGGGCCCCCATCCAGGGGGTCGGGGAGCGTGTGGTTGTAGCGGGCGAGACTCTTCATCTCAGTCCCGGTGTTCCGCTCCCAGAAGATCGGGGAGACCGCGTTGTCCCAGTCCCCGTCGAGGAAATCCGTCACGAAGGTGCCGTCGCCGTCCGCCGCCGTGTGGTCGTACCCGTCGTGGTCGAGGACGAGGCCCATCCAGTCGGAGAGGCCGTCCCAGGCCGTCTGGCGGGTCACCCCCCAGAAGAGGTCGTGGAAGGCGCCCTCGTCCGTGGCGACGAGGCGCAGGTCCCCGTTCGTGTGGGCGAGGCTCCCCGCCTGAGCGGTGGGCGCGTGCCAGGGGAGAGCCACGAGGAGGGCCGCCGCGAGGAGGGCGACTGCTGCCGACGCCGAGAACTGCTTGCCCACGCGCTGCCTCCTTGCCCCCTCAGGCACTCCGCGTCCCCTCGGACGGCCTCGTGCCCGCGGGCGCGTCACGGAGTATCACGACCGATGAGGGCGTTCTTACTTATACCTGCTCCCTGGGGAGCCGCCCGACGCGAGCAGGCGACGTCTCAAAGAAGGGGGACGCCCCGGACGGAATTTGAATCCGTGTCCTCGGCTCGACAGGCCGAGATGATGGGCCGGGCTACACTACCGGGGCGCAAGTCCGAGTTCATGAGGCCGGGCTTCATTAACCTATCGACATCGGTGGCCGCGGGGGAGTCACGCCCTCCCGGAGGACTCCGCCGGTCCCCGCGTCGTCGCGAGGAGGAGGACGATGAGGAGGATTGCCAGGCCGAGGAGGAAGGCGGGGACGGGGTCGACGAAGCCCACGGACGTGGTCAGGGCGAGGTTCAGGACGGCGGCGGAGGCGAGGTAGGTGAGGAGGCCCGCCGCGGCCATCCGGACGGCGTAGGCGCGGAGGTTCGCGGCGACCCGATCTGAGGACGGCCGTCGGCCGGGGGCTGCGAGGATCTGGAGGTAGCGCCATCCCGCGGGGGCCATGGAGGTCCCGACGAGGACCAGGACGGCGACCCCGTAGGCCTCCAGGGGGTCGAGGAGACCCAAGAGGAGGGCGTGCTGGAAGTAGCCCAGGGCCGCGAGGACGAGGCCGTTCCGCTGATGGGTGCCGTCCCGGAGCACGCCACCCGCGAGGCCTAGGCCGCCCCCGAGGATCGCCAGGACCACGGCCAGGAACCCCAGGACGACGTTGTCGGCCCGACCCGCCTCCGTCACCGCGAAGGCCGCGACGACCACGGCGAGGGCGGTGGGGGCGAGGGCCACGGCCCATGCCCTCAGCGGGGACGCAGGTATGGCCTCACCCCCTTCAGCGCCGCCGCCAACGGTTCGCGCGGGTCCCAGTCCACCACCTCAGCGTACCGCCGCAACCCGGAGATCATCCCCTCTCGGGCCATCTTCAGCGTCGCGTACGCCATGGCCTCCGCCTCCCCCGCCGCCCCAGCGCCGTGCTCCACTTCCAGGGGGGATGGGGACACGATGAGGACGTCGAACCCGTGGGCGCACAGGTCCGTCACCGTCCGCTCCGCCTTCGCGTCCGTCATGGGCGAGATGATGATGATCTGGGCGTGGCGGGGGAAGAAGCGGGAGATGACCCACGTGACGTGCTCGAAGGGCCACTTCCCCCCGGGGCGGACGGTGGTGAGGGCGTCCATGATGCGGTAGAACTGGGCCTTCCCGTAGCCCGGGTAGACCCAGTCCAGGACTTCCCGCTGAATGATGAGGCCCACCCGGTTCCGGTCCTGGAGGATGCGGGACGCGATGCTCGCCGCCGCTCGGATGCCCCAGTCCGTGGTGCTGCCCGGCGTCGGCCCCACCTCCGACTCCCGGCGGGCGTCCAGGATCAGGATGGCGTCGCCGCTCCGCTCCCCCTCGTACTCGTTCGTGTGGAGCCGCCCCGTGCGGGCGGAGGCCTTCCAGTTCACGGTGCGGATCTCGTCCCCCGGGTGGTAGGCCCGCACGCCCCAGAACTCCGTGCCGAGGCCCCGCTGGCGGGAGAGGATCTGCCCGAGCCACAGGCGGGTCTTCCGCGGGTGGATGCGGGCCTTCCGGATGTCCTGCATCTCCGGGATGACGGCGACCCGGGCCTCGTCGCCGATCAGCCGCTCGCGGTACGCGTGGCCGAGGAGGTCCAGGCTCCTCAGGAAGACGGGGCCCACGATGTAGCGGCCCTTCAGGGGGCACCGCACCGCGTACTCGAGCCGGAATTCGGCCCCGGCGTCGAGGCGGATGAGGGCGTGGTTCGTCCCCTCGGCGATCTCCAGGTCCCGCGGGAGGCCGTCGTACACCTCCAGATAGCGGTGGGCGCGCCCGCGGTTTTTCAGCCGGAGGGTGACCCGGAAGCGGGAGCCCTCCACGAGGCGGTCCGCGGAGACCGTCCGGGCGACCTCCGCCTCGATGGGCGGGGACGTCGTGAGGGCGCCGATGGCGAGCCAGAGGATGAGGGGGAGGACGAGGGCGACGGCGGTCCAACTCCGGAGGAGGAACCCCGCGGATAGGAAGGCGGCCACGACGGCCACGAGGAAGGGGTTGGCCCGGGTCCTCATCCCTCCACCTTCGGCACCGGGACCTTCTCCAGGATGGCCTCGATGATGCCCTCCCGCTTCACCCCCTTGATCCACGGGTCCGGCTTCAGGATCAGGCGGTGGGCGAGGCCGGGGACGGCCACGGCCTTCACGTCGTCCGGGATGACGAAGTCCCGCCCGCGGAGGGCCGCGAGGGCCCGGCTCAGCTTCATCAGCGCCAGGCTCCCGCGGGGGCTGGCCCCCACCTCCACCTGGGGGTCCTTCCGGGTCCAGTTCACGATGTCGACGATGTAGCGGTCCAAGTCCTCGTCCACGTGGATGGCCTCCACCGAGGCCTGCATCTCCAGCACCGTGGGCGGGTCCACGATCTCCTCGATGGCGACCTCGTCCGTGCGCCGGTCCCGCCGGCGCTGCAGGATCTCCGCCTCCTGGGCGGGGGTGGGGTAGCCCACGTTCACCCGCAGGAGGAACCGGTCCACCTGGGCCTCGGGGAGGGGGTAGGTCCCCTCGTACTCGATGGGGTTCTGGGTGGCCAGGACCAGGAAAGGGCGGTCGAGGGGGTGGGTCTCCCCCTCCAGGGTGGTCTGGCGCTCCTGCATGGCCTCGAGGAGGGCCGCCTGGGTCTTCGGCGGGGCGCGGTTGATCTCGTCCGCGAGGAGGATGTTCGTGAAGACGGGGCCCTTCCGCAGGACGAACTGGGCGGTGTTCCGGTCGAAGATCGTGGTGCCCGTGATGTCCGCGGGGAGGAGGTCGGGGGTGAACTGCACCCGCTTGAACTGGCAGCCCAGGGCCGCCGCGAAGGACTTCGCCATCATGGTCTTCGCCAGGCCGGGGAAGTCCTCGAAGAGGAGGTGGCCGTCCGCCATCACCGCGAGGAGGACCTGCTCCAGGACCTCCTCCTTCCCCACGATGGCCTTGCCGACCTCCGCCAGAATCTCCCCCGCCGTCTCCTGCACGCCGTCCACGTTCATTCCCAGGCCTCCATCCGCGCCACGAGGACCTTCATGCGATCGAAGAACGCCTCCCGGGCGGGGGTGCTCCGGAGCACGGGCTCGCGGCCGCGGACGATGCGGGACCACCGCCCGCGCGCCCGCTCCGCGTCCAGGAGGAACGTGGTGATCGCCCCGTCGCCGACGACAGCCTCCAGGGCGGCCGGGTCCGCCAGGAGCGCGTCGACGTCCTCCTCCGTGAGGCTGCGTCGATACCGGAGCTTCCGCAGGAAGGCCCGCCGGAGGCGGTCGACGAACTGCAGCTGGCTGAAGGTCATGCCCTGCCGCCCCCGTTCGAGGAGGCGGGCCACCCGGGCGAGGTCGCCCGTGCTCTCTTCCGGGACGGTGTCCACCTGGCCCAGGGGGGTGGGGTCCACGGACCGGGTGGAGGCGAACCAGGCCGTCGCCCCGCCCAACAGCGTGACGGCCACCGCCAACAGGAGGTAGCGGAGGATCCCGCTGTAGTCCGCGTAGTACACCACGAGGGACAGGAGGAACAGGATGCCGCCGAGGACGACCATGGACATCAGGGAGGGGAACATCCGCCCGAAGACCAGGTGGTAGTCCCCCCGGTCGATCTCCCCGAAGCGGGGGTGGGTGGTCCGGACGAAGACGTCCGTCTGGTAGTCCCGGGCGTCTTCAGGCGTCGCCATACTGTGCCTCCAGTTCTTCCCGCACCGCGGTGAGGCGGCGGAGGGCCCGGTCGGCCTGATCCTGCCCCATGGGGTGCGTGCTGTACCGGGCCTCCTCGAAGAGGGACGTCAGCTCCCGGAGCGAGGCCTCCGTCAGGAGGAGCTCCGTGCGGGCCCGCCATTGGAACTCCCGGGGGGTGAGGAACTCGCCGCGGGAGAGGCCCCGCCGCTCGATGAGGCCGCACATGGTGGCGTAGGCGCGGAGGACGACCATCCGCGGGTCGCCCCCGCCTTCCAGGTCCCGGATGCCGCGGCGGACGACCTCCAGGGTCTCCCGCCGCTTCAGGTCCCGCTCCGGCTCCTCGTAGCTGAGGTGGTGGGCGAGGGCGGGGAGGACGTGGTAGACGAAGGCCACGATGAGGACGGCCAGGGCCGCGAGGACCGTGAGGAGCATGCCGATGGGGAAGGCCTGACTCAAGGGGAGGCCGCCCCCGGGCCCGCCCTGCCCGGGCGGGGGGTTCCCCGACGGGTAGTCCAGGAGGGAGCTCAGCCACTCCGTGATGCCCCCGTAGCTCACGAGGATGAGGACGAAGGCGGCCCCCGCGAGGGCGATGCCGAGCATCTCCCAGTACGGGATGAGGTTGCGGAGCTTCTCCCCGCGAAGGAGGGCCATGACCAGCCCGAGGACCAGAATCAGGACGATGGCGACCATGACGAGGATGAGGAACCCCCGCACCGCGCCCCCGGTGAGGCCGAAGTCCACGATGGCGGGCTCCCCCTCGTCCTGGCGGGCGGGGATGTAGGGGATGTACTCCTCTCCCGTCTCGAGGTTTCGGAGGTTCGTGATCAGGTTGCCCACGGCGACGGCGGACAGGAGGACCAGCAACAGGGGAAGGGCGGTCCAGAAGGCCCTCCTCGCGGCGCCCATGGCTCGTCCATGGGGGCGGGGCCTTATAAGGGGGATGAAAGGCGGGGGAGGCCACGAGAGGCCTCCCCCTTTCGGTTCGAGTGGGTCAGCGCAGGGTGACCAGAATGCGGATCATCCCCGTGCCGAACTCCA
>CAYFXO010000020.1:1758-19259 GCA_964347125.1 uncultured Methanomassiliicoccales archaeon | reverse complement strand
GGCGGAGGCCTACTTCGCCACCTTCTTACAGTTGCTGAGGAACTTCTCGCGGCCGATGTCCGTGAGTGGGTGCTTCACCATCTTCTTCAGGACGTCCCACGGCACCGTGGCGATGTCGGCGCCGAGGAGGGCGGCGTCGATGACGTGGAGGGGGTTCCGCACGCTGGCCACGATGATCTCGCAGTCGTAGCCGTAGTTGTCGAAGATTGTGGCGATCTCCTCGATGATCGTCATGCCCACCTGCCCCTGGTCGTCCAGGCGCCCGATGAACGGGCTTACGTAGGACGCCCCCGCCTTCGCCGCCAGGAGCGCCTGGTTCGCGGAGAACACCAGGGTCACGTTGGTGCGGATGCCCTCCTTCTTCAGGGCGTGGACCGCCTTCAGCCCCTCCGCCGTCATCTGGACCTTCACGACGACGTTCTTGTGGACCTTCGCCAGGTCCTTGGCCTCCGCGATCATCGCGGGGGCGCCCGTCTGAGTCACCTCGAGGTTGATGGGGCCGTCCACGATCTCGCAGATCTCCTGCACAACGTCGTCGAACTTCCGACCCTCCTTCGCGAGGAGGCTGGGGTTCGTCGTCACCCCGTCGAGGATGCCCCAGCTGGCGGCCTCCCGCATGGCGTCCACGTTCGCGGTGTCCAGGAAGATTTTCACGCGGCGTCCCTCCGGGCCATGGCCTCCTTCGCCCCCTCGATGATGCGCCGGGCGGTGAGGCCGTACTTCTCCATCAGCTCGTCCCACTGCCCGCTCTCCCCGAAGGTGTCGTTGATGGCCACCATGTGGATGGGGGTGGGGTGGTTCTGGGCGAGGGCGGCCGCCACCGCCGCCCCGGTCCCGTGGAGGATCGTGTGTTCCTCCGCCGTCACCAGGGCCCCCGTCTCCTGGGCAGCCTTCTCCAGGGTCTCCACGTCCAGGGGCTTGACGGTGCTGAGGTTGATGACCCGGGCGGAAATGCCGTCCTGGGCGAGCTCGTCCGCCGCGAGGAGGGCCCGGGACACCATGATGCCGTTCGCCACGAGGGCGACGTCGTCCCCGTCCCGGAGCACCGTGGCCCGCCCGATCTCGAAGGGGTCGTCGGGCTCGGTAATCACGGGGACCTTCGTCCGTGAGAAGCGGCAGTACACGGGGCCCAGCCACTCCGCCGCCGCGAAGACGGACTTCCCCACCTCGGGGCCGTCCGCGGGCACCAGGACCGTCATGTTCGGCAGCCCGCGGAGGATGGCCACGTCCTCCAGCATCTGGTGCGTCGCCCCGTCAGGGCCCACGGTGATCCCCGCGTGGCTGGAGAAGATCTTCACGTTGAGGCGGGGGTACGCGATGCTCTGCCGGATGATGTTGTAGACCTGGGCGGTGCCGAAGACGGAGTAGGTGCAGGCGTAGGCGATCTTCCCGCTCGCCGCCAGCCCCGCGGCGACGCCCATCATGTTCTGCTCCGCGATGCCCATGTTGAAGAACCGCTCCGGGAACTCCTTCCCGAAGATGGCGGTCTTGAGGGACTGGGTGGTGTCCGCGCCGACGACGACCACGTCCTCCCGTTGCCGCCCCAGGGCGGCCACGGCTTCGCCGAAGTGGGTGCGCATGGACTCCAACTTCCACCCCTGGCCCATCAGGACACCCCCAGCTCTTCCAGGGCGACCGCGAGCTCCTCGTCCGTGGGCGCGGTGCCGTGGAAGCGGACCTGATTCTCGATGAAGGAGACGCCCTTCCCCTTCACGGTGCGGGCGACGATCACGGACGGTTGGCCGCGCACCTGCCGCGCCCGGTCGATGGTGTCGACGAGGGTGGCCATGTCGTGGCCGTCGATGTCGAAGACCTTCCACCCGAAGGCGGCCCACTTGTCGGCGAGGGGTTCGAGGGACATGATGTCCTCCGTCTCCCCCTCCTGCTGGAGGCCGTTCCGGTCCACGATGGCGGTGAGGTTGTCGAGCTTGTAGTGGGCGGCGCCCATGGCCGCCTCCCAGGTCTGCCCCGTGTCGCACTCCCCGTCCCCGAGGAGGACGTAGACGTGGTAGTCCCGCGCGTCCAGGCGCCCGGCGAGGGCCATGCCGATCCCGACGGAGAGGCCCTGGCCCTCCGCCCCCGCGCACGCCTCCACCCCGGGGGTCGTACCCAGCTCCGGGTGGCCCTGCAGGTGGCTCCCCAGCTTCCGGAGGCTCATCAGGTCCTCCTCGGGGAAGAAGCCCCGCATCGCCAGGGCGGCGTACAGGGCGGGGCACCCGTGCCCCTTGCTCAGGACGAACCGGTCCCGGTCCTCCCACATGGGGTTCTTGGGGTCCAGGTCGAGGAAGTAGAAGTAGAGGGCCGCGAGGATATCCGCGGACGAGAGGGAGCCGCCGGGGTGGCCGGAACCCGCCGCGTGCGTCATCTTGACCACGCGGATGCGGATCTGCCTGGCCTTCTCCTTGAGTCTACCGATTGCCTTCTCGTCCAGGACAGGCATCATGGCCTCCCACCCGCTCGCCGCCGGTGAATGGTCCGCTCGGTTTAATATTTTTGGAGACTCAAAGATTTTATTAGCCGGGCCCGGCTTCCGCTGGCCGTGGTCGTCATCGCCCCCTCCATCCTGTCCGCCGACCTGGCCCACCTGGCGGACGAGGTGAAGCTCGCCGAGAAGGGCGGGGCGGAGTGGATCCACGTGGACGTCATGGACGGCCACTTCGTGCCGAACCTGACCTTTGGCCCGCCCCTCGTGAAGCGGCTGCGGCCCGTGACGGACCTGCTCCTCGACTGCCACCTCATGGTCACGAAGCCCCACGAACTTGTGGAGCCCTTCGCCAAGGCCGGGGGGGACCTGGTGAACATCCACGTGGAGAGCGACTCCCCCGTCCCCGAGACCCTGGAGATGATCCGCGGGGCGGGGCGGAAGACGGGGCTGACGCTGCGGCCCAAGACTCCCCTGAGCGCCGCGGAGCCGTACCTCGAGGACCTGGACCTGCTCCTCGTGATGACCGTGGAGCCGGGGTTCAGCGGCCAGTCCTTCATCCCGGAACCCGTGGAGAAGATGGTGGAGGCGGCGCGGCTGCGGGATGAGGCGGGGTACCGCTTCGAGATCCAGGCGGACGGGGACATCAAGGTCCACACGGCCCCCATCGTCACGAAGGCCGGGGCCACGGTCCTCGTCTCCGGGTCGGGGGTCTACCGCGGGGACGTGGTGGCGAACATCCGCGCCCTGCGGGCGGCCGCCGAGGGGACGACAGGATTATAAGACGCTCGCCTGTAGGCTGCGCTGCATGGTCACCGCGGTGACGAGGGAACGGGCCTACTTCGTCGGGCTGGCACTGGTGCTCCCCCTCGTCCTCATCTTGATCCAGATCTTCACGGGCCTCGGCGGCATCGTCCTCCTCGTCGCCGCCGTCCTTTGGATGGGGTTCGCCGTCCTCGTCCTCGGCGCCCTCCTCGGCGTGGAGTAGGGGGCGGGCGGTGGACGACCGGTTCCGCGAGGGCATCCGCCTCTTCAACGCGGGGGACTTCTTCGAGGCCCACGAGGTCCTGGAGGAGGTGTGGCTGGAGGTCCGCGGGGAGTCCCGGGACTTCTATCGCGGGCTCATCCAGCTCGCCGTCGCCTACCACCACGGGAGCGAGCGCAACTTCCGCGGCTGCCTCGCCCTCTTCGAGCGGGGGCCGAAGCTCCTCCAACCCTACCGCCCATGGTTCCTGGGGGTGGACTTGGAGGCCGTCCTGGAGCAGGTCGAGGCGGACCGCGCCTACGTGGAGCGCGTCGCCGCGGGGGAGGCGGCGTGGGCGGGGTTGCGGCCGCCGCAGATACTCCTTCAGGGTTGAGGCGGGGCCTGCAGGACCCGGTGCTTCGAGGTCTCCCGGACCGCCCAGCTCCGCTTCCGGGCCCGCCGGTACGTGACGGCGTACACCAGGCCAGTGGGGACGGCGGCCAGGACGAGGGCCAGGACGACGACCCACGTCTGGGCGGCGAGGCCCAGCTCGAAGGCCACCCACAGGAACAGGCCCACGAGGATGGCCGGGGCGAGGAAGGCGGCGAAGATGTCCCCGATGTTCAGGAGGGGACGCATGGCGAGCTCCCCCATCGCTTCCAGCTCGCGGGGGGAGTAGCGGGCCGCGTCCTTCACCATGGGCTCCCCCCGCTCCGCGTAGACCGCCTCCACCGCCTCCAGGGCCCACCGGAACCCCTGGCTGAAGCCCTTCGCGAACTGGAGGCGGCCGGGGGTGAACTTCACGATGAAGGAGTCGCCCTCCGACGTGTCCACGCCGAGGCCCTGGTGGCGGATGGTCCCGGCGGACGACGCGAAGGGCGAGAGAACGGCCCCCGCGATCTCGTAGTAGGCGGGGTAGAGGTTGACGATCTCCTCGTAGGGGTAGTACTCCCGCCGCCCCGCCAGCCGGACCCACAAGGGACGGGAGACGGTGAGGCCCCTCTCGTGGACCACCGTGGGGCTGGGGCGGAGGAGGACCGCGAGCGCGATGAGGGCGACGAAGGGGCCGAAGCAGAGGCCGCCGAGGGGGAAGAACTCGGGCCCCGAGAAGAGGGGCGCGATGAGGAAGGTCGCGAGACCCACGACGATGAGGGAGGCGACGAGCATGGGGTCCGCGGGGAGGGGCCGGTACGCGTACCGGACGGCGCCGCGCGATTCGAAGGGGACGTCGGGCACGGTGCGACCAGCCGCCGTCTGCTATAAAGGGTCGGGGGTTCAGAGGAGCAGGAAGGCGGCCACCGCGACGATGGCGATGACGACCACGGCGGACGCGATCATCAGGCGACGCTTCCGACGCTGCTTCCGCTTGTCCCGGAGGTTCAGAACGCCCAGGTCGTAGGACATCGGCGTGCGGACGACGAGCCTCGTAGTTAAGGGTTGGCGAATCCCTAGGCGGTGCGCAAGGGGGTGAGGAGGCGGGTCGCCACGGAGGCGGGGTGGAGGAGGACCTCCCCCGTGCCCGCCTCGGTCTTCACGGAGAGGACCGCGGCCTTCTTGCCTCGCGAGAACTTCACGACCTCCCGCCGGGGGAGCTCCAGGTAGTCCCGGGCGGGGCCCTCGCCCTTCGAGGAGTCGCCCGCGAGGACCGGGGAGGGCACGTGTCGCTCGATCTCGTCGTCCCGCACCGTCCCGATGGCCACCACGCGGAGGTTCGTGAGGTACACCAGGGCGCGGAACGTCTCCCCGCCCTTCGGTCCGAGGAGTCCGCGGCTCGCCCCCACGGTCACGTGGAGGACCCGCCGCCCGAAGAACCGCTCCGACTCGGACCGCAGCAGCAGCTCGCCCGAAGGCCCGTAGATGGTGCCGAGGCCGTCCGCCTTCCCCCGTTTCATGTGGCCCCCCGCGGAGTACGGGGAATCCGGGGGCGCGGTAAAAGGTTTGCCGGGCGCCTCAGGGGAGGATGTGGGCGAGCCAGTCGTGAGCGTCGCCCTCGGGGACGAACCGCAGGACGGTGTCCCCGGACTTCGGCTTGTTCCGCATCGCCCCCGACGAGACCACGACCTCCGCCGCCCCGGCGTGGACGCGGCCCCCGCGCACCTCCTCCGAGGGGACCTCTAGGTACTCCCGCCCCCCCTCCTCCATCAGGAGGTGGCGGACGGCGGAGAGGGGCACCCCCTCCACCTCTTGGAAGAAGCGGGACGGCGCGCCCGGGTCGCGCTCGCGGGTGGGGATGACCAAGACGAGGAGGCGGGCCTCCGTCCGGATGACCTCCGCCAGGGAGTCGGCGAGGACCGGCGACCGCCCGAAGGTCTTCTTCCGGTAGACGCCGCAGGTGGCCTCGCCCCTGTGGACCACGACCTCCTCCGGGGGCAGGAGCTCCCCGCCCGGGTCCAGGACCCGCTTCCCGGTGGCGGTGAAGTCCGCCGCGTACGCGCGACCGTTCTTGTCGAGGAACCCCAGGTCCACGCCTCGGAATCGGGTCCCCCGTATTTCTATCTATCAAGCGGCTGAAGGTTTATACTCCCATGCGCGATGGAGGCGGGGGTTCCGATGGGGCACATGGAATTCGTGCGAGAGGACGAGACGGAGCGGACGTGGGACATCCTGAAGGAGACGGAGTCCTTCCTGGAGGGGCACTTCGTCATCCCGCCCGGGAAGAAGCACTACACCCAGTTCTTCCAGATCCCCCGGGCCCTGCAGTACTCCGCCTACGCGCGGATCCTCTGCGTCACCCTGGGACGGGTCATCCGGCGGTCCGGGATGCTCCGGCGCATCGAGCCCGACAAGCGGTTCACCGTCCTCGCCCCGGAGGACGCCGGCATCCCCGTGGCGTTCTGGTTCGGGGAGCACCTGGGTGCCGACCGGATCCTCTGGGTCCGGCGGACGGACGGCGGCTGGGGCCTCCGTCCCTTCATCCATCTCGACGAGAAGGATCAGGTCTTCCTCGTGGACGACTCCATCCTCTCCGGGCAGACGTTCGAGGAGGTCATCGACTTCGTGGAGGGGAGCGGGGCCTCCGTCGTGGCGGCCGCCTGCATCGTGGACCGGAGGGACGGGGCCGCCGCGGTGAAGGGCGTCCCACTCTTCACCCTCATCCGGACGCCCAGCACCCGCTACGAGCCGGAGGAGTGCCCCGCCTGCGAGAAGGGGGAGAAGCCCACCGAGATCCAGATGCGGTGAGCGTCCGCCCGGGCGGTGCCTACCAGGCCCACTTGATGGAGCATCCGATGGCGGGCTCCCAATCGTCGGCCACCTCTTGACCCGCCAAGACGGCGTCCAAGGCGTCCCGGAGGTAGCGGCGCGTGACCTTCTCCGGGTGCTCCCAGTTGTCGTCCACCCGCCCGCGATAGCGCAGCCGCCTCTCCTTGTCGAAGAGGAACATCTCCGGCGTGCACACGGCCCCGAAGGCCTTGGCGACCTCCTGCGACCGGTCCCGGAGATAGGGGAAGTTGAAGCCCTTCGCCTTCGCCCGCTTCACCATGTTCTCGAAGCTGTCCTCCGGGTAGTTCACGCTGTCGTTGGGGTTGATCGCGAGGAGTTGGACGCCCTTGGCCGCGTAGTCCCGCTGGACCTCCACGAGGCGGTCCTCGTTGGCCTGGGCGTAGGGGCAATGGTTGCAGGTGAACAGGACGACGACGGCCGCCCTATCCGAGTAGTCGTCGAGGGAATGGTCCTCCCCGTCCACCCCCGGCAGGTTGAACGAGGGGGCGGACTCGCCGAGCATCAATCCAGGGGCATCCAGTGGCGCCTTCATGGTTTCTCCCAGGGCGGGCGAAGGCGCGGGCGTTATATGGGCCTTTGCACCGAATCCTTGATTCCCCCTCGGGCCCCTGGGGGGCGGCACATGGTCGTGGAGGCGTTGATGCAGATGACGTTCGGCCTCGAGACCATGGGTGCGATGGAGGCCTGGGTGTTGCGGGAGCACGACACGTTCGGCATCCGCCACCCGCGTCCGGACAAGGAGGCGGGGAAGGACGCGTACTGGTCCCACGTCCTCGTGGACTGGTTGGCCCTCCACGAGGGCTTCGAAGGGCCCGAGGCGGACACGCCCGAGGAGGCGGTCCTTCTGGAGAAGGCGAACGCGTTCCTCCACCGCTATTGGGACCTATTGGCCAACGAATGGGGGGACTTCCTCACGGGGGTCATCTGGGCCATCGAGCCGCGGGTCAGCCCGGTGGAAGAGGAGTAGCGGGTCCCCGGCGGGCCAGGTAGCCTACATGCACTCGGAACTCCCAAGGGTCGGGGGACGTTCTTCCTTCTCAGGTCGAACGGCACGATAAACCTCCTCTTGAAAGGCGGACCCCGGCACTCCCCTTTTCGCCTACGGCCCGAAACCGGGGACCGCCGCCCTCCCCTCCGGGGGAGGGTCCCCTCCTTTCTGTACGATGATCCCACCCCGTCTCCCCGGGCCGGGGCTTCCCGGCGTCGCCCGCGAGCGTCACCGGACGATGGAGAGCGTCTCCGCCGCGGCGGTGAGCCGCGTCTGCCGTTCCGCCAGCTCCCGCACTCTGGGGATGTCCTCGGGCTTCACATACGATTCGGAGTAGCCGCAGTCCCCGCAGACAAACATCTGGACGAACCACTTCGCGGGAACGCTGGCACTCCCCCTCCGCAAGGGTGCTTGGCAACCGGTCTCCACTTTGTAGATCTCGTCGCCCTCGCACTTCGAGCAGTGCTCCATGCCCACCATGCCGCGCTCTCTCTCAGCACGGGAGTACTTGAACGTTTGTTGGTCTTGACCATCCGCCCCCGCCTCGCGTCGCCGCGCGGCCGGGACGGGCGGGCGTCGGACCCGAGGGGGTGAGTGGGCCTCCGCGCACCCACCCAGAAACGTTTAACTACGGGCGCCTCTAAGCCCCTCCCGTGGATGGGCGTCCGGTGTTCTCCGCCAGCGAGGTCGAGAAGTACGGTTACTGCCCCCTCTCGTGGTGGCTGTCCCGCGAAGTCGGGGACGTCGGCAACGAGGACTTGGCCGAGGGCGAGGTGAAGCACGAGCAGGTCGCGGAGAACGTTCACGCCATCCGGACGCGGGAGGACAGCGCCCGCGAGTCGGAGACCGTCGTCCTGTACTTCGCCATCGGCGCCACCATCGTCAGCCTCCTCGGGGTCACCTTCTTCCAGGCCCTCATCCCGGACGTCGGGCAGATCCTCGGCGTGCTCGCCCTCATCTGGCTCCTGGCCGCCGTCTACTTCCTGTACAAAGCGGAGACCCTCGCCACGGAGGAGGAGCGCCTCCTGGCCGAGCGGGTCATGCTGACCTTCGCCATGGTCGCGACCCTCCTCGCGGTCTTCATGGTCACCCTCATCAGCTTCGAGAACGTCCTGATGTCGCGCATCCTGCAGGTGGCGGCCCTGTCGTGGCTCGTGGGCGCGTCGTACTTCCTCCAGCGGTCCCTCATCCACCTCGAGGAAGCGATGGCCGTGCGGGAGGCCGAGGGGGTCCGGGAGGGGGACATCACCTACGTGGACACCAAGACGGAGAAGCCGAAGCTCTTCTCGTCCGAGACCTGGGGGCTCCGGGGACGGCCGGACTACGTCCTCCTCGTGGGCGACGTCCACGTCCCGGTGGAAGTGAAGACGGGGCGAACCCCCCGGGGCCCGCTGTTCTCCCACATCCTCCAAGTCGCGGCCTACTGCCTCCTGATGGAGGACGAGTACGGGACGCCCCCGCCCTACGGCCTCCTCCGGTACGAAGGGGCGGAGCACGAGATCGAGTACAACGACGACCTGCGGGACCTCATCGAGGGGAAGCTGAAGGAGATGCGGGTCGCCCTCTCGAAGAAGGAGGCCCACCGCAACCACAACCGCCCGGGGAAGTGCGTCCACTGCTCCCGACGGAGCGTGTGCCCCGAGAAGCTGGCGTAGGCCCGAGGACCGCTAGGGCTTCGGGGGCTCCCCCGCCTCCTCGTCGAGACCGACCTTCTCCGCGATGGACTCCACGAGGGCCGTCACCCGCTTCAGCTCCTCCCGCATCTTCAGCATCTCCTCCTCAAAGGGCGTGAACCCCCGGGAGGAGAACAGGCGGTGTGTGAAGAAGATCCCCAGGAACCCGGCGCCGATGGCGGCGAGGATTGCGATGACGACGAGGACGATGAGGAGGACGAAGAAGTTCGTGATGATGTCCCCCGCCCGGAGGAACCCGAAGACCTGGGCCAGCTCGATGACCACGAGGACCACGACGACGATGGCCCAGAGCAGGATCCAGCGGCTCACCCGCATCAGGTCTCCCTCCTCGGGATCGTGTCCGTGAAAGGCGACATCCGGATGGGCAGGGGGTCCTCCCCCGCGGGCTGGATGAGGAGCTCCGCCACCTCCTCTTCCGTGGCTTCCGTGAGGACCTCGATGGTCGCGTTGTACTCGAAGGCTAGGTCCTCCGCCCAGACGAGGATCCACAGGGCGAAGCGCGTCCCGTCCTCGCCGGGCAGCTGCAGCCGGGAGGCGAAGACCTGGGACTCGTTCACCACATCGATGTCCGTCCAAGTCGTCGGGTCGCGGGCCTCGATCCGGACGGACTCGTAGCGGTAGTTGGAGAGGGCCCCGGAAACGTAGACGGTGGTCACCTCGTCGACGCGATCCACGAGGACCTGCGGGAGGATGGAGATGTCCGTCTCCCGCTCGCCCATGAGGGAGGGCGTGATGATGATCAACAGGAGGAGCGCGATGATGATGGCGGCCATGGCCACCTGTCTCCCCACCTCGCTCACGGCCATCGGGGAATCATCCTGAGCCGCGTAGATAAAGATTGGTTCCCCTCAGGAGGGAAAAAAGAGAAAATGGGTGACCGGCTAGGTCACCCAAGGGGGGGAGGTCATCGCGAAGCTTCGGATGGCGGCTCCGCACCTCCGGGCCGGCTCCCATCCAGAGGGTCAGAGACCCTGACAAGGCCTATTTGTTGAGATACTCCTCTTCCACCGATTCCATCTCTGCCAGAGCGAGCTTCGCCTCCGAGATCTTCTTCCGCGCCTCAAGCACCCTCGGGGGGCGCCCGGAGATCAGGTTTCGAACGGCGGCGCGGATGGCCTCGGAGCGGGACGAGAAGTCCCCGGCGGCGACCAGGACGTCCAGTTCGCGCAGGAAGTTTGCCGGGAGGCGTATCGTCATCCGCTCGTTCCCGCCACTCACTCCATCACCGTGAGCCGAGGGGGATGTCGGTTCGACATCCATCGGCATACAATTGTCCGACGGCATGCGGGTCAGGGTATTTAACCCTTCGTTCCTCCGAAATCCCCCCGAGAATCGGGGGCGCCTACCCGGGCGAGGGGGCCCGTCGCGTCCCAGAGAGGCTTTTATGGCCTCCGCGGATTCCCCCGCCGGGGGTCCCATGGACTTGGACGACAACCTCTTCATGCTGGCGGGCCCGGTGAAGATGCATCCGCGCGTGATCCGGGCGATGAGCGTCCCCGCGGTCGCCCACCGCGCCCCGGAGTTCTCCGCCGTGAACGCGGAGATCCGGGAGCTGCTGAAGTACGTGTTCCAGACGGAGGCGGACGTGGCGGTGATCAGCGGGTCGGGGACGGCGGGGCTGGAGGCCGCCATCGCGTCCGTGTTCCGCAAGGACGAGCGGGTGCTGTGCCTCGTGAACGGGAAGTTCGGCGAGCGCCTGGGGGAGCTGGCGGACCTGTACGCCACGGCCACCGTGCTGGAGTCCCCCTGGGGCTCCCCCGTAGACCTGGAACAGGTGGAGGCCGCCCTGGAGTCTGGCGACTACGCCGGGGTCGCCCTGTGCCACAACGAGACCTCCACGGGCCTCACGAACCAGGCGGAGGCCATCGGCCGCCTCGCCCGGAAGCACGACGCCCTCTACATCCTGGACGGCATCACCTCCGTGGGGGGGATCGAGGTCCTCCCCGAAGAGTGGGGGGCGGACGTGGTCATCCTGGGGTCCCAGAAGTGCGTCGCCGCCCCCGCGGGACTGGCGGCCCTCAGCGCGTCGGAGCGGGCCCTGGACCGGATGCACTCGGGGAGCGCCTACTACCTCGACCTCAAGAAGCACGTGCTCCGGCTCCGGGACGGGGACCAGACGCCGTACACGCCCGCGATCCCGTTATTCCTGGCGTTCCGCGAGGCATTGCGGCTGGTCAAGGAGGAAGGGCTGGAGAACCGTATCGCCCGCGGCGCCCGCTTGGGGGACGCGTGCCGGGCGGCGGCGGACGCCGTCGGGCTGGAGCTGTACCCGGAGCGGGACTACGCCTCGAACACCGTCACGGCGATCCGGTACCCGGACGGCACGGACGACGGGGCGTTCCGCGGGGCCCTCCGGGAGCGCCACGGCGTGGTCGTCGCGGGGGCCCAGGCGCAGATCAAGGGGAAGGTGTTCCGCATCGGCCACATGGGAATCTGCTCCATGAACGACATGCTCGGGACGTGGGGGGCCATCGAGGCCGTCCTCAGGAAGCTCGGGCATGCCTTCGAGGCGGGAGCGGCCGTGGCCGCCGTGGCCGAACGGATGCGGTGAGCCTCAGGCCTCCGCCCACGGCGCGGGGCGGTCGTCCGTCCGCATCCGCTGGTGCACCCCGGAGGCCTCCACGCGCAGGCGCTCCCCCGCCCGGAACATGACGAGGCCCGTCCAGGCGATCATCGCCCCGTTGTCCACGCAGAGGGGCTTGGGCGGGGCGAAGGACCGCGCGCCGCGCTCCGTGGCCATGGTCTCCCCCATCTCCTGGAGGCGGCGGTTGCAGGCCACGCCCCCGCCCAGGAGGAGCTCCTCCTTCTCCACGTGGGCCATCGCCCGCTCCGAAACCTCCGTGAGCATCGCGTAGGCCGTTTCCTGGACGGAGAGGCAGATGTCCTCCACCCGGGCCCCTTTCTCGCGGTGCTGGAGGGCGGCGGTGAGCATCCCGCTGAAGGCCACGTCCATGCCTTTCACGGAGTAGGGGAGGTCGAGGAGGGTGCGGCCGTCCTTGGCCCGCTTCTCGATGATCGGCCCTGCGGGGAAGGGCATCCCCAGCGCCCGCCCCAGCTTGTCGAGCATGTTCCCCACCCCGATGTCCAGCGTCTCCCCGAAGACCCGGTAGCGGCCGTTGAGGAACGAGATGACCTGGGTGTTTCCGCCCGAGGCGTAGAGGAGCACCGGGTCCTGAGCGTCCGTGACGGCCCGCCCGATCTCCAAGTGGGCGACGCAGTGGTTCACCCCCACGAGGGGGCGGTCCAGCACGACGGCCAAGGCCCGGGCGCCGGTGGCCACCGTCCGGAGGCAGGGGCCGAGGCCCGGGCCCTGGGAGAAGGCCACGAGGTCCACATCCGTCCGGTCGATCCCCGCGGCGTCCAAGGCCTCCCGGATCAGGGGGGCCGTGTGCTCCGCGTGGTGGTTGGCGGCCTCCCGCGGATGGATGCCGCCCTTCTTTGGCTGATAGACGCGGGAGACGTTGGCCAGGACCTCGCAGGCGTCGTCCACGACGCCCACGCCCACCGTGTGGGCGGTCCCCTCGATGCCCAGGGCGATCATCCCCTCAAGGAGAGCGGGGTGCGGCTAAGAAGGTTGCGCGTCCAAGACGAGGCGGAACGCGGGCTCCTTCTGCCCCGAGGGGGGGCCGTTCTCGAGGGTCCCCCGTACCCCGAGGCGCTCCTCCAGGATCGCCTGGATGATGGCCTCCGCGAAGCCGCCGGGGGTGCGGCCGCCGCGGGTGCCGTCCGCGGCCCGGGGGCTGTCCACCTGCATCGTGAGGGGCTCCTCCATCCCCACGACGACCTCGCCCAACCCGTGCTCCGCCCAGAATGCGGCGACCTCCTCAAGGAGGGCGGGCAAGGCGTCGGCCTGGAAGCGCGGGGCGAGGCGCCGCCCCAGGTCCCCCGCCAAGTCCTGGAGGACGGCGTCCGGGTTGTCCAGGAGGTCCAGGTACTTCCCCACGGCGTCCAAGATGGGTCGCACGGGGCCGACCTCCCCCGGGTCCGCCCCCGCCTCCCAGATGGATTCGAGGATGGCTTTGAAGGCCTCGACGATGGCGGGGTCGTCGGTCCAGATGCCGATGTCGTCGCCCCGGTAGAAGGACTCGTCGTTGGGGATGGGGTGGCAGATGAGGAGTTCGGAGGCGTCCACCACGAGGAAGAAGATGGGGAGGTCCATGACGATGTCCCGCACCTCGGCGCAGGTGGAGAGGGCCTCCACGTGGTCCAGGTTCTCCGGGTCCAGGTGGAAGGCGTAGCGGAGGGCAATGCCGGAAGCCGCCTTCTCCTTCAGGTCGTCCAGGCGGGAGTTGACGATGCGGGCGGGGCTCTTGGAGGTCCCGATGGAGATGATCTCACGGGCGGCGCCGTCGTACATGCGGTCCAGCCGCTCACGGACGCTCTTCCGCCCGTAGACGGCCTCGAAGCGCCCGCGCTCCTCGGGCTCCACCGTGCCCCGGATGGCGAACTCCTTGGCGAGGGTGCCCGCCCGGGCCTCCAGGTCCGTCGCCTCCTGCCGGAGGGTGTCGACTTGGGACGCCAGGAACCGGGCGAAGGGGACCACCTCGTACCGGAGGGGGTTCTCCAGGAGGATGCGGATGAGGCCCTTCTCGTGGAGCTGGTTCATCGTGCTGTAGATGCGGGTGCGGGGCACGCCGGAGCGGGCGGGGATCTGGGAGGCGGTGGCGACCCCCAGGTCGAGCATGGTGAGGTAGACTCGGGCCTGGTACTCCGTGAGCCCGAAGTCCATCATCGTCTTGAGGCGCTCCTCGTTGATGGGCATGGGTAGGTCTGGCTAGGCTGGGTCGGGCTATATACCTTGTCATTAGCGCCAGTGACAGGGGCTCAGACGAGGCCCAGGAGGTCGCGGATCACGAGGCAGTCCGGGTAGCGGCCGCGGCGGTCGAGGGGGTCGGACGATTTCGGGCGTTCCCGACTCGGAAAGGCATTAACGGGGGGACCGCCTTCCGTCGCCCGTGGTCCGACTCCTCTTCTTGTGCGTGGGGAACTCGTGCCGGAGCCAGATGGCGGAAGGCTTCGCCCGACACTACGGCGGGGACGCGGTGGAGGTGCGGAGCGCGGGCACCCAGCCGGGTTCGCGGGTGAGCGAGACGGCCGTCGCGGTGATGCGGGAGCGGGGAATCGACATCTCGGGGCACGTCCCCAAGGGAATCGACCTGGCCTACGCCGACGCCGCGGACCACATCGTGACGATGGGATGCCGCGCCGAGGAGGCGTGCCCCGCCCGCCTGTTCCCGAAGATCCGGGACTGGCCGATTCCGGACCCCATCGGGAAGGGAGAGGCGGTGTACCGCGGCGTGCGCGACGACATCGAGCGGCGGGTCCGGGCCCTCCTGGAGGAGATCGGGATGCCCGCGTCGGCCTCCTGAAACGGCGCCTGGCGGGGAGCCTACTCGCTCTCCAGGGTCCGCCCGGCCTGGAGGCTCGGCTTGAACGCCACGGCCTTGAGGCCCGCGAGGGTCGCGGTGACGCTGAACTTCCCCGGCCCCATCACGTTCACCTCCACGTAGCCGTCGTTCGCCAGGAGGTTCAGGTTCTCCTCCAAGGCGTCGTAGCCAATCCCTCGGATTGCCCGGAAGAACTCGTCCTTCGAAACGGCCTCGGGGTACCGCTTCCCGGCGAACTCCAAGATCTGGACGTAGACGTCCGCCTCTGACGACGCCTGGGCCTCCTCGACCTCCAGGGTCGTCACGATGGCCGCCGCGAGGGACTGGAAAAGCTCGTCCACCCCGTCCCCGGTCTTGGCGCTCGTCGCGAAGACGGGGGCGGCGTACGCCTCCGCCAGCCGGGTGAGGCTCGCCTCATCCACCCGCCAGTGCAGGTCCGCCTTGTTCGCGGCCAGGTGAAGGACCGCGTCGCTGGCGATCTCCTGGGAAGCCATCACCCAGTCGTGGAGGCTCGGCAGGGTCTCCGGCTTCGTCACGTCGCAGATGGCCACGATGCCGTCGGCGCGGTAGAAGAAGGTCTCCCGGACCATCCGCATGAAGCCTTTCTGCCCCACCAGGTCTTGGATGGAGAGGTCCAGGGCGATGTCCAGCCCCTCCGCCCGGGGCAGGGTGAGCTCGACGGCGTAGACCCGAGTGCCCCGGGTGGCCACGTATTGCTCCGCGAAGTTCTCCCGGACGAAGCGCTGGGCTAGGCTGGACTTGCCTACCTCGGAGTCGCCCACGAGGCAGACCTTGGCCTGCTTGTGCAAGGTCCGCGGCATGCGACCTCTCCGGACGCGCCTCCCCTCGAAACCTGCGTACTTAGGGGTTGTGAGGCTGTTATCAAATCGCGGAATACGATGTTGGCGGGCTGGACGCGTGGGGCCTCTACACGCCCAGGCGAGCGAGGGCCTCGGGCAGGTCCGCGAACCGCCGGAGGGTCGCATCCGGTCCCGCCTCGGCGAGTTCCTCGGCGTCCCCATAGCCGTAGGCCGCGGCCACGGTCCTCGTGCCCGCGGCGCGCCCCGCGAGGATATCGACGGGGCTGTCCCCCACCGCCACCGCCTTCCGGGGGTGGAGGTCCAGGGAGGCGCAGGCTCGGTGCACGAGCTCCGGATGGGGCTTCGGTTCCGAGACCTCGTCCCCGCCCACGATGGTCGTGAAGTGGTCGGCGATGCCGACGACCTGCAGCATCTGGCGGGCCACCCGCCGCCGTCGCGTGGTGATCGTGCTCATGGGGAGCCCGCACAGGGCCTCCAGCGTCTCGGCCACCCCCGGGTAGAGGGTCACGGTGTCGGCCATCCGCGCGACGAAGTTCTCGTAGTACGTGTCGCGGATGGTGTCCACGAGGGGCCCCGAGGTGCCCCGCAGAGCGGCCATCTGGGAGGCGATGTCGCGGCCGATGAGGGGCCGCAGTTCCTCGGCGCCCAGGGGGCCCATCCCCGCCTCCTCCAGGGCTGCGTTCATGGCCACGAGGATGGTGTCGAAGGTCTCGATGAGGGTGCCGTCGATGTCGAAGAGCAGGGCGTGGGGCATGGCGACCTCTCGGGGGCTCGGCGTCCGTCGGACCCCCAAGGAGCAGGGCGTTATCAGGGTTTGTGAGGGGATGGGGGGCGGGAGGTCGCATAGATTATCTTTATATAGAAGGGCTATTGTATATTAGCGCCGCACCCACGCGGTGCACGAAGAGGCGAAGCGCATGACACGAGACGAGAGGCGAGACGAACGCGATGCCCGACTGCCGGTGAGCTCCCGGGATTGGCTGGGCTGGCCGATCTTCGAGGACATGGACCGGTGGTTCGAGAGCTTCCGACGGGACATGGAGGACTTCTACGGCCGCATGCCCTTCGGGCCCTCCCGCGCCTTCGGTTCGCGGGCGCCCCCCGTCGACCTCATGGAGACGGATGAGGGGGTCGTCGTCACCGCCGAGCTCCCCGGCCTCGAGAAGGACCAGGTGGAAATCGAAATCCGGGACGACGCCCTGTTCATCTCGGGCGACAGCCGCTCCGAGGTCGAGGAGGAGCGCGAGGGCTACTGGGTTCGCGAGCGGGGCCACGCCACGTTCCGACGGGCCATCCGCCTGCCCGAAGGGCTGGACGCCGAGAAGGCCTCGGCGACCCTCAAGAACGGGGTCCTCGAGGTGACCATCCCCCACGCCCCCGAGGCCAAGAAGAAGGGGCGCCACGTCCCGGTAGACTAGGCGCCCGCGAAACCCGGCCGGGGGTCCGTCCCCCGGCTCCCTTTTCCCACTCCGCGAAGGGTTATTAAGTCCGTCCCGGTTGGATGAGTCCCCTCAGGGGGAGTGCCCGTGGACGTGCGCGCGACGATCCTGGAGACCATCGGCCACACGCCCCTCGTGAGGCTGAACAAGGTCACCGACGGCATCCCCGCCACGGTCCTGGCGAAGCTGGAGTACATGAACCCCGGCGGGAGCGTCAAGGACCGTATCGGCGTCGCGATGATCGAGGCGGCGGAGAAGGTGGGCCTCCTGAAGCCCGGGGGCACCATCGTCGAGCCCACGAGCGGGAACACCGGCATGGGCCTCGCCCTCGTCGCCGCCCTCCGGGGCTACCGGATCATCTTCACCATCCCGGACAAGATGTCTCAGGAGAAGATCAACCTCCTCAAGGCCTTCGGGGCGAAGGTCGTCGTGTGCCCTACGGCGGTCGCGCCCGACCACCCCGATTCCTACTACAAGGTCGCGGACCGCATCCACCAGGAGACGCCGAACTCCTTCCTGCCGAACCAGTACGCGAACCAGAACAACCCCCAGGCCCACTACCTC
>CAYFXO010000020.1:0-1748 GCA_964347125.1 uncultured Methanomassiliicoccales archaeon | reverse complement strand
CTCACCACGGGGCCGGAGATCTGGGCCCAGACGGACGGCAAGATCACCCACTTCGTCTGCGGGATGGGCACGGGCGGGACCATCAGCGGGGTGGGGAAGTACCTGAAGGAGCAGAACCCGAACGTGAAGGTCGTCGGCGTCGACCCCTACGGCTCCATCATCCGGGACTTCTTCTACACGGGGGAAAAGGGGAAGGGGCAGACGTACAAGGTGGAGGGCATCGGGGAGGACATCATCCCCGAGACCACCCACTTCCGGTACATCGACGAGATCCTGCGGGTGGATGACAAGGAATCGTTCCTCATGACGCGGCGTCTCTCCCGCGAGGAGGGGCTCCTGGCGGGGGGCTCGTCGGGCACCGCCGTCGCCGCCGCGCTCCGCGTGGCGAAGGACCTGGACGAGGGAGGGCTCGTCGTCGTTCTCCTCCCGGACACCGGGGAGCGGTACCTCTCCAAGGTCCACAGCGACGAGTGGATGCGGGAGCATGGGTTCCTCGAGGAAGAGGTGGCCCCCCTGATGAGCATCCTGAACACGAAGGAGGAGGACCTCCCGCCCGTGGTGACCCTCCGGGCCTCCGACCCCGTGGCCGTCGCCGTGGAGCGGATGCGCCACCACAACATCTCCCAGATCCCCGTGATGGAGAACGGCATCCCCGTCGGGAGCGTGCGGGAGGACGCCCTGATGCTCCGCCTCGTGGAGAACCCGGAACTCCACCACGAGGAGGTGCGGGCCATCATGGACGAGCCCTTCCCCATGGTGGACCCCAACGCGGACCTGGAGACGGCGGCGAAGCTCCTTCAGCGGGGGAACCCCGCCGTCCTCGTGGGCACCGCCCAGCGGCTGGAGGGGATCATCACGCGCATCGACGTGATCGAGTACCTGGCCCGGAGGGGAGGCTGATGCGGTTCCCCACGAAGGCCATCCACGCGGGGCAGGACCCGGACCCGCGGACGGGGTCGGTGACGACCCCCATCCACATGACCTCTACCTATTCCCAGAGGACGCAGGACGCGTACGCGTACGGCCGGTCCAAGAACCCGACCCGGGAAGCCCTGGAAGCGAACCTGGCGGCCCTGGAGGGCGGGACCCACGGCCTCGCGTTCGGCTCCGGGATGGCCGCCATCTCGTCCACCATGGCCCTCCTGAAGGCGGGGGACCACGTGGTGGCCTCGGACGACGTCTACGGCGGGACCTTCCGGGTGTTCCAACACGTGTACCGGGACTACGGGTTGGAGTTCTCCTACGTGGACGCCACGGACCTGGACGCCGTCGCCGGGGCGGTGCGGGAGAACACCCGGATGCTCTGGATGGAGTCCCCCACGAACCCGATGCTGAAGATCGTGGACATGGATGGGGTGGCGGAGATCGCCCAGGACGCCGGCGCGTACGCGGTGATGGACAACACCTTCGCGTCGCCCTACCTGCAAAGGCCCCTGGAGTGGAAGTTCCACATCGTCGTCCACTCCACCACGAAGTACCTGGGGGGCCACAGCGACCTCATCGGCGGGGCGGTGGTGACCTCGGACAAGGCCGTGCACCAGCGGCTGAGGTTCGTGCAGAACGCCATGGGGGCGATTCCGAGCCCCTTCGACTGCTGGCTGGTGCTCCGGGGGACGAAGACCCTGGCCCTCCGAATGGACCGCCACTGCGAGAACGCCCTGGACGTGGCGGAGTGGCTGGAGGGGCGGGACGGGGTCGAGCGGGTCATCTACCCGGGGCTGGAGAGCCATCCCCAGCACGAACTCGCG
>CAYFXO010000019.1:0-24804 GCA_964347125.1 uncultured Methanomassiliicoccales archaeon | reverse complement strand
GACGCCTTCGTCGTGGACGAGATCCGGAGCCGCGTGGCGCAGCTGCGGGACGAGTTCCAACGCGAGCAGGAAGCGCATGAGGCCCGCCTCCAGGAGGCCAAGGCGGCCGCTGTGGCCGCGGAGGACCGGGTGGCCGCCGTGGGCTTCGGGAAGGAAGAGCGGGCCCGCCTCACCGAGCTGCGGGACGCCTTGAGCGCGCTGAAGACGAAGCGGCGGGAGCTCGACGACGCCCGGAAGGAGCTGGACCGCATCGGGGACCCAGGGAAGCTCCTGGCGGAGCTGGAGGACCGGGCGAAGAAGCTCCGGGAGGAGAAGGGCGCCCTCGAATCCCAGCGGGAAGAGCTGAAGGTCGCCGAGGTGGAGTTCGCCGCCGCGAGGGAGCGGCTGGAGCAGCTCCGCGCCGAGAGGGAGCGCATGGGCGAGGACCTCTCGAGGCAGGAGACGGAGTGGAAGCTCACCCAGGACCGCATCGGGGACCTCCAAGAGGTGGAGCGGAAGATCGGGGAGGTGGAGGAGGAGGCCGCCGCCCTCCGGTCGGAGGTGGAGGTCCTGACGATCCTCAAAGACGGGGTGTTCCACCGGAAGGGCATCGTCATGTACGCCATCAACCAGCTCCTCCCCGAGCTGGAGGCCGAGACCTCCCGGAACCTCCGGGACCTGACGGACGGCCGGTTCACGCGGGTGAAGCTCGAGACCGTGGAGGAGAACCGGACCCACGGCATCCGCATCGCGGTGGAGGGCGTGGACGGGGAGTGGCACGACGTCGCCGAATTCAGCGGCGGCGAGCGGACCCAGATCAACGCCGCCCTCCGGTTCGCCATCGCGAAGGAGCTCGCCTCCATGCCCCGCATCGGGCGGACCTACGGCCGGATGAAGACCCTGTTCATCGACGAGGGCGACCTGGGGTCGCTGGACACGGACGTCTCGCGGGAGCTCTTCGTCCACAAGCTGTTCAAGATGGGGGAGTTCTTCGACCGTATCGTCCTCATCACCCACCTCGCCGACGTGGCCGACCGGTTCGAGGGTCGCGTGCGGGTGTTCATGACCCCCGAGGGGGAGTCCCGCCTCGAGGTCGTGGACGGCGGGGCCGTGTGAAAGTTTCTGAGACCTCCTGAATCAAGCTATAAGTAGGGTCCCCAGGATGCCCCGCCGATGCGGAGAGCCGGCCCCCACCCTCTAGCGCAGAGCCTTCGTCCGGCTCCCCCGCGGGAGGCCGGCCCGTGAGCCTCGTGGAGGACCTGCAGGACCACATCCGCACGATGCTCGCGTACCGCCGCACCGCTCCGGAGGTGGCGGTGGAGACCGTCCCCATCCGGGCCCACGAGGCCCCGCGGGACCTGGTCGCCGTGGACGGCTCCTACTCCTTCCTTTGGAGCGTCAGCAGCATGTGGCTCGCCGTGGTCCGCGTGGGCTACCTGCGCTACCGCCTCGCGGACGGGGCGTTCCGGAAGGTGGGGTTCGAACGGGTGGACAGCAGCATCCTGGTGTCCACGAAGGAGGACCTGGTGGCGGAGCAGGACGAGCTCCACCGGATGCTCTTCGACGCCACCCGCCACTCCTCGAACCAGCACGCGGACATGGTCAACGAGTACCGACGCTACCTGGAGGGGGAGATGGCCCGCGTCGCGGCGGAGAAGAACGAGGGCGCGATCCTGGCCCTGGACGGCAGCCTCGCCTCCTTCCCCAAGGAGTTGGACAACCTCGGGGCGGTGGTGGACGCCTGCGCGGACCACGACTTGGTCCTCGTCGGGGTCTCCAAGGACTCCACGACCCACGCCTTCGGGAGCCCCCTCACGGACGAGGAGGTGTTGGACGGGGAGGAGCCGGCGTACGTCCGCGTCCCGCGGTCCTTCGAGAAGGCCCAGCGGGGGCTGCTCCACGGGGACGTCTACTTCGCGAAGCTCCACCGCCGAGCCCCGAAGTGGTTCCGGGTGGACGTGGGCACGTACCGAGACGACCCGGACTTCGTCTTCTCCCAGCTCACCCCGTACTCCATGTCCGCCCTCAGCCTGGGCTACCCCTACCCCCTCATGGAGGCCCACCGATTCGCCGTCACGGTGAGGCAGTTCAAGTCCATGTACGAGGGGGAGGTCATCCGCCAAGCGGTGCGGCTGGGCGCCGACGTCTCCGAGGTGGTGGCGGGGCTGACGCAAATCGAGGGCCGGCGCCGGAGCGCGTTCCACGAGTACCTGGACAAGGTGGCCCGGGAGGTGCGCTGATGAAGATCGGCGAGGTCGTCGCGGGCTCCGTCTCCGGGGGCTTGGACGTGAAGCTGGAACTCCCGAACCCGGAGGACCTGATGATCGGCTTCCCGGTCATCGTGGAGGGGCGGCGGTACGACTTCTACTGCCTCGTGGAGGACATCGTGAACCAGAAGGTGGACATCGCCGAGCAGCTGGCGGGGGCGGACGTCCGGGACACCATCGTCCCCGGGGCGGGCACCCACGAGGGCTACGGCGGCCCCCTCTTCTATGCGAAGGCCCTCCTCCGACCCATCCAGCTCATCGAGCAGGAGTCCGGGCACCTCTCGGAGCCCCAGACGATCCCCCAGTACTTCGCGGAGGCCCGCCACGCGACGAAGGAGGACGTGGAGCACATCTACGCGCCCTCCGAGGCCAGCGCCCCTCTGGGGACCATCCTGGGGGTGGAGCCCTTCTACGTGGACCTAGACTTCCAGAAGCTGACGGAGAAGCCATTCGGGATCTTCGGGCGGACGGGGATGGGGAAGTCCATCCTGAACAAGCTGGTGTGCTGCGGCATCCTGGCGAAGGGCGCGGGACAGGTGCTCATCTTCGACATGCACGGGGAGTACGGGGTGTACTCGAAGACGGACGCCACGGAGGGGCTGAAGTACTTCTTCCCCAAGTCCGTGGAGCTCTTCTCCCTGGACCCGAAGGTGAAGGAGGCCCGCCCCTTCCTCCTGGACCCGGACGAGATCACCCCCGAGGACCTCATCATCGCGTTCCAGGACCTGACGGACAACATGGTGGACGGCATCTTCGAGATGAATCGGACTCGCGGCTCTCAGGACCTCATCAGCGCCATCCGCGGGGCGGACCCGCTGGAGGTGGATGAGGCGCGGATCCACCAGATGGTCCTCCAGGCCCTCCAGCGGCGGGTCACCCGCCTGGAGCGCCTGCCCTTCCTGCGGAAAGGCGGGAAGGACGCGTTCAAGCAGCTGGTGGCCCTCATCCGGGAGGGGAAGTCCATCGTCCTGGACTTCGGGGACTTCGGGACGGACCAGATGGTGTACCTCTTCGTCGCCAACGTCCTGGCCCGGAGGCTCTACGACCTGTACGTGGACTCGGGGGAGGACTTCCCCCGCCTCGTGGTGTTCCTGGAGGAGGCCCACAAGTTCCTGGGGCCGGAGGTCGCCCGCTTCACGATCTTCGACAAGCTCGCCCGGGAGACCCGGAAGTTCCACCTGATCCTGGCCCTCGTGGACCAGCGGCCCTCGGAGATCGACGACGAGGTGCGGTCCCAGCTCGCGAACCGCCTCGTGATGTCCATCAAGGAGCCGTCGGACGTCACCGCCGCCCTGGCGGGGGTCCCCGACCGGGGGATGTGGGAGGGCATCGTCTCCACGATTCCCTGGAAGACCGTGGCCGTCATGGGGGACGCCATCCGCATCCCCACCCTCATCAACATCCTCCACTACGACGACCTGAACGTGCGGGAGTACATCCTGGGGAACGGGGAGGACGCGGAGGAGAAGCGACTGGACGCCGTGGCGGAGCGGGTGGACGAGGTCTTCGAGGTCTAGGGACTCCCTCAGGCACCGAGGGTGGCGTACTGGAGGACGCGACTCGACAGCGCGGCTTCCCCCAGGGCCTCCGCGAGGTGGCTCTCCGAGGTGAGCGGCCTCGCCCGGACAATGCGCGCGGCGCGCTTCTTCCCCACTCCAGGGAGGGCCCGGAGAGCGCTCATGGGGGCCTCGTTCAGGTCCAACGGGAACTCAACACCGCCCACGCTCCGGTAGCCGTGGCGGAGCACCACGGCGTCGACGAACCGGTCGGTTCCGGCGTCGTACGGGAGGACCATGAGGAGCGGGTAGGTCCCGATCTGGCGGCCGTAGGTCCGCCCGCCCATCACCAGCTCCAGGTACACGTCACGAAGGACGGTCCCCTTGGGCAAGAGGGCTTCCAGGAGGGCATGGTCGATCTCCCGCCGGACCGCGTCCTTGAAGCGTCGGAACTCCCGGTAGTGCTTCCGGGTGTCGAACTCCTGCCGGACGGGGGCCGCCTGGCGGATGTTGATGCGCCGCAACAGGAGGCCCTCCCGCTGAAGCCTTCTGAGGAAGGACATGTTCATCTCGTAGGTCTCCGGCGTCTCCCCGTCCAGCCCGGCGACGAAGTTCAGCCCGGGAAGGAGGAGGGGCATTCCGCTCTCCCCGCGGGTCCCGCCCACCTCGTTGATCATCCGGACGACGGCCTCGACCTCCTCCGCGTTCGTGTTCAGGTTGTTCGCTTCAATGACCGCAGGATCGACTGTTTCCAGGCCCAGGGACAGGCTGTTGCCCGAGGTGCCGTGGGCCACGAGGAGCTCTAGGGCCGCGCGGGCCTCCTCCAGATGGGCGAAGGCCACGGCGGGGTCCGCGTTGTCCGTATGGAGGACTCGCAGGGCGGGAGCCGCCTCGTGGATGCCCGCCAGGAGGGCCTCGAGGGCCTCCAGACTCGGGCGGGGGGTCAGGGTGGCTCCGAGGCCGTCTCCCATGTAGGAGAAGAAGTCGGTCTGTCCGCCGAGGCGGAAGTTCATGGCCCCGTGGCGGGCGAGTTCCCTGACCTCTGCGACGACATCGTCCGGGGCCCGGAACACGGGCTTCCCGTACAGGGGCTCGATGCAGAACGAGCAGCCGCCATCGAAGTAGCGGACGCAGCCGCGGGTGGTGTCCAGCTCGACAGTGAGGGGGTTGGGGTGGTCGGGGTGCTCCGTCACGACGCCCGCCCCCAGGAGGGCCCACCGGTTCCACTCGTCGAGGGTCCGATCCCGGTCCCGGGCGCTGTCCTCCGCGAGGAGGTCGTGCACGAGGGCGTCCACGTCCCGGACGGCGATGTGATGGAACAGGTCCTGGAGACTCGGGTCATGGTAGCGGAACCGGGCCAGGGGCCCGCCCAAGATCGCGGGACCTCGGAACGACCGGGCGATTTCCCTCACTTCCTTCTCCGAAATCGGCATGCTGCGGAGGTAGCGCCCGGGGACGATGGGGCCCGAGAGGACCACGAGGAGGTCCGCCCGCAGGGGCGTCCCCGCCCGGACCTGGTCGACGGTGCGGTAGGTCCATTCATGCCCCGCGTCCGCGATGGCCCCCGCGAGGTACCGCGGGTAGGGCGAGATGTACGGCGGCACGCCGAAACACGAGGGCTCGTCCACGTAGCCGTCCAAGATCGTGACCTGCACCCGGGCGTCCTCCCTGGGCACTCCAGGGGAACCATCGAGCAATAGTTATAAGACGATGGCGAAATAGAACGGGCCATGGCCACGCCCTTCCAGGTCGGTCTGGGGGCCATCGACCCCCAGATCATCACCATCCTCGCGGTCATCGTCCTCCTCATCGGGGTCCTCCTGGCGTTCTTCGGGAAAGCCATCTGGGCGCGGCTCATGTCCCTCATCGGCGCCATCATCGGGGGCATCATCGGGTTCTCCGCGGGCTACGTCATCGGCGGGTGGCTCCTGGGCCTCATCCTGGGCTTCGTGGGCTCCTTCCTGGGGAGCGCCCTCTTCGGCTACCTGGTGGAGGCCGCCCTGGCGTTCCTCGTGGGCGCCCTCGTGGGGGGCGTCGTGTTCCTGGTCAGCGTCGGCTCCCTGGGCCAGGACACCGCCCTCATCCTCGCCATCATCGTCCTGGTCATCGTGTTCGCCATCGCCTACTACTTCATCGAGCAGCTCGTGGCCATCGTCACGGCCCTCATCGGGGGGATCCTTGCGGGCATCGGGGCCTTCTTCCTCCTCGACGACCTGGGCCTCGCCCTGGCGGTCGGGGGTGCCCTCATCGTCCTGGGGGCCCTCGTGCAGACCTTCGTCCTCAAGCGACGGCCCCTCCACCGCCCCATCTGAGGAGGCGTTTTATAGGGCGGGGGCCTCTGAAGCCAGCGTGATCCGGATCGGGTGCTGCGGCTGGTCCTACAAGGACTGGATCGGCCCCTTCTACCCGATGGAACTGAGGGACCGTCGCGGGGCGTGGTTGGAGTACTACGGGCAGTACTTCCCCACGGTGGAGATCGACAGCACCTTCTATTCCGTCCCCGGCGAGCGGACGGTGGAGGCGTGGCTGCGGAAAGGAAAGGCCCTGGAGGGGTTCGACTTCTCCCTGAAGATGCACCGGGACGTGACCCACAACAAGATCGTCAAGGATACGGAGGCCGCGGTGCGGGCCGCCGTGGAGTTCGAGGGGAGCGTGGTCGACCCCCTTGCGGAGGAGGGCCTCCTCGGGGCGGTGCTCCTGCAACTCGCCCCGCGGTTCAAGCGCCATGACGGCGCGCGGGACAACCTGCATACCCTCCAGACGCTCCTCCAGGCCCTGAGGGTCGACGAGCGGGACTACGTCGTGGAGTTCCGCCACAAGTCCTGGCTGCAGGGGACCGAGTTCGACCCGGAGGTCATGGCCCTCCTTAGGGAGCGGAACGTGGCCGTGTGCGCGGTGGACGAGCCCTTCTTCCCCCGGGTCTCCGCGGTGACCGCCGACCACGCGTACCTGCGGTTCCACGGGCGGAACTACGACATCTGGTGGAAGGACGAGAAGGCCATCCCCGACCAGCGGATCAACCGCTACGACTACCTGTACACGGGGGAGGAGCTGGACCGTTGGGTGCCCGCCGTGGAGGAGATGGCGGCCGCCAGCGATAAGACCCGGGTCTACTTCAACAACCACGGCCGCGCGAAGGCCGCGAAGAACGCGTTCCAGCTGATGGACCGACTCGGCATCCCCCACGCGGAGAAGGACATCGCCATCAAGGAGCAGTTCACCCTGGAGAGCTTCTGACCCGGGGGCCTCCAAACCGTTATGCGGGCGGTCTCCGATGGCGCGTCGCTGCCATGGTCCTCCTCCTCGCGGCCGCCGTCCTCCTCGTGTTCCTGGGCGGCTTCCTCATGGCCTTCGGCTTCTGGGGGATCGACTACGCCTTCCTGGCCTACGAGCAATGGAAGGCGGGGCACCTTGAGGGCGACCATCCCGTCGTCCGCCTCCCGGGACTCCGGAAGACGATGCGGGCCGACGACTGGTGGAACTGGAACTGGTTCGCCGCCATCGCCGGCGGCGCCCTGGCCGTCCTGGGGGCCTTCCTCCTGGGGTGGAGTCTCTGAGGGGGCCGTCGCGTCACCGAAACCCTTTAGCCATTTTGCGCGGTCGAGACGTTCTCAAAATAAAGAATTTCGATAGGCTTAAATAGGGAACCCTGTATTGACAGCCGATAGCACGGCGAAATCCAATCGCCCTCAGGATAAACGCCTCGGGTCCGTCGTCGATCTTTCATATCGCGGGCATCTCGTTGTCCTTTGCGACTTCGCCCCCGCAGAAGGGGCCGTCGTCTACGATTCCCAGAACCGGCGGGCAGGCCGGGTGGTGCGGGTCTTCGGTCCCGTCGCCGCCCCCTATGCCACCGTCGCCCCGTCCCGCACGGGAAGGAAGGTGATGGACCTCGTCGGCGCGGACCTGTTCGTGGACTAGGAGAGAGCGGCATGGCAGAAGAAGCGGCGGATGAAACGGCGGATGAAGAGGACGAAGAGGAGACGGAGATTACTCGATGTCCAGAGTGCAACAGCGGCCACCTCTCCTTCGACTACGAGCGCGGCGAGCTCGTGTGCGAGGAGTGCGGCCTCGTCCTGGACGACTCCATGATCGACCAAGGCCCCGAGTGGCGGGCCTTCGATGTGGAGCAGGGGGAGAAGCGGGCCCGGACGGGCGCCCCCATGACCTATACGATTCACGACAAGGGCCTGAGCACGACGATCGGGTGGAAGAACAAGGACTCCTACGGGAAGAACATCCCCACCCGGAATCGTGCCCAGCTGTACCGCCTGCGGAAGTGGCAGCGTCGCATCCGGGTGAGCAACGCGACGGAGCGGAACCTGGCCTTCGCCCTCAGCGAGCTGGACCGGATGGCCAGCGGCCTGGGCCTCCCGCGGAACGTGCGGGAGACGGCGGCGGTGATTTATCGGAAGGCTGTGAATAAAAACCTCATCCGCGGGCGCTCCATCGAGGGCGTCGTCGCTGCGAGCCTGTACGCGGCCTGCCGCCAGTGCGGGGTCCCCCGGACCCTGGACGAGATCGCGGGGGCGAGCCGCGTCGGGCGGAAGGAGATCGGGAGGACCTACCGCTTCATGACCCGGGAGCTGAAGCTCCGGCTTCTCCCCACCCGACCCCAGGACTACGTGTCCCGGTTCTGCTCCCAGCTGAAGCTGAGCGGGGAAGTGCAGTCCAAGGCCATCGAGATCCTGAAGGAGGCCGCGGACAAGGAGCTCACGTCCGGCCGGGGCCCCACGGGGGTCGCCGCCGCGGCAATCTACATCGCGTCCATCCTCATGAACGAGCGGCGGACGCAGCGGGAGGTCGCCGACGTCGGCGGCGTCACCGAGGTGACCATCCGCAACCGCTACAAGGAGATCACCGACAAGCTGGGCATCGAGATCGAGCTCTAGCCCCCGGGGGGCGGCGGTGGCTCCTCCAGAGGCGGACTCGTCGGTGCAGGCATCCTGCCCCGCCTGCGAGCGCCCCATCGCCATGGCGGACATCGCCGCCCAGCGGAGCACCCTGCGGGGGCCCGGGGGCCTGCGCCTCGTCGCCTGCCCGCACTGTGACGCCGCCTTCGAGGTGGAGCTCAGCCCCTTCTGCGCGTACCCCGTCAAGCTTCCCTAGCGAGACCTGTCCATGGAACCCAGCCTGGTGCTCCTCGGCGGCACGGTCCTCACCATGGAGGACGCCCAGCCGGAGGCGGAGGCCATCGCCATCGCAGGGGACCGCATCCTCGCGGTGGGCGCGTTCGACGACGTGGGCGGGATGGCGGGGCGTCAGACCCGCGTGCTCGACCTGGGCGGAAGGACCGTCGTTCCCGGATTCATCGACGCCCACTGCCACTTGCTGAGGGAAGGCGGTCGGCTGTCGTGGGTGGACCTCGAGGGGACCCCCTCTGTGCAGCGCCTGCGGGACCGCCTCGCGACGGAGGCTCAGGGAATCGCGACAGGGAAGTGGGTCTTGGGGAAGGGCTGGGACGAGTCCCCCTGGCAGCCGCGCGCCTACCCCTGTCGGGCCGACCTGGACGCCGCCTGCCCGAACCACCCGACCCTCATCGTGCGGGTGGATGGTCACGTAGGAGTGGTCAACTCCCAAGGGCTCGCCGCCCTCAGCCTCCCTCATGCCCTGCCGGGGATGATCCTCCAAGACGGGCGACCCACGGGGGTCTTGGTGGAGGAGGCCCTGAGGCGCGCCCGCGAGGCGGTGCGTGCCGGGGAGGACGCCCTTCCAGGAGAGTTCCCTCGGATGGTCCACCTCGCCCTTTCGAGGGGCGTCGCTTCCGTCCATGACGTGGTAACCTTGGAGGACATTGCCCTATACGGGCGGGCCCGCGACGAGGGGCTCCTGACCCTTCGGGCGACCCTGTTACCCATCGATCGCGCGTCCGCGCCTCCGCCCGCATCCGTCCTTGAGGATGACTACCTCCAAATGGGCCCCCTGAAGATCTTCGCCGACGGATCCCTAGGCGCCCGCACCGCGGCCCTTCACGAGGACTACGCCGACCAGGCGGGCGACCGAGGGATGCTCGTCCATTCTTCGGAGGACTTGGAGGAGCGGATCGCCGGGGCGCACGCCCGAGGCCGGCCCACCGCCATCCATGCGATCGGGGACCGGGGGATTGAGACGGTCTTGGACGCCTATGAAGCCGCGGGCACCATGGTGGGAGACCGGATGGAACACTACGAGCTCCCCTCGCCCGCGGACCTGGACCGCACGGCGGCCCTGGGCGTATCCGTCTCCATGCAGCCCAACTTCGTGGGCCGGTGGGGCCTCCCCGGCGGGATGTACGAGGATCGCCTGGGTGGCGCGCGCGCCCGCGCCATGAATCCCTTCAGGCGGATTCTCGCCGCGGACGTCCCCCTCCTCTTCGGCTCCGACGGCATGCCCCTGTCGCCCCTCTTCGGCCTCCACTGGGCGGTGAACGCGCCTCAGGACGAGCAGAAGTTGTCCGTGGTGGAGGCCCTGCGGGCGTACACCCGAACCCCCGCGGAGGTGGCAGGAGACGGGGCCCTCAAGGGTACGATCGCGCCCGGGAAGGTCGCGGACCTGGTGGTCCTTTCCGAGGACCCCCGCGTAGCGCCTGACGCCATCGCGGACCTGCAGGTGGTGGCCACCCTCGTGGGGGGGCGGGTCCGCTACGGCTCGTTGGACACCGGAAAGCGGTGAGGACTGCCTAGGCCTCTCCACCCCATCGGCCGATGACCACGATGAGGATGACCATGATCACCGTAAGGACGACGGCCACTCCCGTGAAGATGACCCAGGCCGCGAGGCCCCCCGCCGCGGTGACGTCGACCCCCGCATTCGCAAGGCCGCTCATGACGACTTCCTTCCAGACCAGCGCAATGACGAAGCCGAAGGCCGCCGCCAGCGAGGCGGCGATGGTCCGCCGGACTTCGGCCGTCGAAATCTGTCTCTTCTCTGCGGTTTCTCCCATAGGACTCCACCCCTGCGTCTAACGGAGGGGGTCCTCATAGGTGTTTCGAGGTGCCCTGACGGCGACGTGCAGAGGACGCCCAGGGACGGGCCTCAGAGAGCATCAGGAGGCGGGCGAGCTCCTCGATGGGGGAAGGGTGGTCATCCACGCGCAGGTCCACCAGGATGTCGCTCAGGCCGCGGGGACCGCCGCCCTTCCTCGCCACCAGCACCGCCGCGGACTGCATTCCTCGCCGGTCCCCGCCCTGTGCCTGCCCCCCCTCGAGGGCCCGTATCAAGTGGTGGGCGAAGGCCCCCTCGCTCCCGAGGAAGCCCTCCACCATCCCCCGGAGGGTGAGCTCGCTGACCAGATGGTTCCCCTGGACGGCGTAGCCCTCGCCCACGACGTGCCCCGCCCACTCGGGGCAGTTCCCGCCCGTGTAGGCGGCGGCCGCGCCCGACGCGGCCAGGAGCCCCACCTGGCGGTCTTCCCGCCCCGGGTCCTCGGCGAGGATCGTCTCCAGCGCCACCTCGGGGGCCAATCCCCTCTCGAGAGCCCGCAAGCCTGCGGGCCCCAACCCGGGGTTCGACCACGCCTGGGTGGCCACCGCCCCCACGCCCGCCCGCACGTAGGGGACCACGGCCCCCGAAGCCAAGGACTTCGACTGCACCGCCACGCCCAGGTCCCTCGTCTCCTCGTCCACCGCCACGATGGAATACGTCACGGCCTCACCCGCCTGAACTTCACGTACTGCACCCGCTCCCCGACCTCACCGAAGACCAAGTCCTTCCGCACCCCGTGGGCCACCCGGACGGCGCGGCTCACCTCGGGCCACATGCCCTCGTGCCCCCCGGGCAAAGAATGGACGAGGTACTTCGCGTGGTGGGTCTCCGGATCCCCGGCGTACACCCGGAAGTGGGCGCCGTACTTGAACCCCGTCTTCACGACCATGCCCCGGGCCTTCAGGTCCTCGTAGACGGCGAACCGCAGGGGAAAGTCCGGTTGCGCCTCTCGGGCCCGGGCAAGGACCCGCGCGGGAGAGACCTTCCTCCCGGTCCGCCCGTCGGCCACTTCGATGAGCCCCCGCTGGACCAGGTGCGCCGTCTCCAGGAGGGAGAGCTGGAGGGAGCTGTCCACCATCTTCCCGAAGTACTCCAAGCCGTGGAGGGCCTCCGCCTCCTCCGGGTCCACCACCAGCGCGCGGTCCTCCAGGAGGAGGGCGTCCGCCACCTTCCGGCGTCGGCGGGAGCGCAGGCGGCCCTTCAACTCCACGAGGCCCGCCACGTAGTACGTCAGGTCGCTCTCCTCGTCCACGAGGCCCAGGAGGAGGGTCTTCCGGAGGGACGCGACCCGCCGGAGGAGCTCCACGAGCCCTTCGAGGCTGAAGACGGACCGCTCCGAGAGGGCCAGCGCCCAGTACTTCGCGGGGGTCTTGCTGGGGGCGCCTCCCCGGGGTAGCACCCGGAAGTCCGCGGGCCCCTCGTCCGCCTTCACCACGTAGCCCCGCTGCCGCAGGTCCCGGTAGACGAGGTACAGGATCTCGAAGCGCGGCACGGTCTTGTACGCGGCCCGGAGGAGGGCCTTCCGGGACACGGAGCGGCCCCGGCGCCGGACCTGGAGGCGTCCGCTTTCCGCCAGGTAGAGGGCCTCCATCAGCCCCAGGGCCAATCCCCCTCCGGACTGGGGGACGCCGTAGTAGCCCTTCCCGTAGATCTGGTTCGCCTCTGTCGGGTCCTCGACGAGGACCCAGTCCCGCTGGAGTTCCCCCGGCATCGGGCGTCGAACCCCAGGTCCGATTATAAACCTGCCCACGTCCCCCGGAGAGGGAGACCCGACGGCGGGCCCGTTCGCCCCCACCCAGACCAATGCAGTGGCGCTTAAATAGAAGGTCTTTCCTAGTCGGGGACGTGAACCGCCGTCACCTCCTGGAGCGCGTCCGCCAGGTCTTGGCCTGGTCCGGCTTCTTCCTCTCCAACCCCCTGGAAACGCGATCCACGGGGTTCGACCTCGTGGCCCGGCGGGACAAGACGCTCCTCGTCGTCAAGGTCCTCACCAACGTAGACTCTTTCGGACGGAAGAGCGCACGGGAGATGGGGCTCGTGGCCGGCGCCCTTGAGGCGGCCCCGCTCCTCGTCGGAGTGAAGAGCGGCGGCGGCTCCCTGGAGTCGGGCGTCATCTACGCCCGCTTCGGCATCCCCATCGTCTCCCAGGAGACCTTCGAGGACTTCTTCCTCGAGGGCGTCCCGCCCTTCGTCTTCTCCGCCCCCGGCGGTCTCTACGTGCGCCTCGACGAGGAGGTGCTCCGGCGGGCCCGGGAGCGGCGGGGGGTGTCCCTGGGGATGCTCGCCGAGATCGCGGGCGTCTCCCGCCGGGCCATCCAGATGTACCAGGAAGGGATGGGGGCCACCATCGACACCGCGGTCCGCCTGGAGACGTTCCTGGGCGAGCCCGTGGTGAAGCCCGCGGACCCCCTGGCCTACGCGCTGGAGACCGACCGGCCCGACCCGGAGGTCGAGCCGGAGCTGGAGGCCTTCGAGCGGAACGTCTACCGCTGGCTGCGGAGCCTCGGGTACGAGGTCACCCGCACCGCCCACAGCCCCTTTGACGCCCTCACCCAGGACGCCACGAGCATGCTCCTCACGGGCCTGGAGACCTCTGCGGGCGATCTGCGCACGAAGGCCCGCATCGTGGGGAACCTCTCCCGCGTCGTCGAGCGAGAAGGGGTGATTTTCGTCCAGAAGCGCCGCATCCGCGTGAACGTGGAGGGGACGCCCCTCATCGCGAAGGACGAGTTGCGGAAGGCCAAGAGGCGGGGGGAGATCGTGGAGCTCATCTCGGAACGGAAGGAGTGATGCCCGCGCTCTCGGTCGCCGGGGCCCAGGTCCGCCTCCTGGGCGCCGTGAAGGGGCTCGTCTCGGAGGGCCCACGGGTCGTAGAAGCGATCGAGACCCTGCGGCCCGATGTCATCGCGCTGACCATCTCCCCAGAGGAACTGACGGCCCTGCGCGCGTTCCAGGGAGAGGGGGCCGAGCCCGCGAATTACGAGGAGGAGGTCTACATGGAGGGTCTGGGGCGCTTCGGGGACGTGGAGAAGCCGCCCCCCTGCTTCGTGGCCGCCCTCGAGGCGGGAGAGCGGGAAGGCATCCCCGTGGTCGCCGTGGACATGGACGACGAGACCTACACCGACGCCTACGTGAGCCGGGTGTCGACCCTGGAGATCATCGGGGCCTCTTTCAGGGAGAAGCGATTACGGCGGCGACGGTTCGCCGCAGAAACGCCGGAGGCGTTCGCCCTGGAGTTCGACGAGGTCGTGAACCGTCCGGACGGCTTCCGAAAGCTCCAGGAGGACCGGGAGGCCCACGTGGGCCACGCCATCGAACGGCTGGCGCGGGACCACGGCTCCCTGCTCGTGGTCATCGACTACGAACGGACGGATGGCGTCCAGTCCCGGCTCGAGCGAGCCGAAGCTCAGTAGGTCTCGGGTTCTATGGTCTCGTTCCGATCTGCATCGCCGATGTCCACGTCCCAGAACGTGGTCGCCAGGCTGTCCACGATGATCTCGTCCCAGCCGGCCCCGCCCTGGTTTCGGTAGAGGAGGATTTTCCCCGTGACCTGATTGCCGATCTCCGTCCCAACGACGATGTCGTCCCAGAAGTCGCCGTCGACGTCCCCGACGCGGAGGCTACGGACCGCCGTGTCGGTGGTGTCAATCGTTGTCCGGGTCCACGCGCCGTTCGTCCACCAGTAAACCTTGTTGTCCGAGGTGCCCGCGACCACGTCCAGGCTGTCATCGCTGTCGATGTAGCCCACATCCACCGCGTAGACGGCGCCGGAACCCGTCAAGCTCGTGAACGTGGGCCAGGACTCGCCCGTGCCGTCGTTGTAGGAGATGCGGACGCTTCCGCTCTCCAGTCCCGCCACAATGTCCACGTCATCGTCTCCGTCGATGTCCCCCAACGAGAGATCCCAGACGACGCTTCCCGTTGCGATGGTATTGAAGTTCGGGGTCACCAAGAACCGCCTGACGAACATGTGGTCGATATAGAGGGTGTCTAGGTTCAGCTTCCCTGGTAGGCGGTCGTTGTCAATGGCCCGGATGTAGATGGAGGTGCCCCCCACGGTGTTCGGGAGGGAGAAGCTCTGGTACTGGTCGTTGTCTGCAATCTTGGTGATGACCACCATATCTGTCCAGGGGCCATCCACCGCCGCGGACCACTGGAAGGTGAAATCGTCTAGGTCGGTGTTCGTCGTATGATACGCCTCCACGAAGAATCTGTAGGAGTTGCCCCCGGCGGTGAGAACCTGCGTCTGCCACTTGTGCTCGAGACCTCCCGTCTGACCAGAAGGTTGGTGGTGGTTCACTTGGACGAGGTCGACGGACAGCGTGGTCTGAATGCTGTCGCCGCCGCTCGCGGGATCGTCGTCCCCGTTCGTGATGTCGTTGTCGAGGACGTGGACCCACAGGTCTCCACCGGTGTACCCGCAGGCCGTTAAGTTGAAGGTGTCCGTACCCTCGTTTCCGGCCCCGGCACGACTAGAGGGAATCTCCCCACACCAAGTGACCCCGGTGCCGGACGCGCTGAAGCCAACGTCGAAGGGCTCGGTGCCGACGCTGATGTAGCTCTCAATCTCCAAATCGACCCATTCGCCGCCGCCGATGGTGATCGAGCCCATGTCCCAGCGGTGCCCCTCCTGAGCAGCGAAGTCCAGCGTCTTCCGGTTCCCGCCACAGCTCGCACATTCTGTGAGCGTCTCGTACTGGTTGTCCGAGGCGGTCGTGTCGACATAGCTTCCGCCGACGGTTTCATCCGCGCCGTTCGTCTCCCCTACCGCGTAGTAGAAGTCGGTCACGAAGGCATCCGTCAGGACCTCCGCGATGGACTCATACCCATCGTTCGAGGTCACCGTATCCTGATAGGTTCCGCTGACGGTCCCCAGAACTGCGATGTCGGAGACCATCTCGAAGTCCGCCGTGGAAGTGGATCCGAAATTCCCCGCGCCATCGTTAATGTACACGTGGATGTCTCCGTTGTCCAAGCCGACGACGAGGTCGTTCACATCGTCCCCCGTGACGTCCCCGAGTTTGATGGCGTTGACCGGGGATCCCGTACTGTCGACGAGGGTGGGCGTCCATGAGGCCAAGTGGTTCGCGTACCACCAGATGTCCCCGTTGTCGGTCCCGGCGACCACATCCCAGTCCGTGTCTTGGTCGATGATGCCCGCGTCCACCGCGTTGACCGGGGAGCTGAGGCTGTCGATGGTGTACCGCTGCCACGCATGACCCTGACCGCCCAAGTTCCGGTACCAGAAGACGTGACCCACTTCCAGGCCGATGACCACGTCGAGGTTGCCATCCATGTTGATGTCGGCGAAGACGACGGAGTAGAAGGCGCCGGAACCCCACGGCGGGTCCTTCGCACTTGGCAGGGACTTATAAGATTGGATGATCCACTGGGATGACCAGTCCTCCGCGTTGAGGTACTCGTAGAAGATGGCATACACCTTCTCGTCGTGGACCTGGTGATCGAACTCCTCCATGACGCCCACGATGTCCAGGTGCCATCGGGGGCCGCGGATGACGAGCTGGCTAGACAAGGCGAGGGTGTACTCCTCGTTGGCGTCGATGACGTTCAGCACGCGGAAACCGTAGCTGTTCTCCCCGAAGAGCCAAGGGTCGAAGTTCGGCTTGGAGAGGTCGATGGTAAAGGAGTAGCTCTCGCTGTTGTTGATCCCAGGGACGCCTACGGGGGTGACGCCCGCGGGCGCGGCAATCTGCGTGCCCCCGCTGTAGTCCTGAATGAACACGTCGCCGATGCTGAAGGTTCCGTCCGTGTCCATGACGACGATCTTCACGTAGGCGATGTCGGTGTAGTTGAATGTGTTCGTCGGGATGAGGTGAGCGGCGTCCGCGAAGGTCAGGAGCTGCGGGTAGTCGGGAATCGTCCCGTTCTCATCCGTCACGTTGATGGAATCCCAGGTCTGGAAGACGTTGTTCGGCGGTGGCACGAACTCCGCTTTGAGGTTCACGGAGAGGGGATATCGTCCGTACTCCAGCTCCCCATCATCGTAGCCGTAGGCCTCGCTGGTGGTGTTGAACCGGTATTCGTAGATGTAGTACCCTCCGACGAAGTCCTTTTGGATGAAAGCGTTCGTCGACGACGGGATGCTGTTCGACCCCACGGGGCCTCCACCGTAGACGACGGGCAAGCCTGTGATTTGGTCGAAGAGGAGGAATGTGTTCTGGAGGGCCACGTTGGGCAGGAAGACCGTCGCGACGATGACGACCACGGTCTCCCCCTTCACGAAGTTGCGCGTCCCGTTCCCGGCGAAGGTGAGCTTGTCCCACTCCGAGGCGTTGTAGATCTGGAAGCGCTGCAGCTCGTTCCCCGGGAGGTTGCCCGGGCCGATGCCGCCGGGGATGGTGAAGTTCTGGAAGATGTTGGTCTCCGGGGAGGGCTCCACGGTGAGGGTCATCCGGGTAGTGGTCTGGTGCCCCGCGTCGTCCTCGGCCTGGAAGATGAGAATGCCCCCGTCCCACTCCAGCTTCGCCTGCTGGTCGATGATAGTGCTCCAGAGCCCGTCGTTCGCCATGGCGTCGCCGTAGAGGGGGTCCCCGTCGTCGGTCATGTTGTAGGCGGGGTTGGCGTCGAAGGTCAGGTCGACGGCCACCAGGTTGTCGGCGTCGAAGTCCCCGTCCTTGTCCATGATGCGGGCGTACACGTGGAAGACCTTCCCCTGCTGCACGGTGTCCCGGTTCGGCGTCAGGGGCACACCGTCCGCCCACTTGTCTAGGAACAGGGGCGGGTGCTGGCCCGCGAAGCCCAGGAGCTCCTTCGTCCAGACGATGGAGTTCGACTCCGTGTCGATCACGACGAGCTGGACCGTGTCGCCGAGCATGTCGATGGTCTGGTTCTTGTACCGCCACACCTCGCCGGCGTTCCAGGTCTGGTCGCCGTCGATGCCGTAGGGCATCCCCAGATCGGGAGGCGACAGGCGGATTCCCTGTGTCTGCAGGACTTCCGTCTCGCCGTTCACCAGCAACACGATGTCCGTCAGGAAGCCCCGGAGGGGCTCGCCGCCCCGATGGGTGATGTTGATCCACACCCCGGGTTCCGCAGTGGCGTCCAGGTCGGCCCGGCGTGTGGGCTCGGGGCCCGGGAAGGAGGTCACCCAGAGGATGATCCCGGAGAAGATGATGACGGTGATGGCCAAGATGAGGAAGGTTCCCACGATCTCGGAAACGCCTTCCCTGTCCCACGCCAGTTTCCTGTGGATTCGACGCATAGGATGTCCTCCAAGCCTACTGGATGCCAGGACGCTTTCGATTGATAGGTCGCTATATAATGGTTGTGTGGTCAATACCTTGAGGCCCCACTTCCGCTCTCCGAGAATCACGCCGCGAAATCAGGGCCTGCGCCATGGAGCCATCCCCGCGAAGGGCCGCTACTCGTCCTCGGTTCGGAACGGCTCTTCGACGACGCCCTCGTCCCGCTCCACGAGAACCTTGACCCGCTGCTCCGCTTCCTGGAGGCGCTCGCTGCACAGGCGGTAGAGGCGGATGCCCTCCTCAAACTCCTTGAGGGCCTCCTCCAGGGGGAGCTTGCCCTCCCCCAGGAGTTCCACCTTCTCCTCCAGCCGCCGCAGGGCCTCCTCGAAGTCCAACTCTTCGCTCATCGTTCATCCCTCCGGACGTCCTTCACCTCACACTCCAGGTCCCCATCCCGCACCATCACCCTCACGTCGTCCCCAACGTCCACGCCGGCGACGGAGTCCACGAGGCGGGCGTCGGGGACGGTCACGGTGACGGAGTAGCCGCGCTCCAGGGTCGCCAGGGGACTCACCCCGTCCAACCGCTCCCGCAGGCCGCCCAGGCGCTCCGCCCACAGCTGCAGGGAATGCTGCTGGGAGGTCACGGCCCGCGCGTAGGCCTCCTCCAACCGACGCCATTGGAGGTTCAGCTTCTCCAGGAGAACCGCGGGCCGCAACCCGCGTCGGTACCCGTCCAGGACCCGCCGGCCTTCCAGGATGCGCCCCTGGACTCCGGACTCCAGGATTGACTGGAGGCGGTCCAGCTCCAGGTACAGGTCGCGGACGTCCGGGGCGACGATCTCCGCGGCCGCGCTCGGCGTGGGCGCCCGCCGGTCCGCCACGAAGTCCGCGATGGTGAAGTCCGTCTCGTGGCCCACAGCGGAGACCACCGGGACCTCCGAGGCGCGGATGGCCCGGGCGACCCATTCGTCGTTGAAGCACCACAGGTCCTCGACGGACCCGCCCCCGCGGCCCACGATGATGACGTCCACGTCCCCCAGGTCGTTCAGGTGGTAGAGGGCCTCGATGATCGTTGGGGGCGCCTCGTCGCCTTGGACGAGGCAGGGGGAGAGGACGACCTCGCCCAGGGGATATCGCCGCCCCAGGACGTGGAGGATGTCTCGGACCGCCGCCCCGGTCGGGGACGTGACGACCCCGATGCGCTGGGGGAATGTGGGCAACGGACGCTTCAACTCCTCCGCGAAGAGCCCCTCCGCCTCCAGCTTCGCCTTCAGCTGCTGGAAGGCCAGGTAGAAGGCGCCCAGGCCCTCCGGCTCGATGTGGCGGGCGACGAGCTGGTAGTTGCCCCCCCGGGCGTACACGTCCACGTCCCCCGTCACCACGGCCTTCATGCCGTCCTCCACCTCGAGGGCCAGCCCCTCCGCGTCCCCGCGGAACATGACGCACTGCAGCTGGGCGTCCTCGTCCTTGAGCGAGAAGTAGCAGTGACCCGCGCGGGAGCGGGAGAAGTTGCTGATCTCCCCCCGGACCAGGACGTTCGCCAAGCGGGGCTCGCCCCGGATCAGGGACCGGATGAGGTAGGTGACCTCCGCCACCGTGTAGACCTTGGGCTCCTCCGGGGGGTCCCGCAACGCCATTCTCGCCACGAACCTCGGGGCCTCCTATTAAGCTTCCCTCAGGGGGCCAGGTAGCGACGCAACGCGTCCTCCAGATCCACCTCGCACTCCGCGAACCGGAGCTGACGGAGGACCGCCCTGAGGGTGTCCGCCGGGTCCTCGATCGGGACGAGCCACAGCTTCCGATCCGGGTCGAAGCGCCGCCCGGGGATGGACTTCACCGCCCGCACCACCCGGGGGTCGAAGGCGAAGCGGAGGGCGTAGTCCTCGCCATCCCGGGCGATCCACACCCGGGGCGCCGGCGGCTCGGGGATGGCGGGCGCGAGGAGGAGGGCCTCCACCTCGGGCTCCACGTGGACGATGCAGGGGGTCGCCTCGAACGCGCGCACCGCGTCCCGGCACGCATGGAGGGGTACGAGCCACGCCTTCGTGTCCGGGTCGAAGCGGCGACGGGGGAGGGCCCGGGCCACCTCCACCAGGGCGGCGTCGTAGCGGAAGGAGACGGCCACCTCGTCCCCGACGCGGTGGAACGTGACCCGATTCAAGCGCTCGCCCCACCCCGGAGACGCTGAGGGCGCAGATAAGGCTCGTCAGGGGAGGGGGCGGGAAGTTTCACCCGGGGGACGGCGGCGTAGCAGGTAGACGACGGCTCCCAGGAGGGCTGCGGCCTCGACGCCGAGCAGGAGAACCGCGACTCCCAGGGGGACGCCCCCGTCCTCGGTCCGCGCGGGGCGGCTGAGGACCAGGTCCACCGAGAGCTCGTGGAGGCCGCTGGGCAGGACGAGGGCGACGGACTTCGTCTCCCCGTCCAGGCTCGCGGCGATGGTGAGGTCGTCGCCTGCGGCGTACTCCCCGCCGGGGATCGCGAGGGCATACCGACCGTTCCCGTCCGTGGTCGCCGTGTAGGTCCCGCCCGTCAGGCCGTTCGTGACCACCACCGCGACACCGGCGAGGGGGTCCCCGAGGGCGTCCCGGACGAACCCCTGGAGGGTGAAGGGGATCCCCAAAGCGTTGCGGGCCTCCGTGTAGTTCACCAGGACCCCCGCCGCGTCCAGGGCGTAGATAGAGACGTCGATGAGGCTCCCCTCGGGGAGGGTCAGGCGCACCGTGGAGCCCATGGACGCCTCGCCCGACGAGGTCCGGAGGACCCCCTGATACGCGTCCACGGCGAACCGTCCGCCCGCCACCCCGTCCACCCGTACGTCGACGCCGTCCGGGAGGCCGTCGCCGTCCGCATCCGTCGCCGTGAGGTTGGCGGTGACCGGGAGCGACTGGGGGGTGCCCTCGCGGTAGGTCATCAGGAATGCGTCCCACGCCGTGTCGGCGCTCCAGTTCAGGTCGCTGTAGGGGGGGTTGTTGAACTGCACGGGGAACCACACTGAGAGGCCGTGGGCGTCCAGGGCACGGTAGCCGTTAATCGCGGAGGGGTTGTCCCAGTGGTCCTCGTAGACCACCGTGCGGAGAACCTGGGCCATGAGGCTCCCGGCGGCGTCCTTGACGCGCCGGCTGGGGACCGCGTTGTACACCTCCCGGGCCAGGTCATAGAGGTCGAACTCGACGCCGCCCTCGTAGGACTCCGTGGCCGCCCGGGCGGTGAAGAGCTCCGCCTGGAAGTAGGGGAGGGACTCGTTCATCGTGGCCACGAACAGGGCGGTGGCGTCCGCCAGGGCCGGGAGCGCCGCCGCCTCGATGACGGAGAGGGTGACGGAGTAGAGGCTGGTGTCCCGGTAGCTCTCCACGTAGACGTCCGCGAGGTGGGCCCCCAGCTCCGGGGCGCTGATGGAGGGGTTGGCCACCAGCTCGGCCAGGAGGGCGTCGTAGGGCCACCCCGCCAGAGGCTCGTCCTTCTCGGAGCCGACGAAGTAGTCCGCGAACGCCCGGAGCTCGTAGTCGATCTCCACGGTCATGCGGCAGGCGTCGTTCCCGATGATGTCCAGGGTGATGCCCGTCAGGTCGGTGACTTGCTGCAGGGCGTCCCGGAGCTCCGTAGTCTTCAGGAAGCTGCCCTCGTCGAGGATGACGCCCTCCCACCCGGTCCCGTGGTCCCAGAGGTCCAGGAAGTAGTGGTCGGCGGGGTAGTTCGTGACGGCCCAGACGACGAAGTCCCGGAGGGCGTCGGGGGTCGCCATGTTGACCTCGCCCAGGTCGTCCAGCTGGTTCGCGGGGTGGGGGGTCATGTCCTTCGCCACGAGGAACCGCTTCGTGGACGTCCAGTCCCCGTAGCGGGTGTCCCCCCCGGAGGCGGGGTTGGAACGGGTGCTCCGATCAAACTGGACGACGATGTTCACGTCCGGGGTGGAGCCGACGGTGGCCATCTCCAGGAAGTCGTCGACCCCCACGTCCTCCAGGTTGTTGTCCGCCGCCAGGTACACCATGAAGGTCCAGGTGTCCGGGGCCCCTTGGGCCGCCGGCAGCGCCGGGACGGCCGCGAGGAGAAGGAGGGCGAGGGCCCCCACGACGGCCTGGCCTCTCATGGTATCGATTCACCGGGCGACCTTATATAAATTCATCGGGGTGGGGGTCACGCCCGCAAGTCCCGGGCCCTCAGGAGGGGGGTCAGGACGACCCCCGCCTCCGCGAGGTTCTCGGAGGCCCCTTCCTCCCGGTCCACCACGACCACCGCCCGCTGCACCACGGCGCCCGCCTCCCGCAGCCCCTCGATCCCCGTGCGGAGGGTCCCCCCCGTGGTCGTGACGTCCTCGATGAAGAGGACGGTCTCCCCGGGGGCCAGGGCCCCTTCGAAGCCCCGCTTCGTCCCGTGGGCCTTCTGGGCCTTCCGGACGATGAGGTACCCCTTCCCCGTGGCGAGGGCGACGGCCACGACGAGGGGGACGGCCCCGAGTTCGACGCCGGCGAGCTTCTCCGCCTCCGCCGCGTAGGGCGCGATTCGGTCGGCGACGAGCCGGAGGGCCTTCGGGTCCGTGAGGGCGGCCTTCATGTCCACGTAGTAATCGCTCACCCGCCCGCTGGCCAGGGTGAACTCGCCGAACTGCACGGCGCCTTTCTCCTTCAGGACCTCCAGGAGCGCATCCGCCTCCTTCTCCCCGCACTCCACGCACACGCCGACCTGCACCCACAGGTGTTCCGTGCACACGCGCCGGCCGCAGGCGACGCACCGCTCCCGGATCGCTCCGGTGCCGCAGATCTCGCAAGTCTCCATGGGCCCACCTACCAGGGGACGTCCTTCCTCCCGAGCTTGTAGCCGAGGACGTTCACGCCCTTATGGAGCAATGGGGTTATGAGGATGACCAGGGCGAGACCGAAGACCGCGTCACCGAGGAGGTAGTGCTCCAGGAGCCACGCGGTCTGGAAGAGGGCGAGAAACAGGAACGTACCCAGGAGGAAGTCGTACTGGTCCAGCCCCCGGGCCCGGGCGCCCCGCGGGATCCCCAGGCGTCGCTTCACGAAGGAACCCAGGACGTCCCCGAGGAGGGAGCCCACGGCGAGGGTCAGGAGGATGCCCAAGGCCGGCGGGAAGGAGTCCATCGAGGTGGTCCCGGTGAAGGACGCGGCCTCCGTCCCGGTGGCGACGGCGGCGGCCTGCTGAAGGAGACCGATGAAGACGGCGGCGCCGACGCCCCCGAAGAAGCCGCGCCAGGTCTTCCCGTCTCCCAGGATGCGGGCGCCGCTGGAGGCAGTACGACCGAAGTCCATGGGGGTGCCTCCGCCCGTGAGGACCGCGGCGGGGTTCGCCACGTAGGCCGGGATCATGAACCATAAGGCCTGGGCCAGGAGGACCCATACCATGTCGGGGCAATCGGCGGAGGCGGGAAAAAGGTTGCAGTGCAGGTGTTCCGCAGACTGATAATCACCGCAACACGGTTATATAAGGAAGAGACGGGAGGGGAGCCCGATGGCGAACGGCCGCGTGGAAACCTACATCCGGGGCTTCGACGAGGCCATCGGAGGGGGCATCCCGAAGGGCTCCGTGGTCCTAGTGTGCGGCACGCCGGGGACCATGAAGACCTCCATGGTGTTCAGCATCCTCTACCGCAACGTGAAGGCGAACGGCTCGAAGGGGCTGTACATCACCCTGGAGGAGACGAACGAGGACCTCCGGGACGCCATGAAGGAGCTGGGGATGGACGGCATCGACGACATGGAGCTGTACATCCTCGACGTGGCGAAGATCCGCATCGAGCACAAAGAGGAGGAGCTGGCGAAGAACTGGCTCGAGATCCTCATGAAGTACATCGAGCAGCGGGTGAAGGTCAACGACTTCGACCTGGTGGCCATCGACTCCCTGGCGGGGCTCTACTCCCTGACGGACCTGGACCGCCCGCGGCGGGAGCTCTTCCACTTCTTCGGGTTCCTGAAGAGCCTGAACGCCACGACGTTCCTGGTGTCCGAGATCCCCTATGGCGGCACGAAGCTCGTCCGGCACGAGGAGGACTTCCTGGCGGACGGCATCTTCCTCCTCAAGCAGTACGAGGTGGGGGAGACGGACGTGCAGCTCCGACTGCGCTGCGTGAAGCTGCGGCGGACCCCCCACCATCCCGGCTACTACGCCCTGATCCGGAGGGACGAGGGCTTCGCGGTCACGAACGTGATCACCGAGGCCGTCAACTGAGGGCCGAGGGTTTTTCCATCCCCCGCGCGTTCGGGCAACCGTGTTCCCGGAAGAGGGGCGGTCCCAGGCGTGGATGAAGCTGGAATTGCGGCGGCTCCACGGGGGGTTGGTGACCCGCCGCCGGACCCTGGCGAGCCTCTTGAAGGAAGCCCGGCCGGCCTGTGAGACGCAGGACGGCGACCCCTACTTCTTCGACCGCCGGGTCCTGGAAGCGTTCGCGGCGGTGCTCTCCGCCGAGGAGTGCGCGCGGCTGAAGCTCCCCATCCTCCTCCGGTTCACGACGACGGTGCCCGACCAGTGTTCCGTGGACAGCGAGACGGCCGCGGCGGCGATCAAGCGCCTGGAGGGCATCGAGAAGGCCTACCCGTTCCGGGACGGGAGGATGTGGGTCCCCCACTCCTTGGCGATGGAGTGGGTGCGGCGGTACCCCACCGCGATCCAGGTGACGTTCATTCCCTGAGGCGGTCGGCGACCTCGCGGGCCGCCCAGATGTCCTCGGGGACCTCGTCGTAGACGGAGCGCCCCGCCTCGAGGGCTTCCCGCTCCTTGGACGAGCGGACGAGCTCCAGAATCCGGTCCTTGCGGAACAGCCAGTAGTGGATGCGCCACTCCCGGCCGTCGTAGAGGGTGGTCTCCTCCCGCTCCGTCGTCAGGAGCCCGGAGTCCTCCAGCATGTAGAACACGTCCCGGTCCTCGGGTTCCAGGA
>CAYFXO010000018.1:0-24947 GCA_964347125.1 uncultured Methanomassiliicoccales archaeon | reverse complement strand
TCGAGAAGGTGGTGGAGCTGGTCGGCTTCGAGCCGGAGACGAACGAGCTCATCACGAACACCGTCTACGAGTGGGACGCCGCCACGGACACCTTCGTCTACAAGGGCCACTCCTTCCTCTTCGACGAGATCATGGAAATGAAGAACATGACCCACGAGGAGATGGACCAGGAGTTCCAGCGGCGCGTGGACATCATCAACTACCTCGTGGAGAAGGACGAGACGGACTACGAGGAGATCTCCCGCCTCATCGTCGCCTACTACCAGTTCCCCGACCGCACCATCAAGAGCGTCCGGGAGGAGATGGGCTGGGAGCGGGAGGAACTCGTCGAGGAGGAGATCCCCGCGGGAGGTGAGTCCCTTGGCTCGTGAGACCCACGATGTCTTCGAGAAGTTCGAGGCGAAGCGCGGCTGGCAACGGACGAAACGGTTCCGACCCGAGGAGGAGGCGAAGATCGGGCCCCACGTCGTCATGCTCCCCAAGGGCGCCAAGCCCACCTACATCAAGCTGACCTCGTACCAGGAGTTCGCCTGGCACATCATGGGAGGGTTCGTGAAGCGCCGGGGGAAGATCTCCCAGGACATGGAGGACGACCTCCTGAAGGCCCACATGAAGATCCGGCCCGAGGAGTACATGGCGGTCGTGTACATGACTACGTTGCTGGCCTTCGCCGGCGCCCTCATCGGAGGCGTCGCGATCCTGCTGCTGGAGGTGCTCACGGGGTTCCTCGGGCTGCTGTGGGCGGGCATCTTCGCCATCGCCATCATGGTAATCGTCCCCACCATCGCCTACGTTCTCACGGTCACCGCCCCGAGCTCCGCCCGGAAGAAGCGGGAGAAGCTCATCAACGCCCGCATCACCGGGGCGATGTCCTTCATCTCCGCGATGTCCTCCGCGGACGTCCCCGTGGACGTCATCTTCAAAGAGCTCTCCCGCCAGCCCATCTACGGCGAGGTGGCGGAGGAGGCGAAGTGGATCACCCGGGACACCGAACTCCTCGGGGAGGACATCCTCACCGCCGTCCGGAAGGCGTCCGCCCGCTCCCCCAGCACGAAGTTCTCGGACTTCCTCCAGGGCGTCGTGACGACGTCCACCAGCGGCGGCCAGCTGAAGCCCTACTTCCTCATGAAGGCGGAGCAGTACGAGAAGGAGGACCGCCTGGAGATGCGGAAGAAGATGGAGACCCTCGGCATGCTCGCCGAGTCCTTCGTCACCGTCGTGGTCGCGTTCCCCCTCTTCCTCGTCGTCATCATGGCCATCATGGCCCTCATCTCGAAGGGGAGCTCGGACTTCGTCCTGAACCTCCTCTACGTCGTCGTCGGCCTGATGATCCCCATGTCCCAGGTCGGGTTCATCTTCGCCGTGTGGAACATGGAGCAGGAGGCCTGAGGAGATGGTCGACCAACGCCTGGAGGACGCGCGTCGCCGGATGTACCTCAAGCACGACTACACCCGCCCCATCCTCATCGTCAGCGGCGTCCTGTTCGCGCTGTTCCTGATGCTGGGAATCGCGAACCTCGTCACGGACCTCCGGACCCCGCTCCGTCCCGGGGAGGAGCCCATCCGCACGTTCCTCAACTACCTCGCGTTCGGCCTCATGATCCTCCTGGGGCCCTACGGGTTCTACATCGCGAAGAAGCAGCGGGACATCGCCGCCATCGAACGGCGCCTCCCGGAGTTCCTCCGGGACGTGGCTGAGGCGGGGCGGTTCGGGATGATCCTGGCCGAGGCCATCGTCGTCGCGTCCTCCGGCCGCTACGGCAAGCTGACCCCGGAAATCCAGCGGATGGCGTCCCAGATCTCGTGGGGCGTCCCCGCGACGGAGGCGCTGCGCCTCTTCTCGGAGCGGGTGAAGACCCCCGCCGTCGGTCGGGTCACGAGCATCATCATCAAGAGCAGCGACGCGGGCGGCGACGTCGCCGACGTGCTCACCATGGTGGCCCACGACACCCGCGAGGCCCAGCTCACCGAGGACGAGCGGCGCATCGCGATGTCCACGTACATCGCGGTCATCTACATCTCCTTCATGGTGTTCCTCGTGACCATCTGGATCCTCAACGTGACGTTCCTCCCCAAGATGCTGGAGGCGAGCACCGCCCTCTCCGGTGGGGACTCGGAACTCGTGGGCGGCGGCGTCCTGGCCGAGGACCTCCAAGGCGTGGTGTTCAACATCCAGACCGCCTTCTTCGTGGCGGCCCTCGTCCACGCCGTGGGCGACGGCATCCTGGCGGGGGTCTTGGACAACGGGCGAATCGTCAACGGGTTCCGTCACAGCTTCATCATGCTGGTCATCGGATTCCTGCTGTTGCTATTGGTGTAGGTGAGCGGTCGTGGCAGAAGCGATGGGCAAGGATATGGCCAAGGAGCTCGAGGACCTCGAGCGGCAAGAGGAGCAGGCCCGGACCCGCCTCGAGGGGCTGACGAGGGAGCAGGCGGTGGCGAAGGAGGAGCTCGTGGAGATCGAGCGGAAGCGGAAGCGCACCGTCTTCCGCGCCTTGGACACCATGAAGAAGTCCTACTTCAAGCGGCTCCTGGGGAAGCGCGGCATCAAGATCCGGTCCCCCTCCATCAGCGCCATCAAGGAGGAGACCCTGGGCCGCGTGACGACCATCCCGAAGCTCGTGGACCCGAACCTCCGGGAGATCGAGATCCAGCCCATCATCGACGGCTACTCCTACGTTCGCATCAACTACGACACGAAGGCGAACGAGTACCGCTACGAGGCCATCGAGCCCAAGGTCCTCCCCGAGGAGGAGGAGCTCCTGGAGGTCCTCCGGGAGATCATCGTGGAGAACGTGGAGATGATCGAGGGGGAGACCGACGAGGAGCGGGAGGCCTACCTGCGGCACGTCGTGGACGACCTGCTGCGGGAGCTGGACGTGAGCCTCCACCCCATCTCGCGGGAGCGCATCATGTACTACGTCTTCCGGGACTTCATCCGGTACGGGGCCATCGACGTCACGATGATCGACCCCATGGTGGAGGACCTCTCCTGCGACGGCGTGGGCGTGCCGTTCTACATCTACCACCGGAAGTACGGGTCCATCCCCAGCAACATGAAGTTCTCCGGCCCGGAGGAGCTGGACAACTTCGTCGTCTGGCTCTCACAGAAGTGCGGGAAGCACATCTCCGTGGCCACCCCCATGCTGGACGCCACGGTCCCCGACGGTTCCCGCCTCCAGGCGACCCTCGGGATGCACGTGACGAAGCGCGGCTCCAGCTTCACCATCCGGCGGTTCCGGGAGAACCCCTTCACCCCCCTGGACCTCATCCGGTTCAAGACGATGAGCAAGGACATGATGGCCTACATGTGGCTGGCCATCGAGAACGGTCAGTCCATGCTGATCTGCGGGGGCACGGCGAGCGGGAAGACGACCACCCTGAACGCCACCCTCCTGTTCATCCCGCCTCAGATGAAAATCGTGAGCATCGAGGACACCCGGGAGCTGAACCTCCCCCACGAGAACTGGGTGCCCCTCCTGACCCGGGGCGGCTTCGGCGCCAAGAGCACCGTCACCGGGAAGGCGGCGGGGGAAATCGACATGTTCGACCTCCTCACGTCCGCCCTGCGCCAGCGGCCCCAGTACCTCATGGTCGGCGAGGTCCGTGGCGCGGAGGCCTTCGTCGTGTTCCAGGCCATGGCCACGGGGAAGAGCGCGTATACCACGTTCCACGCGGACGACGTGCAGAGCATGGTCCACCGCCTGGAGAACGACCCCATCAACCTCCCGCGGGCGCTGGTGGCGGCCCTCGACGTCGTCCTCCTGCAGGCCCAGGTGAAGGTGGGCACCGACATGACCCGGCGGGTGAAGTCCCTCACGGAGATCATCGGGACCGACCCGGAGACGAACGAGCTCATCACGAACTCCGCCTACACGTGGAACCCCGCGGATGACAAGTTCAACTACAGCGGCCACTCCTACGTGTACGAGAAAATCGCCACCGCCCGGAACTGGTCCCAGCGCCGGATGGAGCAGGAGGTCAAGCGCCGCATCGACCTCTTCGACTACATGGTCGCCACGAAGGTGAGCCACTACCGCGAGGTCGCCAAGATCGTCTCCTCCTACTACAAGGACCCGGAGGAAACGGTCCGGCGGGCCCGCGAGGCCATCGCCCCGCAGGGTGTCGAGACCCCTAGCCCCGCCTAGGACTGCAGGGTTGTCAGCCGAGGCCGGGACACCGAGGGCTACTCTCCTTCGGTCTCGTCCGTCTCCTCTTCCTCAACCCGCCGCACGACCTTCTTCGGGACGGGGGTCACCGGCTTCTTGACGACCTTCTTGGGCACCGGCTCCACCGGCTTGGGCACGACGACCCGGGCCGGGGCGCCCTCGGGCGGGGCGACCCCCGGTTCCGCGGGGGCCTCCGCCTTGGGCGGAACGGCCTCGGCGGGCTTGGCCGGGGGAGGCGCCGCGGGCGCCGGGGCGACCTCGAGGAGCCCGCCACACTTGTGGCAGATCGTCGCGGTGACGCTGTTGAGGGTGCCGCAGTGGGGGCAGGAGCGGGAGCCCATCTTCCGCATCTCCTCTTCCTCGCGGAGCCAGTCCTCGAATGTCAGGAACGTGGGCTGGGACCGCCACCAAGCGTTGAACTCCTCGTTGCTGACGGTGTGGCCGAGCTCGGCCTCCGCCTCACCGCGGAACTTCTGCACGACCTCGTCGTACTGCATCCGCATCTTCTGGCGGTAGTCCTCCATCTCGATCTCGCCGGTGGCGAACTCAACCCCGCACTCCGGGCAGCTCTTGACGTCCACGGGGATCCAGGCGCCGCAGTTGCTGCACTTCGCCGTGTCCGTCTCGAACTCGACGCCGCACTTGGGACAGGAGGTGGAGGCCTCCGGGATGAAGGCGCCGCACTCGCCGCACTCCACGAGCTTGCCGAGGCCGAAGACGTAGACGTACGCGGTGACGCCGACGACGACCGCGATGATGATGATTATGATGATGAGCCAGATCCACAGCGGGAGCCCGAGGAAGTCCAGCTCCCACCACTCCACCCGCTCCTCCACGAGGAACCAAATCTCCCGGTCCTCGATGGCGGGGGTCGTCGTGGTGACGCGGAGGGTGTAGTTCCCCGGACCCTCCGAGAAGTCGGGGCTGATCTGCACGGTGAAGGCGCCGTTCTCGTTGGACTGGACCGTGGGGTTCCGGACGATGTTGCCTTCGAAGAGGATCTCGACGCGGATGGTGGCGTTCACGATGGGGTTCCCCAGGTTCGTGGTGATCGTGCCCAGCACGTCGAAGGGGCTGCCCTGGTAGGTGAACACGGCCCCCTGGGCGGGGCTGAGGAGGGAGATGAACCCGGGCGGGGGTACCGCCGTGAAGACCTGGGTCGCGTCATTGTTGTTCTCGTCCGCCTCGTTGATGGTCTCGTTGTCGTCCACCCAGACCAGGAGGGTGTGGGGCACGAGGTCCGTGATGGCCCGGGAGGCCACGGTGACCGTGACGTTGTCCCCCGAGTCCACGGTCACCCCGTCGGTCCTCCCGAGCAGGTCCGTGGGGGCCCGCGTGCCGTCGTAGAGCGCCACGGAGAAGTTCTCCGCGATGCTCCCGCCGATGTTGGCGACCCGCACCTGGACGTTGAACGCGAGGTTTTGGGTGATCTCCGCGGGGAGGGTAATGAGCGCCACCGTCAGGTCGGGACGGCCGAGCACGGTGACGAGGCGGTCCGCGCAATTGGACGTCTGGTCGTAGTCCGTGTTCGTGATGATGCCGGGCGGCGTGTCCACGCAGACGGTGAGGCGGTGGGGGCCGTCGCTCCCGGGCGTCCATGACGTGGTGGCCAGGCCGTTCCCGCCCGGCGGGATGCTAGCGATGGAGGTGGACGGGATCGTGTCCGTCCGGTTGTCCGTGATGGTGACCTGGATGTCGCTCCCAGAGCCTCGGCCCAGGTTCCTCACGACGACGCGCACGGTCGTGGGCGCCCCGTGGGCGGGCGTGGGGACGAAGGTGACGTCCGCTGGGAGCACATCCAGGTTGGGCCATGCGACCACCTGGAGCAACCCGACGCCGGTGTTGTTCGACTCGTCCCGCTCACGAACTAGGTTGTTCTGGTCGATGACCACGAGGACGTTGAACGACCCGAGGGCGGCGGGCGTCCAAGTCAAGTTCGCGTCCGTGCATGCCGCGGCGCCGATGGCCACCTGGGTCGTCCCGACGGGGGTGCCGCCGACGAAGTAGTCGATGTCGACGCCCGACGTGTCGATGTTCCCGCTGTTGCAGACCTCCGCGGAGATCGTGAGCTGCCGGTCCACCGGCTGGCTAGACGTCGGGTCGAGGGGGTTTTCCCCCGCGAAGCTGATGCTGTTCACGTAGAAGTCCGGGGTCAGGCCGGAGAACTTCAGGATGGCCAGGGTGTCGCTGGTGACGACGCCGCTCCAGTTCGCGTCTGGCCAGAACATCTGGATGCCGACGACGGCGAAGCCGTCGACGAGGTAGGTGGAGTTCGACCAAGCGGCGTCCGGGTCGGCGTAGCGGTCCTGCTCGATCACGCGGTAGATGAGCTCGCCCGTGGGCAGGTTCAAGGGGAAGAGGGGGTCGGTGAACAAGGTGAAGTCGTAGTTCTGGCGGGTGACGTTCACGCTCGCCTCCCCGCCGTCGAGGAGGCTGTCGGTGCCGTCCACCGCCCACACGGTGAGCCACCAGTGTCGGGAGACCTTGGCGTTGGCCGCGATCATCCCGGTCCACCAGTCCTCGCCGAGCGGGATGAAGGTCGCCCCGCCCGTGAGGGCCGCCCACTGGTCGCCCCCGAAGGTCAGCTGGGCGTCGAGTCCGGAGTTGAAGGTGACGTTCCGGATGTCGAAGTCCAGGGTGTTCACGTCGCCATCGTCGCTCGTGAGGCCGAGGGCGGCCACGCCGGTCAGGTCCACGTCCCAGAGGGAGGACATCTCGGTCGTGTGGATGTACAGGAGGTCGCCGAGGGCGGTGACGCCGTTGAAGACTGCGTCGAGGCCCGTGGCGCGAATGTCCCCGCGGATGACGGCGCCGTTCACGTCGAGGCGGGATGCGTCCCCGGAGAACAGGAGACCGTCCCCGTGGAACGTGTCGTCCAGGGTGAGGCCGCCACCGTTCACCGTGATCTGGCCGCTGCCGACGGCGCAGACCGTCAGGGGCCCGTTGCGGCTGCTGATGGTCGCGTCGTTCAGGGTGAGGGACCCGCCGTCCATGACCTTCACGTAGTACAGCCCCTTCCCGTCCAGGGGGTCGGCGTGGGCCACGCTCAGGTCCATGTTGGTCAGGGTGACGTCGCCGAGGATCTCGAGGCTCTGGGTGACCTGGGTGTCGTCCGTGAGGTTCAGGAAGCCCGAGATCTGTAGGGGTGTGCTGGAGAAGACGGGGAACTGGGCCGAAGCCGAGTTGTCGCCCTCGTCGCCCTCCACGACGGCGTTCCCCGAGTCGACCAGGGCCGTCACCGTGTAGTAGCCGGTGGTCGCGGGCGTCCAGGCGAAACTGCTGGTCACCACGGCGCGGTAGCCTGCGGTGAGGCCCGGCACGGACTCCACGGCCAGCAGCACGCCGTCGATGTAGAACGAGACGGAGAAGGCCCCGCTGGAGACCAGGCCTACGTTGGAGACCACGACGCGCGGGACGATCGGGTCGCCCACGTTGCCGCAGGGGTCCAGGACCCAGAGGTCCTGGTTCTTCACGGCGAGGTTGGAGACCGGGAGGATGTTGATGTTGCGGGAGGCCACGTTGTTCGTCTCGTTGGACTCCGGAATCAGATCGGCGGGGTCGACCCAGACGTATACGGTCTCCGAGCCGGTGGCCGTGAAGACGTGGCCGATGCTGGCGACACCGGCGCCGCCCGCGGGGATGTTTGCGATGATGTCGTCTCCGATGAAGACTCCCGCCCCTGCCGTGGGGTCGCCGATGTAGAACTCCACGTTTACGTTGGTCCCGTTCGCCCGACCCTCATTCCGGACTGTCGCCCGGATGGTCACCGGGTTGCCCACGAATCCGGAGTCCGCGGGGCAACTCGTGCACTGGAAAGAGATGTCGCCCGTGTCGACGACGAGGTCCGGGATATTGAAGGCGACCTCGATGAACTCCGCGTAGATGTTGTTCCCCTCATTCAGCTCGAAGACGGTGTCCAAGGGGTCCACGACGACCTTGACGGAGTGGTTGCCGCCGACCAGTTCGTCCCACCGGATGTTCGGCGTGACGACGCTTCCTCCGCCGGCGATGAAGGAAATGACCGTGGTGTTGATGAGCTCCGTGGTCAGGGGACCCACATCCCAGAACTCGACGAGGATGTCCGTGGCGCCGCCAGCGCCGGTGTTGCTCACCGTGGCGTTGATCGTGATGTTGTCGCCCTCGAAGGGCGCGGGATCGCTGAACTGGATGTCCACCGGAACCAGATCAGGGAGTGGCAGGAAAAGGTCCGAGTAGGAAAGAACCAGGGTGCGGGTGTTGTTCTGGAACTGCAGCGCCGGGTAGGGGTCGAAGGACATCGACCCGCTGGTGAAGTTCGTCAGTAGGTACTCGGCCGTGACGAGGTAGTTCCCCTCGAACTGGGAGTTGGGCGTGGTGGGGTCGAAGACCGCCTCGTTGATCCACTCGCTCCGCAGGGGGATGAGGGCCTTCCCGTCCAGACCCGTGGTGTTGAAGTTCCCCGGGGTCTTCCCGAGGTACTGCAGAATCGTGTCCGGCGGGATGGTGGAGCCACCGTTGTCCGGGTAGCTCGCGTAGGCGCCGAGCCCCACGTTCCAGGAGTCGACGTTCGCCCCGGGGACGGGGACACCGCGGGCGTCCTTCACCTGAGCCTCCAGCCAACGGTAGAAGGTGAACTGCCCCTCGTTCTCGGGGACGAAGGCGGGGATCCGGTTCTGCGGCGCGGGATAGGGCTCCTGGATGGTCACGTTGTACAGGAACGCGTCCGCGGTGTCCGCCGCCCGAATGACGTTGTGGGCGATGGTGTCGTTGTCGTAGTCCACGCCGATGAAAGTGTTCACGGCGGTGAACTGGGTGTTGCCGTTGAGGGTGATCTCCTGCCACGACGGGTTCAACCCGTCGTACTCGTAGAGGCGCTCGATCCGGGCGTCGAAGAGGTTGATCACGCTGTTGGTGAACCGCATGATGGGGCCGTCGTCGTTGTCGCCTACTGGGAGAGAGATGAAGGGGTCGATCTCCAGCGTCTCGTACCCGGTGATCGTGGTGCCCTGCATGAAAATCGTGCCGCCGGTGCTGTTGAAGCGGCCCGGGAACCTCAGGAGGGAGTAGTTCGCATAGAACTCCCCGTTCATGAGGAACTCGAGCTTGGGGTAGTCGAAGATCTGGTCGAGCCAGGTGGTGAGGGTGCTGTTGTCGAGGATCAGAGTCCCTCCCGCGTTGACGGTGAAGGTGTAGATGTTGTTCGAGTCCTGGACGAAGCTCAGACCCCCGTCGCGGACGGTGAGGCAACCGCCGCTGGCGATGGTGAGATCGCCGTCCTGCTGGTGCACGTACCCGTCGATGGTGCTGCGGGGGTCGCCGCACGGCAGGGTCACGGTCCAGTCGCCCGACGGCAGCGGGTCCGGCTCGTACTCGGCGGACACGTGGCTGAATGGCAGTGCGGCCAGGCCGGAGAAGGCCAGGCTGAAAACCACGAGCATGCCTACGATGCGCTCACGCTTCACAGCACCAATTGGAGACATACTATACCCTCTGTTTGCGCCAGATGCCGTTGCACCCAATCCCACCCCAGGACCGGGAGCTGTCGGTTCTAAACAACTTAGTCTATAAATAGATTGTCCAGCGGCTATCTTTGCCAGTAAGGGTAACAAGAGGGTTCTGGGCGGGGTTCAGACGACCCGCTTCTTGAGGACTTTCTTGGAGACCTTCTTTTCGGACTCCTCGCCCTCTTCGAGCTTGTGGCCGCAGGCGTAGCACATCACCGCGTCGGCGCTGATCATCGTGCCGCACTCCGGGCAGGCGACCTCCTCTTCCTCCGCCGCCTCCTCTTCCGCGACCTCAGCCTCCTCCTCGGCCTCCGCTTCGGGGGCTTCCTCGGCTTCGGCGGCCTCCTCTTCGAGGCGGTAGCCACAGGCGTAGCACATCACCGCGTCGGCGCTGATGACCGTGCCGCACTGGGGACATCCGATCTCGCCCTCGGCGGGCGCCGCCTCCTCGGCCTCCGCTTCGACCTCTTCGGCTTCCGCCTCGGCCTCGACCTCGGGCTCTTCCTCCGCCTCCGCTTCGACCTCTTCGGCTTCCGCCTCAGGGGCTTCCTCCTCGACCGCCTCCTCGGCTTCTACCTCGGCCTCCGCGGGCGCTGCCGTCATCAGCTCCTCCTCGAACTGGTCCATGGCGGCCCGGTACTGCTGGAGGAGGCTCCTGGCGTCGTCCTGTGCGGAAGACAGATCGGACTCCAGCTGGGTGACCTCCTCGTCCAGACCCCGCAGCTCGTCTTCGAGGCCGCTGATCTGACCCTCGGTGTTCATGAAGGTGTCGCGGGCGGACTCGGCCTCGCTTCGCTTCGCCTCCAGCTGTTCCTCGAGCTGACGAATCTCCGCCTCGGCGGTCTCCAGCGTCGCCTTCGCGGAGTCGTAGGAGGCCCGCATCGAGTCGATGTCGCCCCGCTTGGCATCCCGCTCGCCTGCCTTGTCCTTCAACCGGGCCTGCTTCTCTCCGATGACGGCCTTCTTCTCCTGAAGGCGGGCAGCGAGATCCTGAAGGTCGTCTCCTTCGGCCAAATCCATACCCCCGGTTCCTATGCCGCGACTGGGGAGAACGCATGCCCCATCAACATAAGAATGTTTTGTCCCAGATTCACACGCCCATCACAGGTCAACGCGAGGCGGGTCGGGGGATGGTGCGTTGTGACTGGCCAGCCCGTACCTCGTCACGTGCCGATGTCGAAGATGGGGCCGAGAACGGAAATCCCCTGGCCGGCCACCTCGAGGGCGTGGGGCTCCATCGAGTGCTCGGAGGCCCGCATCTTCTCGACCTGGAGGAACCGGACGAGCTTTCCGCGACTCCGCTCCAGGCCCAGGTGGATGATGCCGTCCACGAGGAACCCCTCGTTGCCCAGGAGCTGGGACTCCCCTCCCAGGGCGCGCTCCATGATGACGAATGAGATGAGGTTGTTGTCCCGGAGCATCTTGAAGAAGTAGAACATCTTCTTCCGCATGTCCGAGACGTCCTCCATGAGGGAGTAGAGGGCGCCCAGGGAGTCCAGGGCGTACACCCCGAACCGGTCCGCGTGGAGCTCCTTGAAGTGGGTGACCATGCGCTCGAGGAACTCGAGGTAGTTCATCCCCTCCTCGTCGTCGACGACCTGGTCCACCTCGCGGAGGTCGGTGAAGTCGCTGAGTTGCAGGGTGTCGGAGAGTTCGACCCCGAGGCTGCGCATGTTGTTGGCGTGGCTCTCCGCCGTCTCCTCGAGGGTCGTGTACAGGCCGAACTCGCCGGTGTGGTTTAGGTAGCTCGACATCACCCCGTAGCAGAATGAGCTCTTCATCGAGCCGGGGGGACCCGTGACGAGTACAACCTTGGGCGGCGCGATGTCCGTCTTGAACACCCGCTCCAGCCCGGGGATGGAGTTCTTGAACACGGAAGCACCCGACGGATGGGCATTGAAGAGGCCGGCCAATTTAACCTTATCGACCTGGCTCTCCCACCCAGAATCGACCCCTGGAACCCTACCGACAAATACTTAAGAACCCGCCAGTATCAAAAGCTGGCTCACTGCTTCCTAGAGGTGACATTGATTGGTAGATGGGAACACGAAGCTTTGTCCCGTCTGCGATTCTGAGATTGACGCGCGGGCGGAGCGTTGCCGGTTCTGCGACACCGACCTCTCCCTCTTCGACTTCGGGACGGAAGAGGAGCCGGAAGGCGGCGGCATCGAGCCCGGGGTCGACGAGACCATCGACCAACTGCTGGCGGACATCGTCGGCACGGGGGAGGAGAAGGAAGACATCCTCGAAGGGATCCGCGAGCTCGGGAGGAACGGGCCCCCGGCCGAGGCGGCCCCGGAAGTCGAAGCGGCGGTCCCCCCGGAGCCCGTGGAGTTCGAATGCCCCAATTGCGGCGCAGCGGTGGCGGAGGACGCCGCCTCCTGTTCCGAGTGCGGGGTGGAGTTCGCCGAGGATGCCGCCGAGTTCGAGTGCCCCGTGTGCAACAACCCCGTGGAGGCGGCGGCTTCGGCGTGTCCCTCGTGCGGGGTGGAGTTCGCGGCCCCGGAGGATGTGGAGGCGCCGCCCCCGCCCGAGCCGGTGGCCGAGGCGCCCCCCGACGAGGAGTTCGAGGACCTGATTCCCGACGACCTCCTGAACGAGGGCACCGCCGAGGAGATCGCCGACGCGGCCATGGAAGAGGCCACCGCGGATGTGGAGCGGGCCCTCTCCTTCGACGAGGGGGAGGCCGTCCTCGTCATGGAGGAGGAAGAGGCGCCGCCACAGGAGCCGGAAGCCCCGCCGCCTCCCCCCGAGGTGGCGCCCGCGGCCATGGAGCTCGGACTGCTCACCCGGACAAGGGACTCCCGACTCCGCGCCAGGGAGACGGAAGACATGGTCACCGGCGAGGCCCAGGACCTGTACAACCAACTGCCGAAGCTCGTCTCCGAGGTGAAACCCATGCTCCTGCAGGCGCGAACGATGGGCGTGGAGATCGGGGACACGAAGGACCTCATCAACCAGGCCATCGCCGCCGGGAAGGCGCGGGATATCCGCGAGGCCGTGCGGCTGGTCAAGCGCAGCAAGCGCAAGCTCAAGGACTACTTCTCCCTCCAGCTCGCCTACCGGATCGAGAGCCTGCACAAGGAAGTGATGGAGGCGAAGGCGAAGGGGGGCGAGACGGGGGAGGCGGAGGACCTCGTCAAGAGTGCGGTGGCGCTTCTCGAGGGCGAGCACTACGAGGCGGCCCACAACGAGATCGAGGAGGCGAAGGAGAGCTTCTCGAAGCTCGCGGGCGGCTACTACGAGGCCTCGAAAGAGATTCGATCCGTGCGCGGCCTGTTGGAGAGTGCGGGGGACTTCGACATCGACCTCTCCGAGGCGGAGGGACTCCTCCGCAAGAGCGAGGAGGCCCAGGAGAAGCAGGAGTGGGACGTGAGCCTCCTCTACGCGAAGCAGGCCCGCGACCGGGTGTTGCGGGAGCTCCCCACACGGCTCCGGGTGGAGATGCAGCAAGCCCGGAAGTCCCTCATGGACCTGAAGGTCCAGGGGCGGGACCTCTCCAAGCCCATCGGCATCCTGAAGCAGGCCTCCATCTCCCTCAAGAAGAAGGCGTACGGCGACGCACTGAAGTACGTCCAGATGTTCCGGGCGGAGGTAGCCCGGGAGACGTCGGGCAGCTAGATGAACTGGAGCGTCTCCATCTCCCGCTCCAGGGTGTGTACCTCTCGCTCTTGGAGGGTCTTGGGGGCGAGGGCGACGAGGAGGACGAAATCGCTCTCGGAGATCTCGTCCACCAGGCGTCGGAGGAACTTCAGGACCGCCTCGAAGTTGTTGTTGCTCACGAGGTACTCCACGCCATCGATGAGGATCGTGCCTTCCCGGGCCTGGCCGATGAACTCCTCGATGGTGAACATGACCCGCTCGAGGCTCGGGGACATCGTCTCCTCCACCTGGCTTTCCCGGTCGGTGAGCCACAGGATGGTGGAGTGCCGGAGGTCGTACCGGTCGCGCACGCGCTTCGGGTTCATCCGTGTGATGACGAGGCTGCCGAGGCCGTGGGACTGGCGGGCGAAGAGGGTGAGGGCGTTGTCCGGGCGCTCCTCCTCCACGAGGTAGGCGCGGCCGGGGACGAGGTTCCCCTCGTACTCCTCCAGGCGGGCGGCGGTGCGGGCGGGGCCCTCGCCCACCAGGTCCTTCAGGACCTCCTTCGCGATGCTGACGGAGACGGGGGTGTTCATGAGGGACGAGAACGCAACAACGCGGTTTAGGGCCCCCGTGAGCTCGCGGATGTTCTCCGTGATGCTGGACGCGATGAACTCCAGGACGTCGTCGGGGACCTCTAGGCTATCTCGTCGGACCCGGGCCCTCAGGATGGACATCCGCGTCTCAGGCTCGGGGACCTGGATGTCGGCGACGAGGCCGGACTCGAAGCGGGACTCCAGCCGCTCCTCCAAGGCGGGGATCTCCTTCGGGGGCCGGTCGCTCGTGAGGACGATCTGCTTCTTGGCGTTGTAGAGGGCCTCGAAGGTGTGGAACAGCTCCTCCTGGACGTCCTCCCTCCCCGCGAGGAACTGGGTGTCGTCGAGGAGGAACACGTCCAGGGTGCGGTACCGGTCCCGGAAGTCGTGGAGGGTCCCGTCGCTCACGGCCCGGCGGAACTCGTTGGTGAACCGCTCCGTGGGGACGTAGACGATCTTCGCGTTGCCATCGTGCTCGTTCATGTAGTTGCCGATGGCGTTGAGGAGGTGGGTCTTCCCAAGGCCGGGTCCGCTGGTGACGAAGAGGGGATTGTAGGTGGTGTAGGGGGTGCGGGCCACCGCGTAGCAGGCCGCCTGGGCGAAGCGGTTGCTGCCGCCCACGACGAAGCGGTCGAAGGTGAAGGCTTGGATGAGGTTCGTGGCGTCGTCCACGATCTCCACGTCCTCCTGCTCGGCATCCGCCGCGGCTAGGGCGAGGGTCTCCGCGGTCGTTACGGGGCGGGGCCGTATGGGCTCGGGGACCTCCTGGGGGGGCGGCGCCGGCTCCTCCGGCTCGCCCGCCTTGGCGACCTCGATGTCCTCCCGCAGGCCCTCAATCTCGGCCTCGACGGCGAGGACCATGTTCGGATTCCGGAACATCTGCCGGATTCGGTCGAGCCGCGCCTCGAAGCCATCGGTCTCCAAGGACTCGAGGATGTCGCTGAGGACGTCCAGCTTCTTGACGTTCTCCGCGAAGCGGTCGAACACCTCGTCGACCTCGCCGGCGTCCCCCTCCAGCGCCTTCTCCAGGGCGGCGATGTCGTAGCCCTTCGAGCGCCAGACGGCGATCTTCCGCTTGTAGGGTTCCTTCTCCTTGACGGCCTTCGCCTTCTCCCGGGCGCCCACCTCGATGCGGGCTGCGTCCCCGAGCTCTCGGAGCATCTCCTCCATAGACACCTGGGCGTGGATCTCGATGGTGGAGGTGGTGGTGTAGGAGTCCTCCCACACCCGCTTCAGGGCGGGGCGGCCGCCCAGGCGGTCCTCCCCCACCTGGTGCATGGACAGGACCGGCGACCCCTCCTTGATGCCCACGACGCCCAGGGAGGGCTGGTTCATCCGCGTGGACTCCGTCTTCACGTAACCGGTGAAGGAGTAACGCTTGAGGTCGAGGAGGAGGCTCTTGAGGACGTCGGTGCCCCCAGTCTCCGACCGGATGATTTTGCCTTTTGGCAAGTCAAAATCGTTGGTCACGGAGGGGCCCCACTCGGGCTATCAAGGCCGAATTTAATATCCCTTTCGGTATGATTCCTGGAGGCGGGATTCCTCGCGGCCGCCTCGGGGGGCAAGACAGATGGGTCTAACGTGCTGGCCCCCGACCCACATGCAAAGAGATATCTACCCTTTTCCGCTATCGCCGCCTCGGTTCCCATGGGGCGGGAGTTTTTCAGTCTCGACGACTTCGACACCCGTGGGAAGACCCTCCTCGTCCGGGTTGACATCAACTCCCCCATGGACCCCGCCACGGGGCGGATCCTGAACGACGCGCGGATGCGGAACCACCTCGACACCCTCAAGGACCTGGTCCGCGCCCGGGTCGTACTCCTGGCCCACCAGAGCCGCCCCGGGAAGTCGGACTACACCTCGCTGGAGCCCCACGCCATCCGGCTGTCCCATCTGCTGAACCGGGACGTGGAGTACGTGGACTCCCTCTACGGACGTGCGGCACGGGAAGCGGTGGGGAGCCTCCGGCCCGGGGACATCCTGCTCCTGGAGAACACCCGGTTCTACGCGGAGGAGATCGCCTTAAAGGGCGCCTCCCCCGACGCGCAGCGCAACAGCCACATCGTCCAGCGCCTGGCGCCCCTGGCGGACTACTTCGTCCACGACGCCTTCGCGGCGGCGCACCGCTCCCAACCCACGCTGGTCGGGTTCGCGGAGGTGCTGACGGCCATGGCGGGGCGGGTGATGGAGCGGGAGGTGGAGATGCTCGGGAAGGCCATGCACAGCGGGCCCTCCCCGAGGCTCGCCATCCTGGGCGGGGTCAAGGTGGACGACACGGCGGAGGTGATGGGGCACTTCCTCGACAAGGGAATCGTGGACCGCATCCTCACCACGGGCCTCGTGGCGAATCTCTTCCTCGCCGCGGGAGGCACGGACATCGGGGTGGCGAACCGGGAGTTCCTCGAACACGAGGTGGGGAACTCGGAAGCCCTCATCGGGCAGGCGGGGGCGCTGCTCAAGCAGTATCCGGAGGCCATCGAGGTGCCGGTGGACGTGGGCGTCCAGATCAAGGACGGCCGCGACGACGTGCGCGTCAAGAAGATCCCGGGCGACGCGCGCATCATGGACTTGGGCATCGACACCCTCGGCGCGTACATGGAGGCCATCCGGGAGGCGGGGACGATCATCATGAACGGGCCCGCGGGGGTCTTCGAGCTCGAGGAGTTTTCCCTGGGGACCCGGGAGATCTTCGACGCCGTGGGGAGCGCCGATGCCTTCACGGTGATCGGCGGCGGCCACACGGTCGCGGTGGCGGAGCAGATGCACCTCCAGGGGCGCGTGGACCACATCAGCACGGGGGGCGGGGCGTTGATGGACTTCCTCTGCGGCAAGCCCCTCGCCGGGCTGGAGGCCCTCAGCCGGAGCCGGGACCGGGTCCTGAAAGCCTCCTAGGGAGAGGGTGCGGACACAAAGGATTTATAGCCACCGCCGCTCTCGTGGCTTCGGTTGACGGCCACAGCGGCGGGGAAACGCCCGGTCTCATCCCGAACCCGGAAGCTAAGCCCGCCCGCGTTCTCTGCGGTACTGTGGCGCGCGAGCCCACGGAAAGCCTAGCCCCATCAAGGGGTCCTGGACCGTATGGCCTAGGTACGCTAGCCGCCTCTCGGAGGCTTCGGCTTATGAGGGGCGGTGAACCGTACCGCTCTAACGGCCTTTGGCCCTTGGAACGCCGTCAACCTCCCCCTTTCTCCACACTCCACTAGGAGGCGACGCTGCGCGTCGCGGGCCGGCGCCGCCGCTTCCGGGCCCACGCGCCCAGCACGAGGAGCAGGACGGCTCCGAGGGGCACGGCGATCTCCCCGAACTCCGGGATGGCCAGGTCGTTGGCGTCCCCTTGGGTGGGGTTGTCCGACACGTACCAGTCCTTGTTGTCGCTGTTCGTGTCCCAGGGCTTGCCGGTGACGGAGTCCTTGTACCGGGCCCAGGTCTGCCCGGCGCTCATCTTCTTGTTCTGGGTCTGGTCCACCTCGAGGCCGCTGGCGTCCACGAGGCGGATCTTGCGGGCCTTGTTGGGCAGGATGTCACCGCCCAGGTCCACGGAGAGGTATTCGCTGCCGCTGCCCCAGGCGCCGATGGTGACGCTCCCGAACGTGTAGATGGTCGTCCAGCTCCCGCCCTGGGCGGGGCGGATCTGGATGGCCCACCCCGTCAGGTCCACGGAGGTGGAGGTGGGGTTCGCCAGCTCGATCCAGTCGTTGGCGGTCGCGGAGGAGATCTCGTTCAGGACGACCTCCGTGGCGGGGGCGCGGGTGCCGCGGCCGGCGGTGGCGTTGCCCAGGGTGGCGTCGGAGTCGTCCCGCGCCCCCATCCAGTCCACCGCCCGGAAGAGGACGGCGAACTCGGGGGCCAGGGGGAGGTCGGCAGCGTCCACGGCCACCTCCAAGCGGTAGGTGTCGACGGCCGCGTCCACGTCGCGGAGGAATTGCCAGGGGGAGATCGTCGTGCTGTTGTAGGCGTACAAGGCGCTGGAGCGGATCTCCCCGTGCCGGCCCTCAACCAGGAGGAGGTAGTCCATGCCATGGAGGGCCGTTCCCGCCGCGACGCCCAGGCCTGTGGGGAGGCCGTCCGCGTCGACGAAGAGCATCCAGCGCTCCGTGCCTTCCAGGACCAGACGGGAGATGGGGCCGACGTAGCGGGTGACGACGCGGTCGCGGTAGTCGGTGGGGTACCAGGCGGGGATGGTCGTGTTGAGCCAGACATCGGAGCCGTCGGGGTAGTCCACGACCCCGTCGCTGTCCACGTCCCCGCCCTCGTCCGCGTCGGGGGTGCCGTCGTTGTCGAAGTCGAAGGAGAGGTTCGGCTCGAAGACGTCGGGGACCGTGTCGTCGTCGCTGTCCACGTCCGCCGACGGGGGCAGGGGGCGGGGCCGGAGGGACGGGAGGTCCGCGCCCCCGAGCATCCTCCCGTCCTGGTCGATCTCCGCGTAGAAGGAGGCATTGCCGCCCAAGTGCATCCGGAAGCCCCGGAGATCGATGTTCTCGTTGACGAGGCCGGGGGCCCGGAGGGTGAACACGTCGTCGTCCGCGTCGAAGAGGCCCGGCACCGCGGACCAGTCCGCGAAGGCCCCGTCCACCGTGGGGTCGGGCGCGCCCAGGATGTAGGAGCCGGTGAGGCCCACGTCCTGGAAGGAGACGGTGGCGCCGGACTCCGCGCCGATGACCCGGAGGCCCAGGCTGGTGCCGGCGTTGAGGACAGTGAAGGAGGCGGTGATTTGGAGGACCCGGGGTCGGTCGACGGTCATGGCGAAGGGGAAGGTGGCCATGGGGCCCCCTGGGACGACGGAGGCCAGGATGACGCTGTTCTCGTCCAGGAGGTTGAGGGAGAGGGTGTCCGGCGGGGCGGTACCCGTGAGGGCCACGGAGAGGTTCGCCAGGGTGACGTCCCCGCCGTGGGGTCGGACGTCCAGGGCGACCAGGGGCACCTGGGCGGAGGTGATGATGGAGGGGGCGAGGGTGCGCTGGGCGACGGTGAGGGCCCCCGGGAGGCGGCTCACGATGGCGTCGGTGGCGTCCGCGTTGCCGGCGATGTCCGCGGTGAGGACCCGCACCCTGGCGGTGTCGGGGGCGACGGTGAGGAGCTCCATCTCGCTCCCCCGGACGGCCACGGAGGCGCGGCCCACGGCCCGGAAGGCGTTCCAGTCATCCTGGGAGCCGGCGTCCTCGAAGGTGTGCTCCTGGGCCCGGTGGATGCTGGAGTTCCAGCCGGAGACCTCGATCATGGAGTCCACGCCGAGGCCCTCCAGGCGGTATCCGGTGGTCTCGGAGCCGTCCTGGTCGATCATCACGAAGAAGGCATCGACGCCCGCGGGCCCTGATCCGTTGAGGGCCTGACCTTGGACCCTGGCGTACACGCCCAGTTTGTTGTTCGTCTGGAGGACCTTGTACGCCACCAGGTCGACGTCGGGATTCGCGGGGACGTCCTGGAGGGTGTCCACGTAGGCGGGGACCCCGACCCAGTCCGCGAAGTCCCCGTCCACGAGGATGCCCCCGCCCTCCACCTCGAAGAACACGTTGAGGACGAGGGGGGCGAGGATCATCGCGAATAGCACGCCGGCGACGCCGATGGAGTTCAGCAGCCACCGGGTGTCCGGGGGCCGGATGGGCGGGCGGAAGTCGTCGATCCGGCCGTTGGTGAGGCCCGTGCCGTTGATGAGGCCGTTGACGCGGCCGGAAGGGGTGGAGAGGCCGTTGACGCGGCCCATGCCCGAGCCGTTCACGAGGCCGTTGACGCGGCCCGCGTCCAGCCCGTTCACGCGGCCGGGGGCGAGGCCGTTGACCATGCCGTCGTCCCGCCGACGGTAGGGGACCGCGGGGCGGGGAGGCGTGACCTCCTCGCCTTCGAGGCGGCCCACCTCGCCGAGGCGGCGCTCGCCCTCCTGGCGGCGGAGGTCCACGGCGGTCTGGAGGGCGACGGTGGCCTCCTCCTCCCGCCCCAGGAGGTGGAGGAGTTCCGCCTTGACCTCCCAGGCCCGCACGAGGGTGGGGTCGACCTGGAGGAGGCGCTCGTACTGGGCGAGGGCCCGCGCCGCCGCCTGCTCCGGGACGGCGGGGGCGACCGTCTCCCACTCCGGCGCGATGGGGGAGACGTCCTCCGTGGTCCGGAGGATGTCCATGACCTGCAGCTTGTAGTCCGCCCGCTTCTTCGGGTTGAGCTCCGCCGCCCGGGCGAGGGCCTCCACGGCTTCCTCGTCCCGGCCCAGCTCCCGGAGGACCTCGGCGCGCTTCACCCAGATGCGCTCCAGGGTCGGGTCCACCTCCAGCAGGCGGTCGTAGTTGTCCAGGAGTTCCTCCGGGTCCTTCGGCTTCTCCGCCTCCTTCGTCCGCTCCCAGCGGGTCAGGAAGTCCCGGACGATGCCCTTGGGGGCCTCCCGCCGCTTCGGGGGCCGGACCTTCTTCTCGGGCGGTCTCTCCGGGGTCTCCAGGGCCTCCATCTCGGCAAGGAACTGGTCGAGGTCGTCCTCCTCGGCTTCAACGAGAGAAGCCCCGCAGGACGGGCAGGCGCCCGTCCCGGGGGCGACGAAGGTGCCGCAGAGGGGACAGGGGGTGGGGGTGGCCTCCGCGGCCTCTTCGGGAATCGGGATCTCGGGTGCGACGAACTCCTCGCCCTCCTCGAAGACGGCGCCGCAGTGGGTGCAGACGTCCGCCTTGGCGGAGATGAAGGCGCCGCAGGAGGGGCACATGTGGAGGACGGGGACCTCCTCCGCGGGCGGGACCTCCTCCTCGTCCTCCTCGGAGACCTCCCCCTCCTCGAAGGCGATGCCGCAGTGGGGGCACTCCGTCGCGTTGGGGGAGATGAAGGCGCCGCACTCCGGGCAGAGGAGCAGGCCCTCCTCGGGGATCTCCCCCTCCACCCAGGTGAGGTAGTTCCGGATGCGCTGGGCGAGGATGGGGCCGATACCCTCGACCTGGGCGATTTCCTCCGTGGTGGCGCGGCGGAGGGCGTCGAGGGTGCGGAAGCCCGCCTCCTTGACGCGGCGGGCCTTCTCCGGAGTGACGCCGGGAATCAGGGTGAGCCACTGGAGGACATCCTCGGCCATCCACAACGAGGTCGCACGCGCGTATTAATAGGGGTTATTGGGAGCGAACGGAGGAAACGGGGGAGGTTTCGGATAGGAAGCAGACGGAATATTGTGTTAGAGGTCCTGCAGGACGGTGGCGAAGGGGTCGGCGAGGATGCGCAGGGCGCCCGCGCCGGAGCCCCCGCGGAGGTCCACGATGAGCTGGGTGTCCGTCTTGCGGTGGACCTCGGCGGAGGAGGCCTCCCGCTCCACCCGCTGGAGGATGTGCTCGAGGAACGCCTTCCCCCGGGCGGCGGTCGCCTCCCGGCGGTCCGCGAGGAGGGGGGTCGGGTAGTAGCGGATGAAGCGGCCGTCCTCCACGGAGGCCACGAGGCCGCGGTTGGTGAGCTTCGAGACGGCGCGGTGGACGGCCTGCTGCGTCGCCCCCAGGGCCTCGGCGAGGTCGCGTTGGCTCGCCCCCGTCTGCCGGCTGAGGTGGCGGTAGATGTCGCGGGGGAGGCCCTGCCCCAGCACCTCGAGGAGGGGGACGTCCTCACGGGCGATGAGGCCGACGGGGTAGTACAGGCGGGTGCGGCCCCGCCGCTCGGAGGCCACGTAGCCCGCCTCCTCCATCTTCCCCAGGTGCCACTGCACCGTGGTCGTCGCCATCTCCGCCCGGCGGGCGATCTGGGAGGCGGCGAGCACGGGGCGGGCGCACAGGACTTCCAGGATCCGCCGGCGGGGGGCGCTCAGGAGGGTCGCCTCGGCCCGCTCTCCCCGCTCCGCCCCCCGTTCCCCGCGGACGGCGGCCTCGAGGGCCCGTCCCACCTTGCGGGGCATCTACTCCCTCGCGTACTCGTCCAGGATGCTCTCCACGAGTTCGGCGCCCTTGATGTCCTGGAAGTCCTGGTCCGTCAGCTCTTCCAGGGACTTCAGGAGGCGGCGGTGGACGGTGGGGGGGAGGCGGTCCCCGAGCTTCTCCAGCTCCTCCATGACCTGGGTGGGGATCGCGTCGCTCTCCGTGGGGGCGAACTCGCCCCGGTCCACGACGAGGCCCAGGCCCTTCACGATGTGGTAGGGGTGGCTGTGCTCGGAGTGGGCGCTGCTCCGGCACTTCACGATCTTGAGGCGGCGGGTCACCATGTCGTCCAGGGCGCGGTACTGGAGGTGCATCACGCAGTCGGCGAGGTACATGGGGATGATGGTCTCCCGGCCGGAGAGGTCCCCCGCGGTGCCGTGCTCCTCCAAGGTCGAAAGGACGGTGCCCACCTTGCGGAGCTCCTTCAGCATGAACCCGATGAGGTCCCGCTGCTCGTAGGCGTCGGCGGTGGACCACATCACGGGGGTGAGGGGGTCGATGGAGATGCGGGCGTCCGCCCCCGTCCACTCCCCCACGAAGGCGGGGAGCTCCTTCTTGATGAAGGTGGCGAACTCTTTCCCGGAGGCGTCGATGAAGACGAGCTGCTCGTCGTCCAGGTAGTCGAGGATCTCCGTCCAGCCCATCTCCACGGCCTCCCGGATGATCTGCTCCTTGTTCTCGTCCAGGGAGACGAAGATGCCCTCCTGGCCCTCCTCCAGGCCGCGGCGGATGAACTGGGTGGCGAAGGTGGTCTTCCCGGCGCCCGAGGCCCCGATGACGACGGACGTGGAGTTCACGTTGATGCCGCCGTCCAGGAGGGGGTTGAGGCCGTAGATGCCGGATTTGATCTTCCGCATCCGGCGTTTTCATTCTGAGAACTCTATTTATCTCTTTGGGGACGGGTATCCGTGAGCGCCGGTACCGGCCTTGTCAGGCGGCGAGCAACTCGTCCAGCGACTCGGGGGCGAGCCCCACGCCCAGCACGCCGTCCCGCCGGTCCACGGGTTCGCCGTCGTCGAAGACCACTAGGGTGGGGACGACATCGACGGCGTACTCGTCCCAGAGGGGGTCGGAGTACGAGCTGATGTCCACGCCGACGAGGTCCGCCTCTGTCTCCGAAGCCCGGGCGTCGAAGAGCCGTTTGAAGCGGACGCAGAAGGGGCACCACTGGGCCCAGAACAGGACGACCTGGCGGCCGCCTCGCCGGAGCACCTCGGCCTGGAACGCGTCGCCCTGGATGTCTCGGAGCATGGGTCGCCGACCCGACCACTCGCCCGAGCGTATTTGAAGCTGACCTCGAATGCATTCAAGCGAAGGTCGCAATGCTTTAATCGCGTCCCCCCATACCCCACCGATCTCCCCCCGCCCTTCTGGTGATGGTGTGAGTCGGGTAGCGTGCAGCTCGGACATTGAGGCTTACTTCTCCCGCCTGGAAGCCCAGGCGGACGCGGCGTACCGCGTGGCCTCGGAGGCCCGGGCGAAGGGCTTCGACCCGGAGCTGGAGGTGGAGATCCCTCGGGCAGAGGACTTGGCCTCCAGGGTGGAGCGGGTGCTGAGCGGGTTCGGGGTCGAGGGCGTCGCGGAGCGCATTCGCGCGGTGGCGGAGGAGCACGACCGGGAAGAGACCGCCCTCCTCATCGCGAAAGAGATGGCGGCGCGCCCCGCGAAGACGGTGGACGAGGCCTTGGAACGGGCGGTCCGCGTCGGGCTGGCGATTCTGACGGAAGGCATCCTCGTGGCGCCGCTAGAGGGGGTCACCCACGCCCGGGTCGTGAAGGGGCGGGAGGGGACCTACGCCGAGGTGTTCTTCTCCGGGCCCATCCGGTCCGCGGGGGGCACGGGGCAGGCCCTCAGCGTCCTCATCGCGGACGTCGTCCGGCGGGAGCTGGGTGTCGGGCGGTTCGTTGCGTCGCGGGAGGTCGTGGAGCGGTTCACCGAGGAGATCCCCCTGTACAAGCGGTCCCAGCACCTGCAGTATACGCCCACGCGGGAGGAGATCGCCCTCGCGGTGGCCACCTGCCCGGTGAGCATCAACGGCGAAGGGACGGAGGACGAGGAGATCAGCGGCCACCGGGACCTGCCGAACATCGAGACGAACCGGGTGCGGGGCGGGGCGTGCCTCGTCGTGGCGGAGGGGCTGTGCCTGAAGGCCGCGAAGGTCCTGAAGCACGTGCGGCGACTGGGAATCGACGGGTGGGACTTCCTGGAGGAGCTGGTGAAGGCCCGCCACGGCGGCGGGGAGGAGGTCGGCGTGGGGCCCAGCGACAAGTTCATCGAGAACATCGTGGCGGGGCGGCCCGTGCTGGCCCACCCGAGCCGCAAGGGGGGGTTCCGCCTGCGTTATGGCCGTACGCGGGCCACGGGGCTCGCGGCGGTGGCGATCCATCCCGCCACCATGCGGATCCTCGACGAGTTCATCGCGGTGGGGACACAACTGAAGGTGGAGGGGCCCGGGAAGGCCGCGGCGGCCACGCCGTGCGACGGCATCGATGGCCCCATCGTGTGGCTCCGGGACGGGGACCTGGTGGCCCTGCAGAGCGTGGAGGAGGCGGACGCTGTCGCGGGGCAGGTGCGGCGGGTCGTGGACCTGGGCGAGATGCTGGTGCCCTTCGGGGAGTTCCTGGAGAACGCCCACCCGCTGCTGCCGGGGGCCTACTGCTTGGAATGGTACGGCCTGGAGCTGGAGGCGGCGGCGGGGGCGCTGCCGGAGGGGTGGGAGGACCCGGACTTTGAGACCGCGGTGGCCCTCTCGCGGGAGCACGGCGTCCCTCTCCATCCGAAGTACAACCTGTTCTGGCACGATGTCCCGGTCGAGGACCTGAAGACGCTGCGCGGCGCGGTGGCGGGGGCGGGCACGAGCGAACCGCTGACCCTCCCCGCGGATGACCGCCTCCGAGACATCCTCCTGGAGCTCGGCGCGCTGCACCGCTTGCGCCCGGAGGGGTTCGTCCTCGAGCCGTGGGTGGGCCAGGTCCTGCGCACGCTCCTCGCGGTGGAGGGGGACGACGTGGAGGGGGTGGAGGATTCGCTGGAGTACGTCTCCCGCCTCTCCGGCATCGCCGTGCGGCCCCGGGCGGGGGCCCGGATCGGGGCGCGGATGGGGCGGCCCGAGAAAGCGAAGGAGCGTCGGATGAGGCCGCCCCCGCACGGACTGTTCCCCGTCGGGCAGGAGGGCGGGCCGCAACGCCTCGTGAAAGAGGCCGCCTCCCGGGGCGGCATCACCGTGGAGGTGGGCCTGCGGACCTGCCAGGCGTGCGGGAA